>JBBTQM010000019.1:0-46239 GCA_038065675.1 Patescibacteria group bacterium | reverse complement strand
ATATTTTTCCGGAACGGACAGACTAACGGTAAAAGTGGAACAGTCAAAAATAGCCATAACTTCTCTGGGAAGCGCCGTTAAGCCCGGGCTTGAACTTTCAAACGGTTCCGGTTTTGAAGTGGACATTTCGTCGTGGATTTTGCGCGGCGCCACCACTACGTTCTCGTTTCCGCCGCGCACGTTCATAGCGCCTGGCAAGAAAATTTATTTAAGTTCCGGCACGCTCGGTTTTGCACCGCATCTTTCGGAACGCGCCGAACTTCTTTATCCAAACGGCTCCGTTTCTTATCTTTATGAAAAAGGAAAAGTTGCCGTTTCCTCCGCTTTGCCCGTTCCGCTAAGCCCTGCCGCGCCAAAGGGTGACAATCGGTCGATGGCGGCGGTTACAAGCAAGGTAGGCGATTTCAGGGCAGCGGAGGCGGCCGCCTTGCCGCTTGCCGTGCCGGAGCCTAAGGAGGGAGGGCTATCCCCGTGGCTTATGGGGGTAGGAGCGCTCGCGTTCCTCGGCGTAATGGGGGTTATAGCGGCAAAATTCCCACCCCGCCAGAGCGGCAACGATAATGGCACTAAAAGTACCCTTAACGCCCGTGATTTTAAGATAATTGAAGAAAAGTAGTTTCCGCCAAAGGCGGACCAGCCTAGGGCTGGGCGGTTAATTTATTGATTTAATAGTGAGTGTAAGATAGATTACTTAAACCCTATGGATTCAAAAAAGAAGACCATTCTTGTAACTGGTGGGGCGGGGTTTATCGGCTCGCATTTGTGCGAACGTTTGGTTAAAGATGGCCACAAAGTTATTTCGCTTGATAATTATTTTACCGGCTCGAAAGACAACCACGTTTCGGGAGTTGAATACCGCGATGGGCACACCAAAGACATAGAAAAGCATGTGCCGGAAAATCCCCATTTAATTTACCATCTTGGGGAATATTCTCGCGTTGAAATCAGTCTGAAAGAACCGGGATTGGTTTGGGATTTAAATTCAGCGGGAACATTCGGGGTTCTTGAATTTTGGCGTAAGCGTAAAACAAAATTGGTGTATGCCGGTTCTTCCACAAAATTCGGCGATGGTGGATTGGGGCGCGATCAAAGCCCTTACGCCTGGACTAAGGCAAGTAATACCGAACTTGTGCGCAATTACAGCGCTTGGTACGGCCTTCCCCATGCCATCACTTATTTTTACAATGTTTACGGACCCGGAGAGCGAGCCGGTTCATACGGGACTGTAGTTGAAATTTTTCGCAATAAGTATTTGAATGGCGAACCACTTTCCGTGGTTTCTCCGGGAACGCAAAAAAGAAATTTTACTCACGTTGATGATATTGTTGATGGCCTAATTTTGGTTGGGGAAAATGGGGAAGGAGATGATTTCGGTTTGGGTAACGGTAAAGATTATTCCATTCTGGAACTCGCGCAGTTTTTCGGAACGAAAATAACAATGTTGCCGGAGCGGCCGGGGAACCGTATGAGCTCAACAATTGACGTCTCAAAATCAGAAGAATTGGGTTGGAAGCCAAAGAGAAATATTGACGAATATATACGCGATATAGTTAAGTCTCGCCATTCATGAAAAAAATCATAATATTTTCACTTACTTACTATCCGAATTATATCGGCGGGGCGGAGGTGGCCATTAAAGAAATCACCGACCGTATTTTGCCTGCCGATTATGAATTCCATATGATTACTCTTCGCTTTAATTCGCGTCTTCCGCGTGAAGAAAAGATTGGCAATGTGCATGTACATCGTATCGGTTTTGCCAAAAGGAACGCGGCGATTAACGATTTGGGTAAATTACCGCTTTTTTTAAATAAATATTTTTTTCCGTTTACTGGCTTTCTAAAGGCGGTTTTATTGCACAGGAAATATGGTTTTGACGGCATTTGGAACATGATGGCTACATATTCGGCTTTTGCCGGCCTGTTTTTCAAACTGACTCACCCAAAAGTTAAATATCTATTAACCCTTCAAGAAGGAGACCCGATTGATTACATAAGAAGCCGGGTGAAATTCGTTTACCCGTTATTCAGAAAAATTTTCACCAAAGCGGATTTTATCCAGACCATTTCAAATTATCTGGCAAACTGGGCCAAAAGCGAAGGGTACGGAGGCCACCTGCTCGTTGTTCCCCAGGGAGTTGACAGTAAATATTTTTCTCAGCCGGTTACTAAAAATAGATTGGATTTAGCGCGCGAGCATCTCGCCAAGAAAGAAGGAAATGTTTATCTGGTGACCACTTCGCGCCTTGTGAAAAAAAACGCCTGCGACGATGTAATTAAAGCCCTTGCTTACCTTCCTTCAAACATACATTTTATAATAATTGGCATTGGCCCCGATGAAGCAATGCTCCACGGGCTCGCAGAGAAGCTTAAGGTTGTAAATAGGGTCAGGTTTTTGGGAGAGATGAACCGGGCTGAAATGCCGGTTTATTTGCAGTCTTCCGATATTTTCATCCGCCCGTCGCTCTCCGAAGGGTTTGGGATTTCTTTTATTGAAGCCATGGCGGCGGGACTTCCTGTTATTGCCACCCAAGAAGGCGGTATTGCCGATTTTCTGTTTGACCCGGAGCGCAATCCCGATAAAGCGCCGACAGGCCGCGCGGTCAATCCGCGAGACCCGAAAGGAATCGCCCGGGCGGTTGAAATTTATTTAAGCGACAAAAAGACCACTAAGGAGATTGTAAACAACGCCCGTAAGATGGTATTTGCCAAGTACGACTGGAACCATATTGCCCGCGACATGAAAGAAAAAGTTTTTGATAAAGTATTCTCACATGCAAATTAAAAAAATTCTAATTGCCACCGGCATATATCCTCCGGATATCGGCGGACCGGCGACTTACAGCAAAATTCTCCATGACGAACTGCCTAAGCACGACATCTCGGTTTCCGTGCTTTCGTTCGGAGAGGTGCGGTCTATGCCTAAAGTAATTCGGCACCTCGCTTATCTTTTCCTTGTTCTTGCCCGCGGCCGCGATGCGGATTTGATTTTCGCCCAGGACCCGGTTTCCGTCGGTCTGCCGGCGTTTTTGGCCGCGCGGATTCTGCGCGTTAAATTTGCTCTTAAAATCGTCGGGGATTATGCCTGGGAGCAGGGAGCGGCGCGTTTCGGCGTTACCGATCTTTTGGACGATTTTTGGGCGTCACCCGGATACCACCCGATTTTTGTGCGGCTGCTTCAGGCGGTTGAGTCTTTCGTGGCGCGCCGCGCCGACATTATTATTGTTCCGTCAAAGTATCTCAAAAAAATTGTCGGTTACTGGGGTGTCTCGCGAGATAAAATTTACGTAATTTACAATTCATTTGACGGAACCGTAGAAAAAGCAAAAGAAGAAACAAAAACGGAGAAAATAATCGTTAGCGCCGGGCGCCTTGTTCCGTGGAAGGGATTCGTAACTCTCATGGCGGTCATGCCGCCGCTTCTTAAACATTTTCCGGATGTTAAGTTAATTATTGCGGGCGACGGGCCTGACCGCGCCATGCTTGAACGCTCAATAAGGGAAATGAGTCTTGAATCGTCGGTTTTCTTGGTCGGCAGTTTGTCGCGCGAAAAACTTTTTAAATACATACGCAGCGCTTCGGTATTCGCCCTCAATACCTCCTATGAAGGGTTTTCCCATCAGTTGCTTGAAGTGATGGCGATTGGCACGCCGATTGTGACTACAAATGCGGGAGGTAATCCGGAAATCATAAGGAATGAAGAAAACGGCTTGCTTGTTGAACCTGACGACAGAGATGCCCTCGTTAATGCCATTGAACGAGTTCTCGTGGACGACGACCTCGCGTTTCGGCTTTCACAGGGCGCCAAGGAAACAGTCGCCACTTTCACAAGCGCGCGCATGGTAGCGGAGACAATAAGAACCCTTTCTTTAATTGCATGAAAGTACTTATAATTTCAACCGACGTGAAAATTCTTGAAGAGGGCGGTGTGGTGCGTTCGCGGATGCTTGATTATGGAACTATTTGCGATGAGCTTAATATTATTGTGGCTTCTTTGGGTGGTTCTAAGGAAAAAATAAAAATCGGTCCGAATGTTTTCGTTTATCCGACTGCTTCAATCAATAAGTTTTTTTCGCGCCTGTCATTATTGTCAATAGGAGTAAGAATAAAAGCCGATATCGTAACGGCGCAGGACCCGTTTGAGACCGGATTTTTGGCCTGGCGCGTCGCGCGCAGAATCGGCGCAAAACTTGAGCTTCAGATACATACTGACTTTTTAAACCCTTATTTCGTCAAAGGAAATTTTTTAAACAGAATGCGAGTTTTATTGGCGCGATTTTTACTGCCACGCGCCGGCGGCATCCGAGTTGTATCCGAACGTATTAAGAAATCGTTACAAGTTACAAGTTACAAGTTACAAGTTCCCATCACTATTCTGCCCATTTACGTGGACGCTAAAAAAATGATGGAGACTAAGCCCTCTATCAATTTACACGCGAAATACCCGCAATTTAAATTTATAGTGTTTGCCGCCGCGCGCTTGGAGCCGGAAAAAAACATAGCACTTGCCTTAGACGCGTTAAAGATTGTCACCAATAACTATCCAAATGTCGGTTTTGTAATCGCCGGAAGCGGTTCTTTGGAATCCGACTTAAAACTGAAAACTAAAAACTTAAAACTGGAAAACAATGTCGTTTTTGAGGGCGAAGTAAAAGACGTTATTTCTTATTGTAAGACCGCCGACCTTTATCTTACAACTTCTGATTATGAGGGATACGGCCTTTCCCTTATTGAAGCCGCGCTTTCCGGATGCCCCATAGTTACAACGGACGCAGGCATTGTCGGGGAAATATTAAAGGATGGCGAAAACGCGCTTGTATGTGAGCCGGGAAACAAAAAGTGTCTCGCGGAGAAAATATCTCGCTCTATAACCGACCCGGAATTCAGAAAAAACATCAAACGCTCCGCCATGGCGGACACGCTTAAAACTCTGACTGAAGACAAAGATTCTTATCTAGAACTGTATAAGTCTATGTGGATAAAACTCTCATCAAAATAAAAATGAAAAAACTCTGCTACATTTTGCCAAAATATGATTCGCGCGATGCTACCCACTTTGCGCACGTTCATGATTTTTTGAAGGTCATATCAAAAGACATTGATATATGGCTTTTTGTAGAAAAAGGGGATACACCGCCGGAGTCAATGGGGTGTAAGAGGGTATCAAAAGCAATTTTGCCATTCCCACCGCTCTATTTTTTTGAGGTGTTTTTGCGCCTTATTTACATAAGGCTAAGCGGATATAAAACTTTCTATGTTCATTATTCTTTCGGTTCCGCCTTCGCCGCTTCTATTGTGACAAAAATTTTCGGCGGCATGGTATTTTATTGGAATTGCGGCGAACCGTGGAAATATAAACGTCCTTTTTACCGGGAATTTTTTGAACTCATAACTTACAAGCTTATAGACCATTTGGTTACCGGCGCGCCGTCTTTGGCCGATAAGTACTCTTCTGTTTACGGTATAAAACGCGATTCAATTAAAATCATGCCGAACTGGATAGATTTAAGCCGTTTTATGCCAAAGGGGAATATGGACCAAGTCAGAAAAAAAATCGGAGTTCCCAAAGATGCCAAACTTATTTTTTTTGCGCATCGCTTAAGCAAGCGAAAGGGAGCGGACCTGATTATTCCCATTATGGAGAAGCTTTTGGGAAAAGTTGACAATGCTTATATTGCTGTCGCCGGAGAAGGACCTGAAAAAGGAAACATTAAAAATTTGGCGGATAAGAACCCTTTCCTTAATGGGCGGGTAAAACTTTTAGGGCCTGTCCCAAATAGTGAAATCCCCGGTCTTTTTGAAGTTTCTGATGTCTTTCTTATGCCCTCGCGCGAAGAAGGATTCCCAAGGGTTATCCTAGAATCATGGGCTATGGGAATTCCGGTTGTTGCGGCGGATGTTGGCGTTGTGCGCGAACTAATGCCGCTCGAATATCAGGATTTTGTCGTATCTGAGGGAGATATTGCGGGTTTTGTTATGGCTATCTTAAAATCTTTTATTATAGACAGAGAAATCGAAAGAAATCGTTTACATGACTATGTAGAAAAATATAATCTTCCGAATGTTGCAGAACAATTTATTGCTCTAATTTCTTGAGTAGGAACATGAAAATATCTGAGAAAAAACAAAAGAATATACTTATAATCAATTGCGATTGGAGAAATATATTTGAGGCTGGATGGGAAGAGTTTTATAAAAAACTGGAACGTGACCGGCTTGAGCCTGATAAACACAACTTTTTCTTTTTTTCGTGGTCTACGGCTTCATACCGAAAGAAGCGTGATGAACGTTTTGAGACCATTCATATAAAAACACGTTTTAAGTTTTTCCGTCCCTTCCTTGATTTAATGTCAACTATCTCTGTCCCTTATATGGTTCGTATTTCGAGGTTTCATCCCGATATTGTTCTTGTCTATGATTTCGGGTTTATCCCTGCCGCATTTATCGTTAAGATTTTCTATGGCGCGAAGCTTATTCTGTGTCTTACTAATATGCCGCAAGCGTATTCCGCCACACGCAGTTTCGGACGCATCAAATCCGTTTATTCTTTTTTTGTCGAACGGGCCTTTGTCAAATTGGTTGATGTCGGATATACGATTAATCAGGCGATGAAATCATATATAATCGGCATTGGTTTGCCGGGGAAAAAAGTTGTTGTGTTCGCTTCTGATACCATAAAACGTGACATGAAGCATATAAATGCTTCATCCAAAGGACGCATTCGTTCCCGTTACGGCATTTCTGAAAACCAGAAAATCATTCTTTCCGTAGGGCGTCTTGAGATGGAAAAAGGATTCCCACGGCTTCTTGATGTTTTTTCTAAATTGGATCAATCTTACATTCTTATCATTCTTGGGCAGGGAAGCCTGCGCGGTGCGCTTGAGGAAAAAGCAAGGTATTTGGGAATAGATAAAAGAGTTATTTTTACCGGATTTGTAGACAGAAAAAATATTTGGGATTATTACCGTGATGCAGACGTATTTATGCTCCTTTCAAACGTGGAAGCTCTCGGTTTGGTGTTTTGGGAGGCAATGTATATGGGTGTTCCCGCTATTGGCAGTACTGCTCCGGGTATAGTAGAGAGTTTAGGAAGACGCAACGAGCGGGGAATAGTTATTGAACCAAATGCCTCATTTGAAGATATATTAGAGAAAATAAAATTTTGCATAACGCCGAGTCGTGAACGCGAGGCCATGCTTATCAACGCGGAACGTTTCGTGGAGCGGGAAATTTCCAACACTACGAGTATCTCCGATGTTATATGAAAATTCTTTATTTATTCAACAAAGTTCGAGCTGGCGGTTCAGAGCTTGAGAATATCCATTCAGGCAAAGGCCACGACAATCATTTTTACGGTATGCTCCGCCTGCGAAAATACGGAATTGAAACAGATTTTTTGGAAATTGAGCAATTTGTTCCTCTCTGGTTTGCTCTTTTTTTACGACGTTTCGTATTTAATATTTTTTGGGTTCATCTTCCGCTTTTCCCCTTATTTTTTAAATACGACATCGTATTCAGCTCTACAGCATACGGACCGCTTTTGATTAAGGCGATTTTTGGGGTTAAAAAATTCAAATGGGTTATGCTTGATTTCAACATAAGCGGTACCATAGGTGGGCGTCGGACGCTCCGGCAGAAAATCTTTTATTATGCCGTTTCTAAAACAGACGGCATAATTACGATTTCTGAAGAAGAAGTTTCGGCCCTTGAGAAACTTTTCCCACATCTTCGCGGTCGTATCAAATTTCTTCATGAGGGGATTGATACGGAGTTTTTCAAGCCACAAGCCAGTATTGATGAGGAGCGATTTATCCTTTCAGTTGGGAGGGATCCGAGCCGTGATTTTAAAACCTTGATTGAAGCCACGACCGGCCTTGGTGTACGCGTGAAGCTTGCAACAAAGCGCGAAATGGTTAAAAATCTTGAACCGTTGCCACCCTACGTTTCCGTTGAGCATTTCTCCCACGACGAAATGCTTCGACAGTATTCAAAAGCGGCAATTGTTGTCATAGGTTTAAAACTTAAACAAAAAGCACCGAATGATTCCATGGGGACGTTTGCCGTTGCCGAGGCCATGTCCATGGGGAAAGCTGTTATAGCGAGTAAAACTAACGCCCTTGCTTCATACATAGAAGATGGTGTAACCGGCGTGCTTGTCCCGATAGGGGATGTATCGGCACTTAATAGAGCAATTAAAAATCTTATGTTTGATGAGACAAAACGCCATAGTATGGGGAGGCGCGCCAGGGAATATGCCCAAAATAAATTTTCTGCGGATATATTCGCGGAAGGTCTTGCAAAATTTTTTAAAACCTTAAAACCCTAAACCATGACCGAAAACAAACATCCTTCGCTTGAAGAGATTTATAGAACACACCACGTGACTCGTCGCGGTACTGATTTTGTGCTGGAAAAAGATTTTCGCGGAGAATTTTTCAAAGAACTCATTGGCTCGGAGAAGCGCGTACTTGATATTGGTTGCCGTGACGGAGCTCTCACGGCATCGTATTGTTTTGGCAATGACGTCTTGGGGGTAGACATAGATTCTTCCTCTCTTTCTCGCGCCTCTTCGCGCCTGGGCATAAAAACCAAACAAATAGATCTTAATGGAGATTGGGGGTTACCACTATCATCATTTGATGCGGTTGTTGCAGCAGAAGTCATTGAACATATCTATTATCCGGAAATTGTTTTTGAGAAAATTCACCGCGTGCTCAAGTCGGGAGGCATACTTGTCGGGTCGGTTCCGAACGCGTTCAGCTTAGCAAATCGCCTGCGTTATATGCGCGGTACTAAAAACGGCACACCTCTTTCCGACCCGACTCACATAAATCATTTTTCCCGCACCGAACTAAAGAGGTTGCTTGAGAGAAATTTCCGCGATATTCGCATTATTCCAGTCGGGCGTTTTGCGTTCCTAGACCGTCTTTTCCCGGGGTTGTTTTCCTTCATGCTTGTGTTTTCGGCGCGCGCTTGAATAACCTTGAATTATAGCGGAGTCATGTTAGTCTTTGGCTATGGTTTTGTCGCGTCCTATAGCCCAAAATAAGCCAAATAAGCGTTTCGGACTCTCCATAGTCATCCCGGTTTATAACGAAGCCGGGAACCTTTTCCTTTTGTACGAAGAGCTTAAAAAAACACTTTCTGATATCGGGCTAACCAACGAAGTCATATTTATAAACGACGGTTCCAAAGACGACAGCCTTAATATACTGGGAAAAATAGCGGCTAAAGACCATTCAGTTAAGGTTATAGATTTTGCATATAATTTTGGACAGACCGCCGCCATGTCCGCCGGAATAAAGGCGTCGTCCGGAGATATCATAATTCCTATGGATTCTGATCTTCAGAACGACCCCGCGGATATTCCCAAGTTTTTAAAAAAAATCAGCGAGGGATATGACGCCGTTTCCGGCTGGCGTAAAGATCGCCAGGATGCTCTTTTCTCAAGAAAAATCCCGTCTAAAATAGCGAATTGGATTATCGGACTAATGACCGGCGTTCATGTTCACGATTACGGATGTTCAATGAAGGCCTATAAAAAAGAAATGATTCAAGGTGTAAATCTTTACGGAGAGATGCACCGTTTTATTCCGGCGTATGTAAATTGGAACGGAGGGAAAGTTACGGAAATCGTGGTCAATCACCGCGCGCGAAAATTCGGTTCCACCAAGTACGGAATTTCTCGTACATTCAAAGTTATTCTTGACCTTGTTGTTGTTAAATTTTTATCGCGGTATCTCAACCGACCTATACATTTTTTCGGGGGCCTTGGTTTTATTTCTCTTTTTTTGGGATTTATTGTGGCCGCAACGGCAATAATTTTCAAAGTTATCGGATATAAAACCCTGACCGCGACTCCTTTGCCGCTTTTTTCGGCGATGCTCGTTATTGTCGGGATACAGCTTATTGTTATGGGAGTAATCGCCGAACTTCTGATGCGGGTTTATTACGAATCGCAGGAAAAAACGCCGTATGCAGTACGTCGCATAATAAATTTCTAAGCATGTGTGGAATTGCCGGATATGTAGGCAGGGGAGATGAGGCAACGCTTCGCCGTATGGCGGATTCCATACGCTACAGAGGGCCAGACGATGAGGGATATTTCGTTGAAAATAACGTTGGCATTGCCCACAAGAGACTTTCCATTATTGACCTTTCCAGGTCCGGACATCAACCTATGTCGGGGGAAGACGGCAATGTAATCGTGGCGTTCAACGGCGAAATTTACAATTTTAAGAAGTTGCGCGATGAACTTGAAAATCGCCATCGTTTTGTAGGGAACTCCGATACGGAAGTCATAGTCCATCTCTACGAAGAAGAAGGAGCCCGGGCGTTTTCAAAACTGGACGGAATGTTTGCGATAGCCCTTTATGACAAGCGCGCCAAAAAACTCTATCTTGTCCG
Organism: Patescibacteria group bacterium; assembly: GCA_038065675.1. Classification (GTDB taxonomy): domain Bacteria; phylum Patescibacteriota; class Minisyncoccia; order Phycocordibacterales; family VMEP01; genus JAUYLU01. The sequence continues at coordinate 35,833 of JBBTQM010000019.1, read as the reverse complement.
CGACCGTTTCGGCAAGAAGCCGCTTTATTACGCCCGCTTCAAAGACACATTTTTGTTCGGCTCGGAACTGAAGGCGATACTCGCGCATCCGGCTGCCGTGAAGGAGTTGAGCTTTTCCGCGTTGAATAAATATTTGCAGTTTGAATACGTGCCGACGCCGGAAACAATTTTCAATAATATTTTTAAACTTGAGCCGGCGCACTATCTTGTCTATGACGGTTCAAGTATTGAGAAAACAAGATTTTGGGATATTCCGGACGATTCTTTTTCGGCGGGCGCTACGGGTTCATTTGATGAAGCCGCGCAACGCCTAGACGGGCTACTTTCTAGCGCGGTAGAGAAACGCCTTGTTTCCGACGTGCCACTCGGCGTTTTTTTATCCGGCGGTATCGATTCAAGTACGATTGCTTGGTATGCCGCCCGCGCGCTTCGTTCACAAAACAAAAAACTTAAAACATTTTCCATAGGCTTCCGCGAGGGCTCTTTTGATGAATCAAGCTATGCCCGCCAAGTCGCCGACTTTCTGGTGACCGACCATCGCGAGGAAATTCTTTCGGCTAAAGATGCTTCCGCTCTTGTCCCAGAAATCTTTAGCTTGCTTGACGAGCCGCTTGCGGATGCTTCTATTATTCCAACTTATCTCCTTTCCCGCTTTACCAGACACGGCGTAACCGTGGCTTTAGGGGGGGACGGCGGCGATGAACTTTTAATGGGATACGACACTTTTCTTGCCCATCGCGCCGCCGAGTATTACAATTTTTTGCCCCAAGTAATTAAAAAAACCATATTTTCAGTCGTGAATAATCTGCCGACATCGTTCAAAAATATGAGTTTTGATTTTCGCGCCAAGAAATTTATTGACGGCATATCCCTTCCTTCAAGATATAGAAACCAGCGGTGGCTTGGCGCTTTCAGCGGCGAGGAGAGGAAAAAACTTCTTTCGCCAAAAGTATGGGACACCGTTTCATCGGAGAACGAATTTGAATCAATTGACAGCGCGATTTCAGGGAAGCGCTATATCGACCAGTATAACGAACTTTCATACCTCTATATGCGGACCTATCTTTTGGATGATATTTTGGTTAAAGTAGACCGGGCCAGCATGTATCATTCGCTTGAAGTGAGGGCCCCGTTTCTTGACACCGAACTTGCTTCATATGCCATTGGTCTGCCGCGAGAATGGAAGATGAACGGCTTTACCACAAAGTACATTCTTAAAAAACTGATGGAAAATCGTTTGCCGCAGGGAATTGCGCGCCGTTCCAAAAAAGGATTCGGGATCCCTCTTGCGCAATGGCTGATGGGGGATTTAAAACCACTGCTTCTGAATCTTTTAAGTGAGGAGAGGCTGAAGAAACAAGGAATTTTCAATCCTCAATATGTACGGGGACTCATTGATGCCCACCTTTCCAGAAAATACGATAATCGAAAAAAGCTTTGGGCTCTCCTGGTATTCCAAATGTGGTACGAAAAATGGTATGCATAATAAATAAAAATGGGGGAAAAAATTTCTCAGCAAAAAGACCAAAAGACAGCCGATGCGTTCGCGGCATCGTGGAATAATCTTCCTGCCGGTTCCGTATACACACGAGATCAATTTGAAGATTGGCTATCTCCTATCACGGGGAACGACGTATTCGGGAAAGACGTACTTGAGCTCGGTTGCGGGAATGGGAGCCTAATGATTCATATGACCACATGGAACCCTGCGCGCCTTGTTGGCGTTGATTTAGGAGATTCAGTTGAATCGGCAAAGAAAAATCTTTCGCTGACCGGTTTCCCGAATTGGGGAGTCTTAAAAGCTGATTTAATTTCATACGAAAGTGATGGTTTCGATATGGCGTACTCAATCGGAGTAATCCATCATTTAAAAGACCCGAAGGCTGGGTTTGAATCTTTAATACGTAATACTAAATCAGGTGGCCGTTTTCATGCATGGGTGTACGCCTATGAAGGGAATGATTTTGTCCGCTTGTTTGTAGACCCAATAAGAAAGGTAACTTCTCATATGCCGTGGTGGTTTACAAAATATATTGTTGCTACGCCCCTTGCCGTCCCTTTTTTCTTATATGCTAAAATTTTGAACTTTTTTACTAATTTGACGGTTCTCAAAAAAATGCCGCTTTACGAATATAGTCTTTGGATTGCCAGGCGAGAATTTTCTTTTTTTCGCCATGTTGCTTTTGATCAGCTGGTGACCCCTCAAACCAAGTATATATCTCGTGCGACCATAGAAAAATGGCTTGCGGGATCTCCGTACATAGACCAGAACAGTACTTACATTATTATGAGAAACGGAAACTCGTGGAAGTTTGGGGGAAGAAAAAAATGAAATTATTACTTATTAATTACGAATTTCCTCCGCTAGGGGGTGGGGCTGGCAACGCGACTAAAAATATCGCTCAAGAGATGGCTAAGCGAGGGAATAATGTGGTAGTTCTAACCACATGGTTTCCAGGTCTCCCAGAACGCGAGTTAACTGATGGTTATGAAATAATACGCGTTCTCTCTATGCGCTCGCGGCTAGACCGGTCAAATCCCATGGAAATGCTTGATTTTGTCCGCTTGGCTCGGAAAGAAGCAACTCGACTCGCTAAGGAAGAATCGTTTAACGCCACCGTCGCTTTTTTTGCTATTCCATCAGGACTCATAGCGCGTTACCTCAAGAAAAAATTTGGTGTTCCATATATAGTCTCACTTCGTGGCGGCGATGTTCCTGGATTTTTACCAAGCGCGTTCAGGTTTTGGCACTTTGTTACAATGCCGTTTACGAAATTAATCTGGAAAGACGCTTCGGTTATTGTTGCAAATAGCGAAGGGCTTCGCGAGCTTGCTTTGCATACCGCGTGCCCACTCGGGAAAAATGTATTTATGATATCAAACGGAGTGGATACTGAATTATTCTCCCCACGCCCAGCTCCAAAAGTCGGTCCATTCACTATCCTTTTTGCCGGGCGTTTAGTTGAGCAGAAAGGCGTAACTCATTTGCTTAAATCTTGTGCAAAGCTGAAGGAGGAAGGCAAAACATTTATTTTAAATATAGCCGGTGACGGGCCGCTTCGCGGGAAACTTGAATCAGAAACAAAAGCGCTTGGTCTCAGTTCGCAAGCCCACTTTCTCGGCTGGGTGTCTAGAGATAAATTACCGGAGCTATATCGCGAAGCAAATCTTTTTGCCTTGCCGTCTTTTGATGAAGGCATGCCTAATGTCATACTTGAAGCCATGTCATCAGGTTTGCCGATAGTGGCAACTGACATAAAAGGAAATAATGAGTTAGTAAAGAATGAGGTAAATGGGTTTCTGTATAAAAGGCAAGAGGAGCTAACGCCTATACTGAAAAAATGTATTGAAAACAAGGGCGCGTTGATTGATATGGGTCCTGAATCAAGAAAAATAAGTCTAGACTATAGCTGGCGCAAAGTTGCCGAATCGTACGAAAAACTTCTGTCATGAGTAAACCTGATGCTCAAAAAATAAATAATCATAAACATCCCGATATATATCATATGCAGTGTTAGTGTGGGATGTAGTTATAAAATTAAGTCAAGAAAATATATGTTTTTTAATATATATTATTTCGTGTTATAATTTAACAGTTATAAATTATTCAAATTATTCACTTAATTTATCGCTTATGAGTATATTTTACCCTAGTTTTTTAATAAGAAAGGTTTTTATTCTGAGCGTTTTTCTCATTATTCCTTTATCTGCGTTTGCCAGTACAACACTCTCTTTAGATTCACCGACCCAGCTTCGCGCTATAACCAATTCTGGCAATATGGTTGCTTACCCTACCGGAGGGAATTATTTATACAATGCATTTTCTCCATGGGTTGTCGGCGTATCTAATTTTACCAACGGAGCTTACACTGTATTCGAAATTGCTAACATCAATGATTGTTCTTCATCCGTGAGTTTCTCAGGTTGCCAGAGTATTGCGTTGTCCTCTGCACAATTTTGGGTGTGTAATTCTCAATTTTCTCTAACAGAGTGTATTGTTCCTCCACCATCAATATTTGGTTCTGGAACAATAAACCGTCTGGCGAAATTTACAACAAGCACTACAACTATCGGCAATGCCCTTTTCTCCGATGATGGGTTTAATACTACTCTCGTAAGCGGTAATTTTTTTCTGCAAATCGGCTCACTCATTGACTCCGTAACTAACGGCATGCTTAATTTCGGTACAACCAATGCTACCACTATGAATTTCGGGCGTGCTGGTCAGAACATGATTATAAATAGCAAGATAGGGGTTGGGACAGATACACCGACGGCCACCCTTCATGTAAATGGAGATATTATTGCGAACTTAATTAATATCGTTCCTGACAGTCTCGGATTGGATACTCAAACCGTCGGGGTACTTTCTATTGGTTCTACGACTGCCAACTCAGTTAAAATTGGCCGTACCGGTGTTACAACGACAATTTTAGGTTCTCTTATTGCAGGCCCTGCTAATTTAAGCTCACTTAGTACTGCTTCAAATTGTAGCTCAATAGTAGTGCCAGCGGATTGCGGTTCGGCTCCGGCTGGAAGTGTTGTCCTTCCGGCAGGGGGGTCTACGCTGGTGGTAAATACCACGGCAGTGACGGCAAACAGCCAGATACTTGTTACCGAGGACTCCTCTCTCGGTACGCGGCTCGGTGTTACTTGCAACACAGCGGCGGGTCGTACCTACATGGTGACCGCCAGAACCACCGGTACGAGTTTTACCATCCAGTCAGACAAAAACCCTGTTGCGAGTGGCGCCTGCTTGAGCTATTGGGTTGTTAATTAAAATTAATTCCGAGTCTCTAAAATTTTTACTTTGATTAAACACATTAAAAAATTTTAGTGATGCACATTATATACAAGAAGTTTCATTTTTAATTTTCTTGGAAATCTGGTAGAGAAAGAGCAGCATAGGAACCATGAAACTTTTCCTCATTAACTATGAATTTTCACCACTATGGTGTGGCGCCGGAAACGCGACTAAAAAAATATCGCTCAAGAGATGGCTAAGCTGGGAAATAATGTAATCGTTCTCACAACATAGCCCCCCGTCCTACTTGAGCTTGAATTAATTGTTTTTCCGTCTTTTGATGAAGGCATGCCTAATGTCATACTTGAAGCCATGTCATCAGGTTTGCCGATAGTGGCAACTGACATAAAAAGGAAATAATGAGTTAGTAAAGAATGAGGTAAATGGGTTTCTCTACAAGTGTTAGGAAGAACTTCCTACATTGATTGAACGATTAATGAATAATAAAGAACTGCAAGAGAAGATCAATAAAGCATCTTTTAAAAAAATGAAGAGATTCAACTGGAAAACAGTATTTGAAGAATATATCAATATATGTCAAAAAGTAAAATAAATACTAAAACAACAACCTCACAGTTTGATTTCGGAGAAAATTGGAAGAATTTTTCTGAGCATTCCTTATCTAGCGACAAAATAAAACAAGCGGAGAAAGACCTTAAGTATTTAATTAATGGTGTTAATTTAAGTGGCAAAGCATTTCTTGATATCGGTTTCGGGCAAGGGCTAAGTTTATTGATTGCAACAAAATTGGGAGCAAAAACAGTGGGTTGTGATATCAATCCTAAATGTGAAGATATTTTGAACCGTAATAGAAAATTTTTTTCCTCTATAAGAGGAAAACAAATCCCAATAGTAGTAGGTTCAATACTGGATGATGCGGTAATAGAAAAAATAAAATTAAGCTCGCCTCTATATAACGGTAAATACGAAATAGTTTATTCTTGGGGGGTTTTGCATCATACCGGCGACCTTAAGAAGGCGATAGAAAACTCCTGCAAATTGGTAGACAAAAGTGGTTATTTAATAATCGCATTATACAATAAACATTGGAGTAGTAGAATTTGGCTTTTCATTAAGTGGCTTTACGGTAAATCTCCTGGCATCATTCGAAAAATAATGATAAAAATTTTTTATCCAGTTATATGGATAGCAAAATTTGTCGTCACAAGAAGGAATCCTAAAAAACAATCCCGCGGAATGGATTTTTATTATGATGTAATAGATTGGGTTGGCGGGTATCCGTATGAATATCAGTCTGTGCAAGAAACTAAAGACACTATTGAGCAATATGGATTTAGTTGCGTAAAATATATTCCCGCTAATGTTCCTACGGGATGTAATCAATTTTTATTTTTGAAAAATAAACAGGATGAATAAATTTAATAATAGAGAAATTTACGATAAAAATTGGAAAAATTGGGTCGAAATGAAAATATATGGACCGGCAAGCCGCTGGCTTCGCACATTGATCGGGGATCTTTTACGAAAGATAGATGCGACGAGAATCAAGACCGTTCTTGATGTTGGTTCAGGAGAAGGAACAACAACGGCGTATCTTGCGGAAAAACTGCCGGATGCAAAAGTTCTTGGCATCGATTTTTCGGAGAGCGGGATACAATCTTCCCGTGCTGCATATCCTCTAAAAAATATTTCCTTCAAACATGATGTAAATTCCAGCGAACTCAATAATTATTACGACCTCGTCACTTCTTTCGAGGTTCTTGAACATGTTCCGGAATGGAAAGAGCTTTTAGGGAGAATGGCTAAGTCATCACGGAGATATCTTTTATTATCATTTCCGACCGGCCGTATGCGGCAATTTGAAAAAAATGTCGGCCATCTTCGTAATTTCAAAAAAGGGGAAGTGGAAAAATATTTGGAAAACGTTGGATATAAACCACTATCGATTTTTTACGCCGGTTTCCCTTTCTATTCGCCGCTTTACCGCGATTTTTGTAATTTGACTAACGCAGGCAATAACGAATTTACAAAAGGGGAATATGGTTTTATCCAAAAACTCGCAAGTTCTGCTATATATGCATTATTTTATTTCTTTTCGACAAAGAAAAAATACGGTGATCAATTTCTAGGACTGTTTGAAAGAAAATAAAATGCGCATAAGCGAATCAATTTATGGGAAAATTTTGAAGAACTATGGTTCTTATTATAGTGAATTAAGCCGCCTTGACCCGCGCAAGCTTACCAATGACGCGCTTGACCAGGATAAGCCGCACGAACAGCTGGAGATTATTAAAAGATTTTTGCCGGACGGTGTTTTACGGGGGAAGAAACTTCTTGAAATCGGTTCCGGTTTCGGAATTTTCAATACCATTGCCAGAAAAGAATACGGTATTGATGCTTGGGGGGTTGAGCCGAGCGGGGAGGGGTTTGGTGATACTTATGGACTTTCTTTAGAAATTTTAAAAGAAAACGGGCTTGATGAAGGCGTTATAAAAAACGTTGCCGGTGAAGCGCTGCCGTTTCAGAATGAAAGTTTTGACATAGTTTATTCGACGAATGTTTTGGAGCATGTAACGAGTCCAAGGAAAGTTATAGAAGAATCCATAAGGATTTGTAAATCTGGTGGCGTAATTCAAATTGTGGTCCCGAATCACGGTTCTTTTTACGAGGGGCATTATGCCGTGCCCTATTTTCCTTATTCGCCAAAATGGTTGTTTAAATTTTTTCTTCGTTTATTTTTCCGCCGTACCCCCGATTTTGCCGATACCCTTCGGACGGATATAAATTACTTCTCCGTCAGGAAATGGCTTATCCCATTCGTCCGTTCCGGAACCATTGAAATTATAAGTTTTGGCGAGGAAATTTTTCGCGAGCGCATGACAACCCTTTCATTTTATGGGTGGGCGGGACTTTCTAAGGTCAAAAAGTGGGTAGAATTTCTCCACCGCGTTGGCCTTGTATTGCTTGCGACAAAAATCATCGTGTTTTTTAAAGCCCATACTCCGCTTATAATTACAATAAGAAAAAAATGACCGCTGCCTCTATTTTTCGGCTCATGCTTAAAATAACCGTCTCTCTGGCGTTTCTTTTGTTTATTTTCAGTAAGGTGGATGTTAAGGAAATTTTTTCTTCTTTCGTATCGTTTCATCCGCTGTCTATATTTTCTGCTGTTATTCTTTCGGTGGCGGCCCTCTCTGTTGCCGCCGTAAAGTGGAGGATTCTCATACCGGAATACTCTTTCTCGGAGCTTTTTCGGCTGACCTTCGCGGGACAATTTTATTCGCTGGTTTTGCCGGGGCAGGTTTTCGGCGAGACGGCAAAGGCGTATCGTCTTGCCCTCGGCTCTTCTGATGCTCCGCGCATAGTCGCCTCCGTTCTTTTTGATAAAATAACCGGCATTTTGGGGCTTCTCATTGTTTCTTTTGGCGGTGCGCTTTTCTCTGATTTCTCCCGCGCCTCCATTATTTTGGTGACGATGGGAATTGCCATTTTTGTTACTTTAGTTTTTCTTGCTGTTTTATTTAAAACACGGGGCGGTGAGAAACTTTTATTGTTTTTCAATAAAACAGGTAAAATAAGTAAATTACTGGAATTTTACGGGTTCTTAAAAATTTATTTTAACGATATTCCCGTTTTTGTACGTAGTGTCATATTTGGGATATTGTTTCAGCTTCTTGCCGTTTCCATAACCGCAATTCTCGCTTTTTCTCTCGGCATTGATGTTTCTTTTGCTGATATGTCATGGGTTTTTGGTTTTGTATCACTTGCCCTTCTTATTCCGATAACATTCGGAGGATTGGGGCTCCGCGAAGTGTCTTTTGTCGCACTCTTGGCTCTCTTGGGGACGGCTCCGATACTTGCTACCGCGCTTTCTTTATCTGTTTTTTCAGTACAGACTATTATGGCTTTAGTCGGTGGTCTTTTTGAGCTCTCCGCGCTCCGGCGCGCTTAATTTTATGGCTTTATCGAAAAAACACTGGTGTTTCGTCATTATTTTTTTACTTGCCATTTGGGTAGCAGCACATCTTCCTGGAATTTTTTATGGCACCGACCTGGTGCCGCTTCATATGTCTTATATAGGGGATGAACAGTCGCCAGTGAACGGCGCTCTCCATATTCTCAGAGATAAGAGTTTATTTGCCCTGCGGGATTTGCCGACGGTTTATTACGGGCCGCTTTTTTCGGTTGTCGCCTTGCCGGCAGTTATTGCCGATTTTTCAGTCAAATATATTACCGGGGTTGTTTCGGGCGCGGATGATTACAGAGATTTTATTCTTTGGGATTGGGGCGGAATTATCATCTGGTCCCGCCTTCTTGCTCTCATTGCCGGGTTGTTTGGCATTATTGGTTTCTATAAACTTTTATCTAGGCCGTTTGCCAACCCTTCTCTCGGCCGGCTTGCGCCGTTTGTTGGCTCTTCTCTTCTTGCCCTTAATTTTTATTACTTTGAGTATTCTCACTTTTTCAAGCATTGGATTTTTATTCTGACGTTTCTCGTCTGGGAGCTGTATGCTATTGCTCGCATTCTTGAGAAAGACGAGAATACTTCCAGATTTTGGTTTTTGGCGTGGACAATGACGGTATTGAGTTTCGGCGTAAGCTACCTGGGGGCATTGTTCCAAATCGTGTGGCTACCCGTTTTATGGCATTTTGTGAAGGCAAGATATCGTCCCAGCCTCATGAGATTTTTGGCGTATGCCACGGGGTCCTTGTTTTCCTTCGCGGCTATCGTTGCTTGGCATCCGCGCGCGTTTTTCCGGATTTTGGGCATTACGGGGGGTGATATTGCCGATGCGGATATATCTTCGTTTACGAACGAAGCTGCGGTTTCCGGGCTTTCGTACGGCTATTACGCTTCCATGTTATTTGTTAACCATATTTCGCTGATTGCCCTGATTACTGTTTTGTGTGAGTATCTTTGGTATAAAAATAAATTCCCGCGTCATATTCTTATCTCAGGAATCGCATTGTCTCTTTTGGCATATTCGCTTGTTTTTGGTTTATTCGGGCATCACGAGAGCAGGTATATTCTTCCGCTAATTTTTTTCATAACCTTTCTCGCCGGTGTCATCATTGGGCATTTTCTTTCGTTTGAAGAGAAAAATCGTTTAGTTTTAGTTTCCTCCATAACCCTTGTGTTATTTACCGTTATTTTTCACGTGGCGCATATAGGGCGTTTTATGTTTATAACCATGCAGGGACCACCGGAGCGCGCCGCTATTGAGAAAATTGTTTCATTGGAAAAAAACGATGAGGTCTCAAAAACTCTTTTCGTAAAAGATTACCTGTTTGGTTATGTTCACACAAAAGACGCTTACCGTGATTACGCGGAGAAATTCAATAAATCAGGATTCAATCTATATAAAGCAATACTAAATACTGTTCCACCGCAAAGCATTTCTCCTATACGGGTATATTACACTCGCACTACCGAACCGTTGCCAAAAGGAGCTTGGCGAACCTACAAGAGGATTGGATATCATTACGACCCGCGATTTGCCGGTTTGCTTGAACCTGATTTTATGGAAACAAGGCTTGTCAATTTATGGTTTTACAAAGATTTCTCTGACAAGTATAGTTTCCTGAAGCAATGAACGGCAGCACCCCATGGAGAATAATGCTATATAAAACTTTCTCTGTTATAGAGCTTGGAGGGAATGTTTTGGATGTCGGAGGTTCGCGACGTGCCGATTACCATCGGCTCTTTAAAGGAAGCCCTAGATTTTATACGGCCAATTTGGATGTTGCCGAAAAACCTGATATTTTATGCGACCTTGAGAAGGGGATACCGGCGCCGGGTGAGCAATATGACGGAATTATTTCTTTAAACACCATTGAGCATTTATATGACGCACGCGCCGTTTTAAAAGAAATGTTTCGTGTTCTGAAACCTGGCGGGGCAATTGTTGTCGCGGTTCCATTTCTTGTTCAGATACATCCTTCGCCGCGTGATTACGCACGGTATTCCGGTGAGTCGTTGGAACGCTTTCTAAAAGAAGCCGGGTTTAATAATATAAAGATAGTTTCTATCGGGCGCGGTCCTTTTACGGCGTGTTCTCAAATTTTACACAACACTCTTGCTATCGCCCCGCTACGCATTATTACGTATATTATCGCCATGGCACTGGATTCAATATTGCTTTTCACGGCGCGCCTTATTGGTCGCACGGAGAACTTTGGCAATAAATCTTACCCGCTTGGTTTTTTGGTTACGGCAGTCAAATAAATAAAATGAGCGCGATAAAATCTTTTTTTAAAAATATTATACCTTTGCCGTTGCGCGATTTTCTTAGAAAAAATGAAGGGGTAATTTTTGATTTTATAACTAATACTGGCAGAAAAATTTGTTCAACAAAGTATCAAGGATACACCGTATTTTATAACCGTGGTAACGAGCTTATTCGCCGCTTGCGCCGCGAAAAAATATTTGAGCCGGAATTATTTGGACAAATAACAAAGGACCTTAAATCAGTACCGTCCCCGAGGTTTGTTGATGTCGGCGCGAATATCGGCCTTATAGCGCTATCTGTCATGCGAGATGTTCCTGATGTCCATATAGACGCGTTTGAACCAGGGCCGTTACAAAGAGGTTTCCTTGAGCGCGCGATTCGTGAGAATGGCCTTATTGGTCGTGTTTCCGTTCACGCGGAAGCTCTTGGTGATATGTCTGGTGTTAAAAAATTCGCCGTTCACAATCCGCGCGATGCCGCTAAAGATGGTTTTATTGAAACCGGGCGCGGGGCGGCAGGCGAGACGATACTCGTTCCTGTCATGACTTTATCCGAATGGTGGATAAAAAATGGTCGTCCGAAAATTGGCGTAGTGAAAATCGATACCGAAGGTGCTGAACTTCTAGTTCTTCGCGGCGCGCGAGAATTTATTGTGGAAGTAAATCCAATTGTGTATCTTGAAATTGAGGAACGCAATCTTCGTGTTTATCCGTACACCGCCGCCGACATTGTTAATTTTTTCGACGAAATTGGATATGAAATAACCACGTTATCGGGTAAACAGGTCTCCTCTGATAGTATAAAACAGGCCCTTCCGCATTTTGATACATATCGCGCTACGCCTTACACTTATAAAAAATAAAGACATTTATGCTCCGCATCTGTTATTTTGGAATATACGACCCTGAATTTTCCCGCAATAAAATATACATGAGGGGACTCCGCGAGAACGGTGTTGATATAATTGAATGTTCCGACAGGGGCAGGGGACTACGCAAGTTTTGGAATCTCTTTTTTAAGCACTGGCATCTGCGCAATAAATACGATGTAATGATTGTCGGTTACCCGGGGTACATTATCGTTCCATTTGCCAGACTTATCACAAAAAAACCGGTGGTATTCGACGCTCTTTGCAGTTTTTACGAAGCGCAGATTATTTCGCGTAACGCGTATGCAGGGATACCGTTTCGCATCGCATACGTTCGCTTCATAGATTGGCTTGCCAACATATGCGCAGACCTTATTTTTGTTGAAACCGACAAGCAACGGCAGTATTACATTGATACTCTTGGCGTTCCAGAAAAAAAAGTGTACCGCGTTCTGATTGGCGTTGACGACCACGATTTCTATTTTGACAGTTCCGTGCGCAAAAACGAGCGATTCACCGTTATTTTCCGCGGTCGCCTGACCAAAGAAGCCGGCGTCCGCCACATTCTTGATGCCGCGAAAATTCTGGAAGGACGGGGTGTTGATTTTGTCATTGCCGGGTTTGGATTCGGTGATGTAATACAGGAACTTGAAAATAAACTCGCGTTGCTTAAACTCTCAAACGTCACGTTAATACCACGCCAATTGCCCATTGCTGACATTCGGTCTTTAATGCTACGTTCGCATATCAGCTTGGGGCAATTTGAGGATAATGAGCGCCTAAAACGGACTATTCCGCATAAGGCGTTTGAATCGCTTGCTATGCGCCTGCCGTACATTACTGCTAACACAGAAGGAGTTTTAGGGGTTCTTAAGGACGGGGAGAATTGTCTTATGGTGCGTAAAGCAGACCCAGCTCATCTTGCCGAAAAAATACTTTTTCTTAAAAATAATCCAAGTTTTCAGAAACGCCTGATTGAAGAGGGGGTTAAGACATACCGGACGATGTTTACTCCAAAAATATTGGGAAGCGAGATATATAGGGCGATTAGCGGTCTTGTTTCAAAAAAATAGAATCCTCGAATATTATTTTCCCATTTTTAGGGTCTTTTTTGCTTCTCAAACTGCCGTTGTATGAAAAACCAAGCGATTTAAGTTTTTTATATATATCATCGAATAAAGGCTGACCCTCGTATAATTCTATGAATGATGTTTCTATAATAAGTACGTCTGCTTCCGCTATTGTTTCTTTACCTCCTTCTATGACGCGGTCTTCGAACCCTTGCACATCCATTTTTACGAGAAAAGGTTTTTCTATGGTAAGTTCATGAACGATATCATCAAGTCGCTCTACTTTAATGTTTTCTCCAATTGTTCCGGTAACATGCGGAAAAAGTTTTTTTAATTCTTCTGATTGTTCAAGAAGGGAAGAACTGGGAGCATAAAAGCTTACATGTATTGTTTTCGTTTCTTTTTTGTCACCAAGCGCCAATTGGAATGCGCGGAATTTTTTGTCGTTGCCCATACTGCGAATAAGTTCATCGTGGCATTCCTTTATAGGTTCGAAAGAATAAATTTGAGCGTCTGGTAACTCCGCGCGTATTTCTTGCGCGAACTGGCCTATATTGGCGCCGATGTCAAATACAGTACTAATGTTCTCCGAACGAAGCCACCCTAACGGGTTTCCCTGTTTATGATACCGGATAATGTCGATCCCGGTCATTCGCAGGTATTTTTTAATAATCTTTTTTAAATTCATATTATCTAGTTGCAGGATCTCCAAAAGAGATATCAAGTGTTTTCTCGCTTGGTGTGTTTAATTGTATAAATTCTATGGATGATGTTTCAATTACCCTATAGTTTATAGTGGCGCCGTATGGCGAAAAATGGCAACGCAAGATTAACATATGCGGCAATGACTTTTGAAACTATAACTCCCCACAGACCCCATAGCTTTATGAAAGAAAAAAGAAGGAGAAGTTGTATAATAGACCCAGCCACGTTTATCTCAAGAAGTTCGCGCTCATGTTTGCGCGCTATGAGAATAGAATTTGGAACCATAGCAAGAGAAGTTGCTATCGATATTGCGAACACTATCGAAAAAGAAACTGAATCGTTGTATGCAGGAAAAAATATTCTGAAAAGTAGCGGAGCCGCAACCATGTACGCCACCATAATAACTACCAGAAGAAGTGCAAGTTGCCAGATTTTACGCCCAATATCGAGCCTGTAAGATATTTTTTTTTCCGCAAATTTAGGTATCATAAGAAAATTCAGATTTCGGAGCATTGTCTTGATTTGTTCTGGGAAAGAGACGGCAACCGCATATGTTGCAAGTTCTACTGATCCTAAAAGCGTGAATATGAGTATTTTATCGGCGTGTGCCGCTATAGTTGAAAGTATACCTAAGGCGCTTAACTTTTTGCTGTAAGGGAGAAGCTCAGGGTCTTTTTCCGTATTTGGTTTGTAAAACTTAAGCGCGTTCCAGTAGGTTAAAAAAGCGATGGCGGAGTTTGATATAAAGTAGACAAACACGATAATAAGTATATTTTCTGTAACGAAAAGCGTTCCCGCAATTAAGATAGCCGGTAAAACCCCTTTTACGACATTGTATATTGACAAACGCTTGAAATCTTTCTTCCCGTTTGCGAAATAGGTCGCAAGATGAGACGCATTTAAGAATGGAGAGAATGAGCCGATAAAGAGAAGGGAAACAGCAAGCGTAATGTTGTCCCGCAGATAGTAGTAAGCGGCCCCCGCAAACGATAAAAATACAAGAAGAGCGCTCCAGCGTATGCTTAATAAGAATCCGTGTCGGAGTGCACCTTCGTATCCTTTGGCAACCGAGCGGACGAGTGCCGTACCGACACCGGTTAAGGAAAACGCATTTAGTGTTGAAGATACTGATGTTATGTAACGAAATGTTCCGTATATTGTTTTAGGTACAAGATTGGCAAATGCGATTGAAAGAAGGAATGAAGAAACCGCGGTTATTACTTGTCCTAAAGTGAGCCAAAATCCGCCGCGGGCGAGATAGACCATATCAGTCTTAAAATATTTTCCGCTTGCACGGATAAGCCCATTCATTTTCTGTTTCCAGTTGTTGTGCATTGATGGTGTGTTATGCGACACTTGTGGTCAATGGGTTAGGGGGAGATTGATAAAACCATGTAGTCATGTATAACACAAAATGTCTTGCAAACGTTACTTTATATTAAAGGGAGTCTTATAAATAATACAATAAAACGTAATTCTTTAAATTTGTGTTTATACTTTATAAAGTATGCCACCATTCCTTTGTGGCTCACGTTAATGATATAGTGGTTTGTATATGAACATTAATTCCCTTTTGCGGTATACAATTATCGGCGGGATTTTTTTAATACTTTTCATTCCTCTTTATGTTTCCGAGAGCTTGTTTTTTCCGTTCATTACCGGGAAAAATTTTGCCTTTCGCATCATCGTTGAAATAATTTTTGCCGCCTGGCTTATTCTCATGTACCGTGACGCGGCGTACCGGCCACGGAAATCATGGATGCTTTATGCATTTGGCGCCCTTGTGGCCGTTCTTGCGCTTGCAGATATTTTCGGCGAGAATCCGTACCGGAGTTTTTGGTCCAACTACGAGCGCATGGAGGGGCTGATTGGCCACCTTCATTTTCTTGCATATTTTATTGTTGTCTCTTCAGTACTCACGACTAAGAATCTGTGGGACAAATTTTTTAATACAACTCTTGCCGCGAGTGTTATCGTTTCGATTTACGGACTTTTCCAAATTGCCGGCAAGGCGGAAATTCATCAAGGGGGGAGGATAGACGCTTCTTTAGGCAACGCCACATACCTCGCGGTCTACATGCTATTCCACATATTTATTTCGGTTATGCTCGCGTTTCGCGAGACTACCTCAAAAAATATGCGATGGGTATATCTGTCCATAGCGGCCTTTGAAACGTATATTCTCTATCACACCGCCACCCGCGGCGCTATTCTCGGATTTTTGGGTGGCGCATTAGTAACGGCGGCGCTTATCAGTTTCTTTAAAAGGGAAGACAAAAGAGTGCGCAGATTTGCCGCGGGCGCTATAGCGCTTGTCGTGATTACGGTTGGCGGGGTGATTGCCTTTAAAAATTCCGATTTTATAAAAAATAGCCCTGTTTTATCCCGCTTTGCCGCAATATCAATAAGTGAAACTACTACAAAATCGCGCCTGGCCATATGGAAAATGAGTATGGAGGGATTTAAGGAGCACCCGTTGCTCGGCTGGGGTCAGGAAAACTACATTTTGGTGTTCAATAAGTATTACAAGCCCGGCATGTACGCTCAAGAGCCGTGGTTTGACCGTTCCCACAACGTATTTTTTGATTGGCTCATATCCGCCGGTATTTTGGGACTTCTCGCGTACCTCTCGCTTTTTTTCATCGCTCTTTATTTTATTTTTCGTCCCGGAAGCGCTTTCTCCGTTTTTGAGAAAAGTATTTTAACTGGATTTCTTGCCGCGTATTTTTTCCAGAATATTTTCGTGTTTGACAACATGACGAGTTACTTTATGTTCTTCTCGCTCCTCGCATATATTTCATGGCGCAATAATGAATCCGCCCCTTCGCTAATTCCGTTAAAAAATATTTCCAAGGAGACAAGCAAATTTATGGAACATTTTTACGCGCCGGTTGTCATTGTCGCGACGATTGCCATTTTATATTTCGCCAATGTCCGCCCGATTCTTGCCGGAGTTACTCTCATTGACGCGCTTCAGTCGCAACAAGAAGGGCTAGAAAAGAATTTGTCGTATTTAAATAAAACTATTGAGTATGGAACATTTGGTAACGGGGAAGCGCGCGAACAACTAATCCAGATGGCGGCGCGCGTCCAAGGACTCGCTGGCGCGAGCGAAGAAATAAAAAGAAAATTTTTTGAGAAAGCCCGCTCCGAAATGCTTTTGCATATAGAAAAAAATCCGAAGGATGCACGTTATGAACTTTTTCTTGGAGCATTTCTGAATAAATTCGGCCGTTATGAAGAAGCTCTCGCGCATTTAAACCGCGCGCTGGAACTTTCTCCGAAAAAGCAATCCATATTTTTCGAAATCGCCAGTTCTTACATCGGCTTGGGGGATAACAAGAAAGCATTGGGGAAAATGAAAGAAGCCTATGAAGAAGACAAATCTTTTCCGGATGTGCAGCTTCTTTACGGCGTTGTGGCTCTTTATGTCGGCCAGGATGCTCTTGCCGAAAAACTCATCACTCCCATTTATGGAACCATGATGTTCCCGGATGACCGAATAATAAATGCGTATTCTGTGCGCGGAGAATTTTGGAAAGTCGCGCAACTTTGGAAAATGCGCGTAGACGGAAACCCCAATAACCCGGATTTCCGTGTTTCTTTGGCGGCGGCGTATTTGAAAACAGGGGAGCGCGGCAAGTCTGTTTTGGAACTAAAAAAAGCCGGCGAACTTAAGCCGGAAATAAAACCGCAAATTGATTACTACATAAAAGAAATAGAGGCGGGGAGAAACCCGTAGAGTTAGTTTGTAGTGAAATCCCTTGCATTTTTTGCAATAGTATGCTAAAGTGGCAATGTGAGTGTTTTTGAACACTCTATTTAAACAAACGAATGTCTGCGTAAGACCCGCCTCCGGCGGGTTTTGCGTTTGCCAACTTTGGCTCACGCGAAGCGTTTCGTGTTAAGAATAATCTTGCAAAATTTGGGCTGGGATACCCCCTCGGGTATAATTAAATTGCTCTTCCGGCACTCCGCGGCGGGCGGCAACACTCACAAAAGACATTTGTTTAATGGAGTCCGTTCCCGCTCGCCACGAAATTTCGGAAGATATTTTAAAAAATCCAAATTTTTTAGCGTAAATAAAAATTTTTTCCGAATATTTTTTTCCGTAAAACTTTTTTCAAAGTTATCCACAGCGACCCATAAAAAACAATTGTTTTATTCTCCAGTTGTACGATAATTAAGTCAGGAGTTTTGCAGTGATTATTTTTTAAGTTTCATCGCGCGCTTTTACGCGCGCGACGGAACGGTCGGCAGTCACCGCAATGCGTTAGCAATAATCTTTGCAACGATGGCAAAAAAAAGAAAAGGCGCCAAGAAAAAGGCGAAAAAGAGAGCGAAGAAGAGCTAATCTATTTTCTCTCTAGACAAAAAATCCCCCCTCAAAAGGGGATTTTTTGTTGCCGTTTTATGCTAAACTACACTTCATCCTGTTAGAAGTTTGCCGCAATCTGGCGTCCCCACAGGGATATCTTTACGGACCCTTCTAACAGCCTTATTTTTAGCAAGGATTGTTTAATTCTTTAACTTCTAACAGGACTCAACATGTCTTTATTCGCAAGAATATTCGGCGATGACAGTAGCCGCACGGTAAAAGAAATTTTGCCGCTCGTTTCCCGCATTAACGCTTTGGAAGGTGGCATCAAAACTCTTTCCGATGAAGCGCTTAAGGCAAAAACTGGCGAGTTTAAAGAGCGCCTTTCAAAAGGAGAAACTCTTGACGATATTCTCCCGGAGGCTTTTTCCGTCGTGCGCGAAGCGGCGCGCCGAACTTTGGGCGAGCGTCACTACGACGTCCAGCTTTTGGGTGGAATCGTTCTTCACCGCGGGGCAATTTCCGAAATGCGCACTGGCGAAGGGAAAACTTTAGTGGCGACACTTCCGGCGTATTTGAACTCTTTGGAAAATAAAGGAATTCATGTGGTTACCGTTAATGATTATCTTTCACGACGCGACGCGGTGTGGATGGGACAAATATATTCCTTCTTGGGAGTTTCCATTGGAGTTATAAATCATGACACTTCGTATCTTTACGATTCTTCCCACACGGAACTCGATCAAAAGCGTGACGAAACAGGTTCATTCAAGGTTGTTCACGAATTTTTACGTCCCGTAACACGCCGCGAAGCTTATGCCGCCGACATCACTTACGGAACAAACAACGAATTCGGTTTTGATTTTTTGCGCGATAACACCGCTTATGCTCCGGAAGATTTGGTTCAGCGCGATTTTCATTTTGCCATCGTCGACGAAATAGATTCCATCTTGATTGATGAGGCCCGCACGCCACTTATTATTTCCGCGCGCACCGGAGATTCGGAAAATCTTTATGGAAAATTCGCTGTCTTAGCCGAAAAGATGCGCAAAGACGTCGATTACAAAGTTGATGAAAAAATGCGCGCCATAACTCTAACCGAAGAAGGAATCGACCACGCGGAAAATCTTTTGGGTGTTTCAAATATTTATACCGAGCATGGAGTTAAATATGTCCATCATCTGGAAACCGCCGTGCGAGCCAAAGCGCTTTTCCATAAAGACAAAGAATACGTCGTCAAAGACGGGGAAGTGATAATTGTTGACGAGTTCACCGGCCGCCTACAGCCCGGCAGGCGCTGGTCGGAGGGGCTTCATCAGGCTGTTGAGGCGAAAGAGGGGGTGAGCATCAAGGAAGAATCGCGCACATTTGCCTCCATAACGTTCCAAAACTATTTCAGAATGTACAAAAAGCTCTCCGGTATGACCGGTACTGCTATGACTTCGGAGGAGGAATTTAAGAAGGTTTACGGCCTTGCGGTGGTTGCGGTTCCGACCCACAGGGACCCTAAGAGGACCGACCGAAACGACCTTATTTTTCAGACGGAGAAGGGCAAATTAACCGCTCTTGTGCGCAAAATAAAAGAGCTACACGAGAAGGGCCAACCGGTCCTGATAGGAACGGTTTCCATAGAGAAAAACGAAATACTTTCCGCTTATTTCACGCGCGAAGGCATACCGCACACGGTCCTTAACGCCAAGAATCACGAGAAAGAGGGGGAGATGATAGCCCAAGCCGGCCGACTGGGCGCCGTTACTATTGCCACCAACATGGCCGGCCGCGGCGTTGATATCAAGCTGGGCGGCGAGCCGGTTTCCAAGGAAGAATATGAGAAGGTTAAATCACTAGGCGGGCTTTTTGTCATCGGTACCGAGCGCCACGAGGCGCGCCGCATAGACAATCAATTGCGCGGCCGTTCCGGCCGCCAGGGCGACCCGGGAGAGACGCAATTTTTCGTTTCTCTTGAAGATACGTTGATGCGCGTGTTCGCATCGGATACCGTTAAGCGAATGATGGGGCGTTTCGGAATTCCGGAAGACGAGCCGATTGAAACACGACTTATAACCCGCGCCCTTGAAAACGCGCAGGCGAAAATAGAAGGATTTAATTTTGACGCGCGCAAGCACGTTCTTGAATACGACGATGTTTTAAGCCATCAGCGCAAAAGCATTTACGAAAAGCGGCGACATTTTCTTTTCGGCGACCGCGACTATCTTGAAAAATTCGCCAAGGAACTTGCCGGGGCGGATGAAAATTCCGCGCGCGACATTGAAAGCAAGAAGACGCTTGTGGGCGAGGAAAAATTTTATGAATTTTTAAGGCGCGCGTCCCTTCAGATAACGGACCTGCTTTGGGTTGAACATCTTGAAGTTATGGAATACATGCGCGGGTCGGTTAATCTGCGCGCCTACGGACAGCGCGACCCGCTTGTTGAATACAAGCGTGAAGGACTCCGCCTTTTTAAGGAGATGGAAGAATCGTTCACTTCCCAGATCCTTTCCATAATAAAAAACATCGGACAGGGAGCGGAAAATCTAACAGTAGAAAAAAACGCTGGGAGTTTTGAAGAAAAGCGGGATGAAGCGTTTTCTCGGGATGCCGCGCCCGCGCAAGCAGAGTTCGGCCCCAAGGTCGGCCGCAACGACCCCTGCCCGTGCGGAGCGGTGAATCCGGCAACCGGTACAATATATAAATGGAAACAATGCGGTATGATTAACGCCCCGTATCATAATAAAAAATAGCGAAGCCCCTCACTTGCGTGCAAGTGGGGGGGGGTGGAAAAAAATACAAAAAGTGTCATGGTAAATAATAGTAAAATTATTGTAGCGCTTGATGGAATCTCTAATAAAAAAGCCTTGCGGACGGCAAGTATCTTGAAAGGACACGTATGGGGCTTTAAAGTAAGCGACTTACTTTTTGAAGACGCAATGATTATCGGCAAGCTTAAGAAATTTGGAAATGTGTTTGCTGATGTTAAGTTGCACGATATTCCTAATACGGTATCAAACAGCGTGAAGAGGTTATCGGCATTAGGCGCTGATTTTATTACAGTTCATTCTGACGGCGGAATAGAAATGATGAAAGCTGCAAAACAGAGTGCCGGTCGAAGCAGAATATTAGCCGTAACGATTCTGACTTCATTAGAGGCAAATCCCAGAAAATTATTAAAGCTTACTCGAGATACTCTTAGGGCAAATATAGACGGCATCGTATGTTCTGGGCACGACCTTCCATATATCAACCGTATTCGAGGATCAAAATCGTTGTTGAGAATTGTTCCAGGAATTCGACCAAGCTGGTATAGAGAGAAAGATGACCAAAAACGTACAATAACCCCCCAAGAAGCGGTCAAATTAGGAGCAGATTATTTAGTAATTGGTCGGCCAATTCTAAATACTGAGGATCCAATTAAGTCTTTTTCGGATATGTAAAAAATACAAGCATTGCCACGGGAAATAATTTAATGAAATACGAAAAATTAGTAAGGGATAAAGTAATAGACATAATAAAGGCGAAAGGGGAGAAAGTCGTTTTCCATATTGCCTCGGATGAAGAATATTGGATAAAACTCAAAGAAAAACTTTCCGAAGAAGTACTGGAATTTTGTGAATCGGAAAGAGAGGAAGAATTAGCGGACATTCTTGAGGTGATTGACGCAATCGCGGGATACAAGGGCTTTAACAAGGGGGAGATTGATAAAATCAAATGGGATAAAGCCGAAAAGAAAGGGAGTTTTAAGAACCGCATAATACTTGATGAATCTTGATGTTTGTAATCTAAGCGGGGGTGCGCAGATGGCGTGAGTAAGGTATAATTTTCCCAAATATGGACATTGGGCGTAAAAGCAGAATAGTTTTAATGATAATCCTCGTCTCTGCCATTTTAGGCGCCGTGGATGCGTCATATCTTACTTATATGAGCTATCGGGAGTTGCCTTTGCCTTGCACCATATTTGAAGGGTGTAACGAAGTGGCGGCAAGTCCTTATTCAAAAGTATTTGGAATTCCGCTCTCTTTGTTTGGCGTTTTGTTTTATATGTTGGTCGCAGCCGTTTCCGGAACTTATCTTGTTTTGAAGCGAGAGCTGTTTCGTAGCCTCATAATGCCTCTTGCCTCAATCGGATTTCTTTTGTCCGCTTACTTCACCTATCTTCAGGCGTTTAAAATCGGCGCGTTTTGCATTTATTGCATTTTTTCCGCGACCATGTCCACGATTATTTTTATATCCGCAATTTATTTGCACCGTATAAGGGAAGATTTTAGCCCGCCTAATTTATCGCAATAAATTTATGGTTCATAAATTAATACACTTATTTGACAGATTTGAAGACCGCGTGAGAAATGTGCTTAGCCATTACCCGATAATCTACGCCCTTGTTTCCGGTGTGGGAATCGTTCTTTTCTGGCGCGGTGTTTGGCACACTGCAGACATGTTTCCTTTCATGACCGGACCGGTGTCCCTTATTATAAGTTTGGTGATACTTCTTTCCGCCGGACTTTTCGTTTCGTTTTTTGTCGGCGAGAACATAATCATAGCCGGCATAAGGCGCCAGAAAAAACTCGTGGAAAAAGCAGAAACCGAAATAGAAACCGAAAAAGAGGAACTCGACGATATCAGAGAAGAAATTCGCTTAATGAGGGAAGACGTTAGAGAGTTGAAAGGAATCATTGGTGGGAACAACAAAAAAATATGACAAGAATTTCCGTGATTGGGCTTTTTGCCATTTTAATTATTGCCGCCGCGTATTATTTCATGTATCCGGCGCTATCCGGCCTATAAACCAATAAAATTATTATTATGCAAATTATTTTAAAATGGCTTATCGCCGCGGCTTCAATATTCGGCGCCGCCTATTTCATTCCCGGTATTTCCGTGGTGAGTTTTTATTCCGCTCTCATTGCCTCGCTCGTTTTGGGCGTATTGAACATTACCGTAAAGCCGGTTTTATATCTCCTGACTTTACCGGTTAATCTGGTGACATTCGGATTATTCAGTATAGTTATAAACACTACCGTTTTCTGGTTCCTCTCAACCATCGTGAAGGGTATAGAAATTAGCGGATTTATGGCGGCGCTTTTTGGTTCACTTTTTGTTTCGGCGGTTATGTTCATAGCCGATAAAATCCTTTCTCGCGATTAAAATTAATTATGCCGGACTTAGCCTCAATAATATCTTTTTTCGAAGCACATACCTTAGCCGCGTACGCCGTTCTTTTTGCCATGATGATAGTGGAGGGAGAAACATTCCTCATTATAAGCGGCGTTCTTTCTCAGCTTGGAGCTCTTAATCTTTTTTACGTCATTCCCATCGCTTTTGCCGGAACCATGATAGGGGACGCCTTATGGTACACCTTAGGCGTTATTCTCAAGCACAAAAATGTTCCGCCGTTTATTTCACAAATGATTGATGTAGCCGAACGCGTAGTTCACAAACTTTTGCCGCATTTTGCCGCCAAGCCGTTTGCCTCTTTGGTGCTTGCCAAATTTATTTATGGCACTAATCACGCCACCCTTGTACTTTCCGGCATGATGAGAATCGGGTTCATGCGTTTTATGAAAATAGAAGCGGTGGCTACGACAATCTGGGTGCTTGTTTTTTCCACCCTCGGATATATTTTGGGATATGCCGCCATAAAGATAAGCGAGAGGGTGAGCATATTTTTCCTTCTAGTTTTGATTTTTATTGTGAGCTTTATGGCCGCCCAGCGCTATGTTTCTTTTTATTACGAGAACAAGAAAGACAAAATCTGATAAGTTAGGTATTAGTTGGTGGGAATTAGGAATTAGTTTATAGTGTTTTAGGTTTCTCTGTTACTTGGCTTTCTAATTCCTAACCCCTAATTCCTAAGTTTCTACCCATATGGCTTTCATCGACGAAATTACTCTTCATATTTCCGCAGGCAAGGGCGGCGACGGCGTCGTTCGTTTTCGCCATGAGAAGGGAAAAGATAAAGCCGGTCCTGCGGGCGGCGACGGCGGGCGGGGCGGGGATGTCTACGTTTCAGGTTCCCGTTCCATGCATTCCCTCGTCCATTATAGGAATATAAAAAAGGTTGCCGCAGAGAATGGTCAAGCCGGGATGAAAAATAGTCGGCACGGCAAGGGCGGCGAAGACCTCGTTCTTAATTTCCCGCTGGGGACAGTGTTAAAAAACAAGGAAACCGGCGAAGAAATATCAATTGAAAAAGAAGGCGAAAAAATACTTATTTCGGAGGGCGGTATCGGGGGGTACGGGAACGAACATTTCAAGAGTTCTATCAACCGCACGCCGCGCGAATGGACTCCCGGCAAGCCCGGCGGGGAAGGAAATTTTTTTATAGAACTGCGTCTTTTTGCTGATTTGGGGTTAGTCGGACTTCCCAATGCCGGCAAGACCAGTTTTCTGAACGTTCTGACTAACGCGAGAGGCGTTGTCGGTGCGTACCAATTTACGACGCTTGAGCCGAATCTTGGCGACCTCAAAGGTTTTATAGTAGCCGATATCCCCGGGCTTATAGAAGGAGCGAGCGAAGGAAAAGGTCTCGGACATGCGTTTTTGAGGCATATTCGCCGTACAAAAATGATTGCCCATCTTATCTCGCTTGAAGAATCGAAAATAGACGTAGCATATAAAACCATAAGGAAAGAACTGAAAAAATACGACCCGTCGCTTCTTGAAAAAGACGAAATAATTATTTTGACAAAAAAAGACGCGGTTGACGCAAAAACTCTTGCCGCGCAGATAAAAAAAGCTAAGAAGCTTAACCCCAAAGTTTTCACTCTATCTCTTTATGACGACGCTTCCATAAAGGAAGTTACGGGGGAGATACTTTTAATACTCAAGAATAGGGGCTAAAAGTAGCCCGGTTTTTGACGCTTAACCTCTAGTAAGTTAATATTCGTAATATAGATGCCATCCTCCTACAAGGCGACCATCGGGCTTGAAGTACACGCAGAACTCAAGACCAAATCAAAAATGTTTTGCGGATGCAAAAACGATCCGGACGAAAAGCGCCCGAATCTAAACATCTGTCCCGTTTGCATGGCGCACCCGGGCGCGCTTCCCGTGATAAACAAGGAGGCGGTTAAGAATGTCATAAAAGTCGGCTTGGCTTTGGGCGGCAACATTTCTTCATTCACGGAGTTCGACCGCAAGAATTATTTTTATCCGGATATTCCCAAGGGCTATCAAATCAGCCAGTACAAATACCCGCTTGTTTCGGGTGGCAGTTTGAACGGAATAAAAATCACCCGCGTACATCTTGAAGAAGACACGGCCCGCTCTTCCCATGATAGGGGCGATTACAGTTTGATTGATTACAACCGAGCCGGAGTTCCGCTCATGGAATTGGTAACGGAACCGGTTATAGAAAACGCGGAAGATGCCGGGGCGTTCGCGCGGGAGCTTCAATTGGTTTTGCGCACGTTGGGAGTAAGCGATGCCAATATGGAGAAAGGGGAGATGCGCGTTGAGGCGAACATTTCCGTATCAGACGATAAAGAGATGGGGACGAAAGTGGAAGTAAAAAACCTAAACTCTTTTAAGTCGGTTGAGAGAGCTATCGCCTATGAAGTAAATCGCCATATAAAAGAAATAATTTCCGGCGGAAAAATTGTTCAGGAGACGCGCGGATGGGACGAAGAAAAAGAGGAGACTTTCTCTCAGCGTTTGAAAGAGAGTTCTCATGACTATCGATATTTTCCCGACCCTGATCTGCCAAAACTAGATCTAGGTAAGATGAAAGAATTTTCAAAAGAGAAACTTTCCAAAGAATTGCCTGAGTTGCCGTGGGAAAAAAGAAATCGTCTCAAGGGGTACGGTCTGGAAGAAAAAATTGCAGAAATTTTCGTAGAGAACGCAAAACTAGGTCGGATTTTTGAAGAAGGAATAAAAAATAGGGATAAGGGGTTGATAAGGCCGATGGCAGGCATCCTTACTTCCATCCCGGCTGAAGCAATCGCGGATACCGCCCGGGACCCGTCCTATTTAGGCGACCTCGTGGAAATGCAGGTTTCCGGAAGCATAAGTTCTACGGTGGCCAAAACAATTCTCCCGGTTATGTTCAAAGAAAACCGCCATCCTCGGGAAATTGCCTCAGAAAAAGGGCTTTTGCAGAAGAATGATGAGGCTTGGCTTAATGTAATAGCTAAAAAGGTTATTGAAAATAATCAGAAGGCGGTCTCCGAGTACAAATCCGGCAAGGAATCATCTCTTAAGTTCTTAATCGGGCAGGGGATGAAAGAGAGTGGCGGCGCGGCCAATCCGCAGGCCCTAAGTTTGGTTATTGAGAAACTGCTGAAATAAAAATTCCAAGGGATGCCCTTGGAATTTTTGGATTAAGGGTATAATGGGAAAAACAAAAAAAATGGCAAAAATCGCAATAAACGGGTTGGGTAGAATCGGCAGAGCGTTCCTTAAATTGGCGCTTGCACGGCCGGAGATAGAGGTTGTGGCGGTAAATGATATCGGCGATATAGACAACATCGCCTATCTTCTCCGTCACGATTCGGTGTATGGTAAGAGTGAATTTAAAATAGAAGCGAAAAATCAGTCTAGCGGTAGCGGCGATAAACCGTTTCTTTCAATAAATGGGCATAAAATAATTTTTTTAAGCGAGCGCGACCCCGCAAAACTTCCGTGGAGAGAATTGGGAATTGATATCGCGGTGGAGTCGACGGGGATTTTTGAAAGTTATGAAAAATCCCGCGCTCATATTGATGCCGGAGCCAGGCGCGTTATCATAACCGCCCCCTCGAAAGATGAAAATGGGGGGAAAACTATTTTAATGGGGGTGAATGATAGTGAGCTCGGAACTTGCGAGATTTCGTCAAATGGCTCTTGCACCACGAATGCCGGAAGCCCGGTTCTTGCGATACTCCATAAAGCACTCGGTGTTGATAAAGCAATTCTTAATACGATTCACGCTTACACCGCCACGCAGAAAATTGTTGACGGGCCTGACGCGCGGGATTTCCGCCGCGGCCGCGCCGGTGCGGTTAATCTCGTTCCCTCAACCACAGGGGCGGCCGTATCGGTAACAAAAGCAATAACCGAACTTGACGGAAAGTTTGACGGTATTGCCGTGCGCGCGCCGGTTGTCGCCGGCTCTATTGCGGACATTACTTTTATATCGTCACGCGAAACTACCGCAGAAGAGGTAAATGAAATTCTTGAACGCGCCGCAACCGATGAAAAATGGAAAGGAATTTTTACGGTAACAAAAGAACCGCTTGTTTCGTCCGATATAGTGGGCGATACTCACGCTTCAATCGCCGATTTGTCTCTAACAAAAGTTGTTGGGAATAATCTAGTGAAGGTTATGGCATGGTATGACAATGAAATCGGTTACGCCAATACTCTGGTGGAGCATGTTGTTCGCGCCGGAGAATATTTGTGAAGCCCAATAAGCAAGTAAGGAAATAATTTGGAAACCCCATAATAAATGGAAAATAAGACCTATAAAACGTTGACCGTGTGGCAGCGGGCGATTGAATTAACCGTTGAAATTTACAAAGTTACGGAAAAACTGCCAAAGACAGAGCAGTATGGATTAATATCACAAATGCATAGAGCGGCCGTTTCCATCCCGTCCAATATAGCCGAAGGATATGGAAGGAAAAGCAGGAATGAATTTCATCATTTTCTAAAAATATCTTTTGGTTCATGTACAGAATTAGAAACTCAGATTGAGATTGTCAAAAGACTGGACTTGATAAAAGGCTTTGATTTTTCAAGAGCAAATGGTTTATTGTCGGAAGTTATGCAGATGCTAAACTACATTATATATAAACCACGTAAGGCCACTTAATTATTACTTAATTACTAACTTACTTCCTTACTCACTTATGCGGATTTTCATCGCTTCCGACCACGCCGGATTTGAACTGAAGAAAAAAATTATTTCTTTCGTATTTTCTCTTGGCCATGAGGCGATAGATAAAGGGCCTTTTGAATTTAATGAAAGAGACGATTATCCGGATTTTATGGCGCCGGTCGCTTTGAGTGTCGCGAACGGTGAAGGTATCGGCATTATCATGGGCGGTTCCGGGCAGGGCGAAGCCATGGTTGCTAACAGGGTGAGAGGGGTGCGTGCAGGTGTTTATTATGGGGGCGCACTTGAAGCGGTGAGAAAAATGCGCGAACACAACAACGCTAATATTTTGTCTTTAGGCGCGCGGTTCGTAACCGAGAAAGAAGCGATGGAAGCGGTAAAAACATTTTTAGAGACTCCGTTTGGCGGCGATGAAAGGCATGTGAGGAGAATAAGGAAGATAGACGAGAAAATAACGAAGTAATGAAGTAATGAAGTATGGAATGCATATCAATAATATATTTTTCCTCTTATTTTAGTACTATATTACTACATTACTAACTTACTCTTATGACCGAAATCATCCCCGCGGTAATGCCCGGAACTCTTGAAGAGCTCGCCTCGGCCGTAGCGCCGCTTCGCGGCGCCGTTCCTTTTATACAGATTGATTCCATGGACGGATTTTTCGTGCCGAATAAAAGTTTTCCGTACAGCGATTGGCAGGATTTTTCCGTGCGCGTTGCGGAAGAAGGGGAGTTGCCGCATTGGAGGGATTTTAATTATGAATTTGACATCATGGCGAAAAATCCGAAAGAGGTTGCGGGCGGGCTTATCCGCCTCGGCGCCGCGCGTCTCGTTTTCCACATTGAAAGCGCCCCGCAGGAAGAAATTATCTCTCTGATAAACGAGGCGCAGGAATTCGGCGCCGAGGCGGGCGTCGCTCTTGGAAATGAAACTCCGCTTGAATCCGTTTCGCAGTTCAGGGAGAAAGCGGATTTCGTGCAGCTTATGGGAATTGCCCGCATCGGATTCCAGGGCGAGCCGTTCGATGAGCGAGTTTTGTCGCGCATAAAAAAATTGCGGTCGGAGTATCCTGACCTTATAATAAGTGTTGACGGAGGAGTTAATTTTGATACTGCGTCTCAACTTGTGGAAGCCGGAGCGAACCGTCTTGTCGCCGGCTCCTCAATTTTCGGAAGCGTTAGTCCGAAAGAAGCGATTATAAATCTTAAAAATGCCGTATCTGACTGACGAAAAAATAAAAAATCTTGAACTTACCGCAAACGCCATAAGGCAGTCGGTAATTGAAATGCTTCTTGAAGCAGGTTCTGGACATACCGCTGGGCCGTTGGGCATGGCCGATATTTTTACAGCGCTCTATTTTCATCTTTTAAAACACAATCCGCGCTCTCCGTCTTGGCCAGACCGCGACCGGCTTGTTCTTTCAAATGGCCACATTTGTCCGGTGCTATACGCAACAATGGCTCATGCCGGTTATTTTCCGGTAAAGGAATTGAAGACTTTGCGCAAGTTTGGCTCCCCCTTGCAAGGCCACCCGCATCGTGATTTTTTCCCAACCGTTGAAACGAGCTCCGGTCCGCTTGGCTCGGGGCTTTCTCAAGCTGTTGGCATGGCGCTTGCAAACAGAATGGATTACGGAAAATCCAGCTCCAAATTTATTTACTGCCTTATGTCGGACGGAGAGTTTGAAGCTGGTAACACTTGGGAAGCGGCGATGCTGGCCTCCAAGGAGAAGCTCCACAATATAATAGCGATTATTGACCGCAACAATATTCAGATAGACGGTTTTACCGAGGACGTTATGCCTCTTGAGCCGCTTCACGAAAAATTGGAAGCATTCGGCTGGCATGTGCAAGAAATAGACGGGCACAGTTTCCATTCAATAGATGAAGCGGTGGGGGAGGCGAAGGCGGTTTTTGAAAAACCGTCCGTTATAATCGCCCACACCATTCCGGGAAAAGGAGTTAAAGAATTTGAAAGGGATTTTACTTGGCACGGCAAGCCGCCAAATAAAGAAGAGGGACAAATGGCGCTTAAGGAATTGCGCACACTCGGTGGGAAAATAAAATCGGAACATGAATAGTTGAATAGCGGAATAATCAAATAGCCGAGTAACCTAATAGTTAATAAAATGAAAGATTATAAGGAATGGATTGTTTGGCAAAAAGCAATGGAACTAGTTGAGCATATATATAAAATAACTCGTGGATTTCCGGATAGTGAAATGTACGGCTTAAGTTCTCAGATTCGAAGAGCGTCAATTTCGGTACCGTCAAATATTGCAGAGGGGTATGCTAGAATAATGAAAAAAGATAAAACACATTTTTACAGAATCTCATTTGCGTCGTCGAAAGAACTGGAAACTCAAATAGAAATTTCTAAAAGGCTGGGTTATATCTCCAACGATGAAGCAGTTTCTTTACATAATTTATTGCTAGAAGTAATAAAAATGCTGTCAAAGATGATTTTTCATAGAGAGAATATTTAATTATTTTGCTGTTTTCCTATTTTAATGTTAAATTCTGAATTAAAACTTAATCCGAAAATATTCGGCGAAGATGTCGAACAAGTTCCCATTCGCAAAGGATTCGGCGAAGGGCTTCTTTTGGCGGCCGAGGCCGATGAAAATGTGGTGGGCTTGTGCGCTGACCTTACCGAGTCAACGCAGATGCATTTGTTTAAAAATAAATTCCCGGAGAGATTCGTGGAAATGGGCGTCGCGGAACAGAATATGGCGGCGGTTGCTTCCGGCCTTGCGGCGATGGGGAAAATCCCATTTATCACTTCATACGCGATGTTTAGCCCGGGTCGAAATTGGGAGCAGATAAGAACGACAATCGCATACAACAACGCCAATGTGAAAATTATTGGTTCTCATTCCGGCGTTTCCGTCGGGCCCGACGGCGGGACTCATCAGGCAATTGAAGACATCGCTCTTATGCGGGTTATGCCGAGGCTTACGGTTATTGCCCCGTGCGACGCCATTGAAGCGAAGAAGGCCACGATTGCCGCGGCGAAAATGGTCGGACCGGTTTACATCCGCCTCGCGCGCGAAAAAACTCCCATTATCACAACCGAAGCTACTTCTTTTGAAATAGGCAAGGCGGAAATCGTCTGGCACGGCAAAGAAAAATCCCGCCACTCTTTGGGTATAATCGCGTGCGGCGCGCTTCTTTACAAAGCGCTTGAGGTGGTGCGAGAGCTGGAGAGTGAAGGGATTTATGCAAATATACTCAAACTATCAACCATAAAGCCCATAGACGAGAAAGCAGTAGTTGAATTTGCGAAAAATTCCGGCGGTATTCTTACGGTAGAGGAGCATCAGATAGCCGGCGGAATGGGAAGCGCCGTGGCGGAGATTCTTTCCGCGCGTCATCCGGTGCCGATGGAGTTTATAGGAGTGGAAGATAAATTCGGACAATCCGGCGCGCCCGAAGAGTTGATAGAGCATTACGGAATGGGGGTGGACAACATAAAAAAGAAAGCGAAAAAGTTGCTGGGAAGGATTCAGTAGGATAGCAAAATATTCTTCAGCTATTTTTACGTTCGACTGTTTTGTTATTTAGCTATTTTGTTGTTCAAATGATAATCTCCGGCTTGTAATTTTCTGGCGCGTTCTTGAGAAGTTTCTCCAATTCCTTGCGCGAAAGAAGTCCTTCCTGCGCGCCGATTTTTTGTACTACCGACATCGCGTTTATCGGCGCCCAGGTTATGGCTTCAAGCGGCGTTTTACCCAAAGCGAGCGCCGCGACAAAAGTTGAAGAATACGCGTCACCGGCGCCGGTGCGTTCATATGGCGGAGAGGGATCGGGGTAGGGGGGCATAAAGAAAACTTCTTTTTCATAATGAAGATATGCGCCCTTTTTCCCGTCGGTTAAGACGATTATTTCCGGTCCTAGCTCTTTTAATTTTTCCAAAAGGCGCTGTATATCCGTTTCCTCCGTTTTTAATATTTTTTTGGCTTCTTCGATGTTACAGAAAAAAACATTCGTCCGTGCGTATATTTTTCTCAATTTTTCATAACCGAGAGAAATTTGGAATGTTCCGGGCTGAAAAGCGAGTTTTATTTCTTTTCTGTCGTCAAGATATTTTGAGAGCTCATCGTGTATGGAAGCGCCGCCTTCTCCCACGGAGCTTAAATATATCCACTTAGGCAAACCCAGGAACGGAAGTTTATAATCATACTTTTCATGTTTTATGAGTATAGTGCGCTCGTCTTCATACCAAAGAACGTAGTGGTAGTTTGTCGGCTTGCCGGCGTGCACCGCCACATAGTCCGTATTAACCCGGTCTTTTTTTAGCGAATCAAGACAGGATTTACCATTCTCGTCGTCTCCCATGTTGGCGTAGAGCCCTGATTTAAGGCCAAGACGTGCCGCCGCAACGGCGGCATTGGGGCTGTTGCCTACGGCCGGAACGACGGTTACGGATTTATAAGGGATTTTTGTCCCAAAATCCATGCATAATTGGCAATCTTCGCGGTTTATGTTGCAGTGAACCTCGGCGTCTTTTAGCCTAATAAAGGCGTCCGTTGTTATGTCGCCGATGGCTATAAAGTCTAAATTCATACCAAGTATTATAGCATCCCAGCATGTTATAATTTCCCAATATGCCGCTCGGATACCCAAAGCCACTCTACATACTGCCGTTTGACCACCGTACCTCTTTTGCCAAAGACCTTCTAGGTATTTCCGGGGAGATTGGCGGAAAAGATAAGGGCGAGATGAGCGCTCTAAAACAGGTTATATACGAAGCATTTGAGCGTGCCCTTAAATTCGGTGTTCCCAAAGATAGCGCCGCCATTCTCGTTGACGGCGAATATGGCGAATCTATATTGCGCGATGCGAACGAGAAAGGATATATAACCTGCCTTACCGCGGAGAAAAGCGGAACCGATGAATTCCAGTTTGAACATGAGGATTTTGGTGCTCACATAAATTCAGTTAAGCCGGTATTCGTCAAAGCTCTTGTCCGCTATAACCCGAGAGGAAACGCCTCAAATAATTCATATTCACTTTCCCGCCTTAAGGAACTTTCGCGTTTTGCCCACGAAAATGGATATAAATTTTTGATTGAACCCATTGTTCCGCCCATTGAAAGTGACGTTGAAAATGCCGGCGGCAGAGACATGTATGATGCCAAAATGCGCCCCCTTCTTATAGCCCGGCTGATAAAAGAATTTCAGGATGCGGGAGTAGAGCCGGATGTGTGGAAGATAGAAGGAATGGAAAAAGCGCCTGATTACGAAAATGCGGTTTCGCAGGCACGCACGGGCGAGCGCGAAGATGTCGGAGTTATAATACTCGGACGCGGAGAAGATGAATCGCGCGTAGCCTCATGGATAGAGGCGGGGAGAGGGGTAAAAGGGATAATCGGTTTTGCCGTAGGCAGAACTGTGTTTCTGAAACCACTTCTTGATTTCAAGAAGGGAGAAATTTCGCGCGAGGAGACGATAGATAAAATAGCTTTAAATTACAAGAGATTTTATGAATTGTTTAATAAAAGAAGTTAACAACTAAAAACTATTTTTATGAAAAAAATATATGTAACAAGAATTATTCCTGAATCCGCGCTGAACATGCTTCGCAACGGGGGACATGAAGTGGACGTAAATCCTGAAGACAGAGTTCTTTCAAAAGAAGAACTTATTTCCGCTCTTAATAAAAAAGAATATGATGCCGTGCTGTCGCTTCTTACCGACAAAATAGATGCCGATGTTTTTAACGCCGCGCCAAACGCAAAAATATTCGCAAACTTTGCCGTTGGGTACAACAACATGGATGTTGAAGAGGCTAAGAAAAGGGGGATAACGATAACGAATACTCCGGAGGTTTTGACCAATACGGTCGCCGAACATGCCTTCGCTCTCATGATGGCAATTGCCGCTCGCATAGTGGAGGGTGATGCCTACACCCGCGCCGGTAAATTCAAAAGCTGGGAACCGATGCTTCTTTTGGGGACCGACCTCACGGGAAAAACTTTGGGGATTTTAGGCGCCGGAAGAATCGGTTCGCGCGTGGCGCATCACGGCGCGCGCGGTTTTGACATGAATGTAATTTATTACGACGTTAAAAGAAATGACGCAATAGAAAAAAATTACGGCGCATCATTCCGCGCAACGCCGGAAGAAGTCTTAAAAGAAGCGGATTTTGTTTCCGTCCATGTTCCGCTTCTCCCGACAACGACTCATTTGATAGACGAGTCTCGTTTAAAAATTATGAAAAAGACCGCGTATCTCGTGAACACTTCGCGCGGACCGGTTGTAGATGAGGCGGCGCTCGTCTCCGCTCTTAAAGAAAAAATAATCGCCGGTGCGGCGCTTGATGTCTTTGAACACGAGCCGGAACTTTCTCCCGGGCTTAAAGAATTATCCAATGTCATAATTACACCGCATATTGCATCTGCTACTTTTGAAACGAGGGTAAAGATGGCGGAGCTGGCGGCAAAGAACATAATTCAATTTTTGGACGGGGGAGCGCCTGAAAATAGAGTTAATTAAGGGCATCATTTTTAGACAATTTTTACCCCTACCTTTGAGCAAAGGGTGGGGGATTGTTTTGTGAAACATAGAATTATCTCTTATTAAGTCCTTATTTATCAATAACTCGGTTAATAACTCGGATTAAATTTTATAAACACAAATAAAATTATCTTAAAAAAACAAGAGAATATTTTTGTCTCGGGTGTCGGGTTATCCACATTTTATAAGCATTTCTCGGCAAAATACTGAAGATTATCAAGGTATAATTTAAGCAACCTAAATGGTTGCTGAAGAAATTTCTGTCAACGGCGAAAAGTATGTTTTAAGCCGAGTCGCCGCGCGCCTCACAAAATACTCCAATGATTACATCGGGGAGCTTTGCCGTTCCGGCAAGGTAACCGCCAAGCAAGTCGGCAAACTTTGGTACGTAGAAAAAAACTCTCTCCTTTCGTATCAAAAAGAAAACGGCAAACAAGGTTTCGGCGCGCAGAAAATTATGGCGGCGAAAAAATTGCTGGATAAAAAAAATAATGACGCAACTGTTCAAACTTCATTCGCCGCGAAAAAAATAATTTCACCATTTCGTTTTCGCGGGCTTGAGCCAAAAATGATTGCGCTTACGGTAGCGCTCCTTGTTCCGCTCACGAGCTATCTTGTCGTAACCGGGGGTATCCCAATTACCGAACGGCCACTCGGGCGAGACGCCGTAAGCGAGGTGGCGCGGAGCAAATTCGCCTCAGCACTTACTCTCTCTTCCGCCTACGACGGCTTTACCGGAGTTTTCAGAAAAGCCGGCGACGCCCTCTCCTCATTCTTCTTTGGCGACATGCTGGTTCCTCCCACCATTATCGTCAAGCAGGATGAAAGCAGGGAAACAAAAGAAAAAGTAACTGCTTTGGAAATAGAGCTTGAAAAACTTAAGAAAGAAAAGACGACAGCGGTTGTCGGTACGGTGTCTTCTCAAAAAATCACAGAGAGAATTATTGAAAAATCCGCCGTCACCCCCAAAGACCTGGAAATCTTGTCCAACGCCCTGCGCTCCGAAATGTACAGACTAACTTCCCAGAGCGGTTTTCCCGCTTCCGCCAACTTCGTCAACATCGCTCCCGTAAGCCGCATAGACACACTCCAGAGCGTCTCCGTCTCAAATTCCACCATCACCAACTCTTCTTTCGCCGGCTCTGTTTCAGGCACAAGCGGTTCTTTCAATGACCTTTCGGTAACCACTCTCTCGGCCGGTGCTACGACCCTGAGCAATCTCACCGTAACCGGCAGTTTCAGCGCGAATAATAATCTTTTCACTATCTCGGGCACCACCACCGCCACCAATCAGTTCATCGCCGCGCTCATACCGACCCAGGCCCACACCTTCGGCACTTGGTTGCCCGGCGTCGCGAACTCCGCCGCCTCAAACGCCACCCTCTACGTGAACCCCGCAAGCGCCGCCGCCGACACCAACCTCCTAGGCCTTGCCGTCGGTGACTCCGTCAAAATGCTGGTTGATGCCGAAGGTGACCTCTTCGTCAATTCCCTCACCTCCGTTGGCGCCACCTCGCTCTCCACCACCACCGCTTCCTCCTTCACC
>JBBTQM010000018.1:0-7438 GCA_038065675.1 Patescibacteria group bacterium | reverse complement strand
GGGACTAAGTCGTAACAAGGCACGGGTAGCGGAAGCTGCTCGTGGATTAATTCAATTGAAAACCGTTATTTCATTTTTAATGAAGTGACTTATTGAGTCGATTATATTTCTATCACAAGTAGAGTTATGAGAGATGGTTATATCTCTTAAAATTAACCCCCCGCCTAAAGGGAAGATAGGTAGAAGTCTTCGCTGGTGAAGCGGAGCAAAACGGAACAAAAGAAAAAATATTTGCTGATAAAAACCGCCCGATTGTGGGCGGTTTTTATGTTAATTAAATACAGCTTGACTTTTTTATATAAATGTGATAAACTTAAAAAATAATCATCAACCCTGGAGGTTGCATGAAAACGTTCATTCAAGAAATCGGTAGCCGCAGGCTTTTTCATAAGCGCCTGATTGATGTGTTCTGTTCGTGGGCGCGGAGAGAGCTCTTGTGGGCGCGGAGAGATCCGGGCTATGTGGTGTTGATAGTGCTGGTGGTAATTCTTCTGGCACTCAACATTTTCGATGGCATCCCGCACGCCGTTGAACACTCTCCGCTTCTCATCAAAATTTTCAGATGATGAGTGGTGATGCAAGACAAAAGCCCCGCAATGCGGGGCTTTTCTACTGGTTGATTGGTTCAGGCGGCGAGTAGACCTCGCTCTTTGAGGAACTGTTTTGCGTCTCCTTTCCTGACGCGGGGGATTGAAATCCCCGTTTTCTCACGCAGTCTTTGGCGGGCTTCCTCCATCTTTTCCATTACGTGGAGCACGACGATATTTCTTCTTCCTTTTTTTCTCCACATCTTTTCTTCTTTTGACAGCCGCTTCGGAACGTTTCCGTTTTCCGGTTTTTCTTCGCGGGGATGGCAGCGGATGGGGATTACGCCTGCGCGCCTGGCGATGATGCCGCTTCTTGTCATCTTTCCTCCGTGGTTGGTACGACTGTTTTTATGTTAACATTCCCGTGTTAGCCTGTGAATGTCACACGGGCACGTGGCGGAACTGGTATACGCGTGCGTCTCAGAAGCGCATGCCGCAAGGCTTGGAGGTTCAAATCCTCTCGTGCCCACTAAAGACAGAAGAGTTGAGAGTTCCCTAGGCCGACCGGTGTCAGCCGGGCTAGGCAAATCTCTCCACGCCCACCAATGAGAAAATAAAAAACGGGGGTGTGTTTTTTGCCCAACCCCTGTTTTTTAACTGAATCTTAATTTTCATTATTTAATGTGGCCCTGGTTTTTGGCCCGACGATTCCTGCGGCTTCAAGGCCGATGCTTCCCTGGTATTTCATGAGAGCTCGCTTGGTAAGAGAACCAAAGTATCCCTTGGCCACCCCTTGAGGCATTATGAGAAACCCCTTGTTTTCAAAAAATGTTTGGAGTGCCACCACGTCATCTCCGGTAGAGCCGGCAGTTAATGTGCGCTTATATGTATGCGTGGTACTGATGATTGCAGGGGAAGTGGCTCCATTTTCGTCCAAGTAGACAACCCGACCATCCGGATGAATAATCTGTGGCCGCGGCGCCTTGTAGTTTGGCAGTGAAGAAACATTCCCCGTAAAGATGCCGCCGGCGCTTATATGGTTTACAGTTATCGTTCTTGTAACAGCAACCGCCGCATTACCGGCGCTATCGTTCGCGTTGTAGGTCAAAGTGTGCGTGCCGACTATTGACCGATTAACGCTTCCGCTCGTGACAAGCGCCGAATTGATGGCGCCTTCCCGGCTGTCGGAAACCGTGGCCCCAGAATCCGCATAACCTTGGGTGCTTGCGTACACGGAATCAGAAGCGGAACCGGTGAGCGATATCGTTGGAGCAGTGGTGTCTACAATAACATTAGGGCCGGTCGTCACGGCGGTTTTTGGCGAATCACTTCCGCCGTTGCTCGCAGAGTCGGTATAAGTAATGCTGAATGGCGCTGTCCCCTCGGTATCGCCCTGAATGATGGTGTAAGTGCCTTTCCATGTGGTACTGCCGGTAATAAGCGAGAAGGTGGCACTCTGGCCGTCTATGGTGATGGTCGGGATACGAATATTTTCGCTTGAAGTGGCGGTGACTGTAATGGTGTCACCGGCCTTGGCAAGCGTTGTTGAACTATTATTGGAGGCAATGCTTACTATAGTGAGTGTGGGCGCAATACTGTCAAAAGTTACATTGGGCCCGGTGAGACTTGTCTGTGTTCTGGTCGTGGTTGCACCAACGCCGGGAGCAGAATCGCCGTGACCGATTTTGAACTGCAGGGCGCCCTCGCTCCAACTGGCGCTCGTGGTTGTGGAGTACGCCCAAAAGGCGCCACTACCCGTCATTGAGGTTGTGCCCATGTTAAAGATATTAATGACGGGCGTACTGGTAGCGACCGGAGTCCCGCTTAATTGAAGGCCAAACTGAACCGTATCCCCGATTTTTGCCAATGTAGAGGAGGCGTTTGATGAGGTCGTAGTCGCCGTTACCACCGTGAGTGTGGCAGCGGACGCCTTCTCTGGAGAAAGGAAGAGTGAGAAAAGAACTACAACAAATAGTATTGTAATTAGAGAAAGAAATTTTATGGCTACCAAGAAAGACGTGTTACTGACTGAAATGCGCCGCATAGGAAAATTAAAAAATAAGCTAGGAATCTTTTGATAATGCTATAGAAACATTATAGCAACAAATTATCGGAACAAGGATACCGGGGGATAACTTCCTGTTTCTTGTTTAACTCATTATCATGTGAGTTTTACAAGGCTTTTGGTGACATAACTGGTGCGAGTGGAAAAAACCGCGACTTAGACCTCCCGCCAAAGGTGGGCAGGCTGTCTTATAAACTCAAGTGAGTATCAAGCGAAAATTTATTTTCATTTGACACGAGCGCCGAGTTTATATGGTAATCCATATAAAAGGCAGTGAGCCGTCAACGTAAATGGCTTCCGCCCTGTGTGCGTGTGGAAGGAATCGAACCTTCGACCTCGTTCTTATCAGGAACGCGTTCTACCACTGAACTACACACGCACACAGGAAACAAGGGATATTTACGATTGCGGCGAACGAACCTTTTATATCGTACTCGATATCAGGACAGCGTTCTACCACTGAACTACACGCGCAGATTAATGTGTGGAATATATCAAAAAAACCATTATACAGCAATAAATGTATGGTAGTGGATATAAAACCGCATTTTAGTTAGAATAAAGAAAAACTATGACCCCATTATTTTCTCAAGAAGAGCTCATTAAATTCGGATGGTTAAAAACGAAGTCCCACTTCATTTTTATGGTCGGGCTCCTTTTTGTAGTCTTCCTCATTGCCGCGGCGGTTGGGGAGAATAAAGTTCTTTCAATACTTGTAGCCGTTTTTGCAAGCATTACCATCATAAACATTTCTCTTATCATTGCTTCCGGCGGCAAGCCAAAGCTTAAAGACCTTCCGGCGAAATATACCAACTTCAAAATGATTGCAAGCTATATAATTTCATCCCTTCTTGAAGGAGTGGCTGTTCTCGCAGGATTGTTTCTTCTTGTTGTTCCCGGAATATATTTGGCTCTGCGCCTTCAGTTCTATAAATTTTTGATAGTTGAAAAAGAGGACATCGGCCCTATTATGGCGCTCAAAAAAAGCTGGCGGATGACAGAGGGGCATACATGGAACCTTTTGCTCTTTATGATTATGATTTCTTTCCTTAATGTTTTTGGCATGCTTCTACTGGGCATTGGTATTTTTGTAACTATCCCGATTTCGGTCATCGCTTACGCTCTTCTTTATAAAAAACTTCTTGCCGGCGTGAGTTTGGTAAAAGTTTAGGGTCCGTGGTACAATAAGACTTTAAGTTACTCACAACCCATGAGAGGGCGCCCCAATCGGCGCTTTTTTCATGCAAATAAAAGGAGAAATGGAATGAGAAAATTTCGTTTGTACGCCAATCTCTGTCTCATTGCCTTTCGGAGGTGCGGAAAATATTGCCTCAGAAAGTTTGGGGAGTTTCTTAAAAGGACTGGAAGAATTTTAGTTGTCTGGGGAGGAGACACTCTTCCGCGCTGGAGTCTCGAGCTATTCCATCGTTGCTATCTGGCTGACGCGGAATTCCATATCGGAATGGATTTATACCGCGGGCCGATGTATGCGGTTGGAATAAGGGGAAACTCTCTTGTTTTTACCCTGAACTGGGTGGCAAGCCGCAGGGTGACCGAGAAAAATTGGGTCTACGGCGGAGCCTGGAGTTTCAGAACAAAGTTTTATGAGACTCCTTGGAGCTACAACGGCGGAGATATTTGCTTTTTCTTCGATGGAGGCTACGCGATACTTTTCCTAGGAAAACCGCGCGAGAAGCTTGCCTTCAACGGCGACAAAGAAATTATGCGCACTTATTTACTTTTAGGAGTTCATAAATGCGTCAATGCTGGGTGTGCAGTGCGTCAATAATTCTTTGTAACGGTTTCGTTGGCGGTGATATAGCGGCCCTAATGGAAGGGAAGCTGCCCTTGGTTCCAATCAAAGAGACGTGCTGGAAATGCGTTCTGCGGTACGATTACGCAAAAGAAAACGGTTTGTCGTTGCCATTCCTCCTTCCTTCGGAGGTGCCCGCGGCCTAAGGCTGCGGGTTTTATTTTTTGATGCGGAGTGGTAAATTATCCCGTATGGCAATACTCTATGTTATCGGGACCCCAATAGGGAATTTGGAAGACATAACTTTGCGCGCACTTTGCGTTTTGAAAGAGGCGGATATTATTGTGTGCGAAGATACACGGGTTACGCAACGACTTCTTAAACATTACGGAATCACCAATAAGCAACTCGTGTCTTATAACGAGCAAAAAAGCGGCGCTAGTGCCGAGAAGATTATCAAGCTGATGGAAGAAGGGAAGAATTTGGCGCTTGTTACAGACGCCGGTACGCCCGGAATTTCCGACCCCGGAGCGTTTTTAATTTCTCAAATCCGCGAATATTTTTCCAAGGGCATCCCTTGGGTTGACTATCCAAGGGATGCCCTTGGAAATGCGGTAAAAATTGAATCCGTGCCGGGCCCGTCGGCGCTTACTGCCGCGCTTTCAATTGCCGGCGTGCCGGCGCAGGAGTTTTTGTTTCTCGGGTTTTTGCCTCACAAAAAAGGAAGAGAGACTCTATTTAAAGAAATCGCCGAGACCGACAGGGTTGTGATTTTTTATGAATCCCCGCACCGGCTTATGAAAACGCTTGAATCTCTTAAAAAATCCTCATCTGGTAAAACAGTATCGGTCGCAAAAGAACTCACTAAAATCCACGAAAACGTAGTCCGCGGAAGCGCAAGCGAGGTTTTGAAATATTTTGGGGAACACAAAGACAAAATTCGCGGGGAATTTGTCGTGATAATCTCTGACTGACCATTCCACTATTTTATTATTTTGATATAATCCCATTATGTCAAAACGAAGAACTATACTTTGGCTCGGTGTTTTAGTGGCGGTATTGCCGTTCTTGGGATTCCCATCCGCATGGAAAACCATTGCTTACGTCGCTTCCGGTATTCTCATAGCCATTAATTCCTATCAGCTGAATAAGCATAAAATTATTCGCAGTAGCAAACGCGCCGAACGCAAAAGAAAAGACATACAGGATACTCCTACAGTCACGATAAATGACGGGATTTTCCATAAACCGCCCGCGCCTGTTTCCCGTTCTCTTGATTCCAACCACTCCTCTGGCGACGAGCCGCCAACGCTTCCGTAAGATAAAATGGGAAAACCATATTTGCCGTCGCACCGCCACACACAAATTTTTCTTGGTTTATTTTTGCTGGCGCCGGTGTTTTATTTCGGATACCCGTATGTTTCCGGGAGTTTATATGAAATCCCGAATCAATCAGCGACATCAAGTAACCCCGCACTTTCTGCTTTACCCGCCAAAAAAGTCTTTATTGCCACGCACATCAAACCTCCCCAAGCGGTGAAAGGAATTTACATGACATCCTGTGTTGCCGGTTCGCAAACATGGCGGGATTCTCTTTTGAAAATCGCCAATGAAACGGAAATAAATTCAATCGTCATAGACATCAAAGATTACACCGGCACGATTTCTTTCCCCATAGACAATCCAATGTTTGAAAAAAACGGGGGGAAGGGATGCCGTGTCCCGGATATGAGAGAGTTCGTACAGAAACTCCACGAACACGACGTTTATGTCATCGGTCGGATAACCGTTTTCCAGGACCCTCATTACACGAAAATCAGGCCTGACCTTGCCGTGCAAAGTATTTCCTTGGGTGGTCCGTGGAAAGATTACAAAGGGCTTTCTTTCATCGATGTTGGCGCAAAGGAATATTGGGATTACATCGTGGTGCTTTCGCGCGAGTCTTACAAGGCCGGTTTTGACGAAATTAATTTTGACTACGTTCGTTTCCCTTCCGACGGGGACATGAAAGACGTTAAATATTTATGGACCGGAACAACAACAAAATCATCCATGCTTAAAGATTTTTTCTCATACCTAAATTACAATCTTTCAGGTACAGGCCCGATTCTTTCGGTCGACCTTTTTGGCATGACGACAACCAATTCGGATGATTTGAATATCGGACAGGTATTAGAAAACACTCTCCCTTATTTTGATTACGTGTCGCCGATGGTTTACCCTTCGCATTATTCGGCTAATTTCAACGGTTGGGAGAACCCGAACAAGAATGTTTATGATGTTGTTAATTATTCAATGATGAAAGCAGTGGCGCGCGTGGCAGCGGCATCTACCACCCCCCTTAAACTTCGCCCGTGGCTTCAGGATTTTGATTACGGCGGGAACTACGGCGAAGCGGAGGTTCGCGCGCAGAAGAAGGCGGTTTATGACGCCGGCCTCACTTCCTGGATGCTATGGGACCCGGCAAATAGATATACCAGAGAGGCGTTAGATAAAGAATAAGTCCCGTTTTCTTGCGGGGTTTCTTCTTTGTTTCGTCGAGCGAGGAGCGGCGCGCCAAGTACTCTTGGCATGCTGTCCGAGCGAAGACGAAATATAGGCCTAATCCCCTGCGCTCTTGGCGCAGGGGTCTATATACTCAATACTTGATACGTTATACTTAATATCAAACAATAATGGCAAGTAAGGACGACATTACATACTTTGCCGAAGCGGACTTCCGTAACAAGAAGACGCGTTTTGGCATTAAGCGGATAGACCGAGCGCGCCACATGTACATTATCGGCAAGACCGGCATGGGCAAATCAACCCTGCTTGAGAACATGGCGATTCAGGATATCCAAAACGGAGAAGGTGTTGCGATAATGGACCCGCACGGTTCCATGGCGGAGAAATTGCTTGATTATGTACCCGAAAGCCGAATTAAAGATGTTATTTACTTCGCGCCGTTTGATTCCGATTTCCCCATTTCGTTTAACGTGATGGAAGATGTCGGATACGACAAGCGCCATCTTGTGGCAAGCGGGCTAATGTCTGCCTTCAAGAAAATTTGGCAGGATGCATGGTCGGGGAGAATGGAATATATACTCACCA
>JBBTQM010000017.1:0-1872 GCA_038065675.1 Patescibacteria group bacterium | reverse complement strand
CAATACCGCCGAAGAAGAAGCGGAGATCAAGTTCAAAATCGCCGATGCCAAGTATCAGGCGGGCAACATTTCAGGGGCCATCGCCGACATCAAGGAAAGCGCGGCCAACGAAAAATACAGCAAGCGCAGTCGCGCCTATGCCGTAGAATTCATGGCGCTCATGTTTGTCGCTTACGGCAAAACTGAAGCCACGGCGGAAATATTCAAAGACGAGCCGTATAAGGCGATGTATAACCCTAAGGATATTTATCTTTCCTACCGGAAGCTCTTTGAATATTCGTCCTCGTTTTATCCGGTTGCCGTTTCGCAGGCGCATATCGCCAATTGGTATGCGAACCGTACCCTGTTTTTGTTGAGTAAAGAGAAGGTTCCATCCGCGGAGACGCTAAGCGAGATTGAGGCCATGAAAATTATCATCAGAAATAATCTTGTAAATGTTGACAAAGACATTGAACTGACAAAGACCTTTTCCGGCGGCATGTCAATACTAGTTTCCGTGGCGCTTGAACGAAAAGCGATTGTGGTGGGGAAAATGGTTCGCGCAGGCGATACCTCGTTCGGCGATCCGGAAAGATTATTTGAAGAAGCTCATGCGGCGCACCTTTCGCGCGGAGTGTACGACGGTTATAACTTCTATCACCAAGCTTCTTTTTTGGCTTTCGCCTACGGCGATAAAAGAAAAGCGGACATACAAAAATTATTGAGTAATTACTATGCTAATGATAAATATAAAAACACTCCCGTATTTAATTTTTTCGCCAAAGAGAAGAACAACGTGCTCGGCTCGAAGCCCATTCTCATTAAGCTCTCCGCACTTGACCCGAATTTCAAAAAATTACTCATAGAACTCGGCTGGAAATTTTAGAGAGAAGAAAAATATAAAAAAAGCCCCGCATCTTTCAATGCAAGGGCTTTCTAAGGTTTGGCTCGCCGCTTCACTTCTTCGCTGGCTCGTATGCCATGAGTTCGGTGAGCGTGTAGACCCATCGCGGGACCCCTCTGTTGCTGCTTTCCTCGAACTCTATGCGTACTGAACGCTTGACGTCCGGAGCGTACCAGTACGTCCACTTCATGGTACCACCACCCCACCCAGGTGCGAGTTGGTCGAGTCGCTGGTAGTAACCTGTTTTCTCGATCTTGAACGCGTTGAAAGTGCCGGCGGGCGTCTTGACTGCTTCCCAGCCTACGACTTTCGCAGTGATTTCTCGGCGCACCTGCCGACTCTCGTTCAACACGTCGAGAATCAAAGTTCCCTTCCAGGTTTTCCCGATTTCGAGCGGAAAGTCAAACGTGTAGTCGTGCGGCGTATAGCGTGTTTTCGCTTTCCCCTCGACTATTCCACTTTCGATCGCGTTCAGCTCGGTGGTGGAAAGCGTTTCGGTATGGCGGCCGATGAGTTTGCCGTCCTTTACGTTTTGCCAAACAATGCGCACGCTTTTGTTGTCCGCTTCGGCCACCACGCCGACTGTTTCCGACAGTTTTTCTTTTTTCCAGCGGTCGATGGTGACGTAGGTCCAGCGCTCGCCTTTGGAGAGCACGGGCGCGTCCACCCGGTCGGGCGTTTGCGCGAAAGCACTCATGGCGAAAGCAAACGCTATGACGACAAATACTGCATGAATGCGGGACATGAGACCTCCTTCTTGGGGTATGAAGTTAAGAAAAG
This sequence comes from Patescibacteria group bacterium, assembly GCA_038065675.1. Classification (GTDB taxonomy): domain Bacteria; phylum Patescibacteriota; class Minisyncoccia; order Phycocordibacterales; family VMEP01; genus JAUYLU01. Next base: position 209 of record JBBTQM010000017.1, on the reverse strand, counting down.
AACTGGGATAGTTGGTTTGTTTAAACCAACCTATTATAAAAAGTATATCACAAACCGGACATTTGTCAAACGCCCCCCTGTATGTTCAATGTCTATTATTATCAGCTCGTAAAAAACCAGGGAATTTTTACTGCCGACATTTGCCAGCGAGATTTAAATTTCCTCAAATCTTACCCCCGGGCTTACGGAGACGCTGGCATTGCTGATTT
>JBBTQM010000016.1:0-50144 GCA_038065675.1 Patescibacteria group bacterium | reverse complement strand
AAATCAGCAATGCCAGCGTCTCCGTAAGCCCGGGGGTAAGATTTGAGGAAATTTAGAGGGGTTGAGTAGATTTAAAAACGACAATTCCGGACAATGAATTTATCGGATAACATAGAATCCGTTTTCCGCCTTACTCCGGCGCAAAATAAAGCGCTGAAAAAGCTAAACTTAACGACGCTCCGCGGTCTTCTTTACCATTTCCCGTCTCGTTACGATAATTTGCGTGAAGTAAAAAAAATAAGCGAACTTGTGCCGAAAGATAGCGTTACGATATACGGCAAAATAAAAAAATTAAAAACCAGAAAGGCATTTAGGAAAAAAACTCCTTTGGGTGAAGCAATTGTTGAAGACGAGACCGGAAATATAAAGGTTATCTGGTTCAATCAACCGTATCTTGCCAAAATGTTTCATGATGGAAACGCGGTGAAATTACGCGGGACGGTTTCTTCCGGAAAAAACGGACTTTATCTTGCGAATCCGGAAATAGAACACTGGGGCGGCGGCGCCTTGCCGGAATCAAGCGACTCGCTTTTTGAAGTAGGCACCGATATGCCGGAAACTCCGCTTCTTCCGATTTACCCCGAGAGTCGCGGAATTACATCTAGGTGGTTTTACCACTCCATAAAAAAAATATTGGCCGGTGGTATTGATTCAATTGAAGAAACGATTCCGGCCGATGTTCTTGATAAGTACCATCTCCCCAGAATAAGAACCGCTCTTTTGTGGATACACGCGCCGCGCGAAGAAAAAGAAAATGTTGCCGCCAGAAAACGTTTTTCTTTTGAGCAAATTTTTATGATACAACTAGCCGAACAAAAACGCCGCCTGGAATACGGTTCGCGCCCCGCGTTCGTGGCGCGCGATTTGGGTGATGAGATGGGTGATTTTTTATCGCGCTTTCCTTTCAAGCCGACCGCGGCGCAAGAACGTGCCCTTATGGAAATCGTGAAAGATTTGGGAAGCGGAGCCCCCATGATGCGGCTTCTTGAAGGAGACGTCGGTTCCGGCAAAACCTTGGTGGCCGCGGCGGCGGCTTACGCAATCGTTTCAACGCGGCCGAAAGAAAATGCGGGCGGCAAATTCGGTAATCTTCAAGTCGCCTACATGGCGCCTACCGAAATACTGGCCAAACAGCACTTTGAATCTTTCATGCGGTATTTTTCACATCTTCCGATACAAATAGGGCTGATAACCGGCTCCGGGTGCAAAAAATTTCCGTCAAAAACATCTCCCGATAAAGCCACCGATATATCGCGCGCGCAACTTTTAAAATGGGTAGCTAACGGGGAAATACCGATTCTTATCGGTACGCACGCCATAATACAAAAATCCGTTTCTTTCAAGCATTTGGCGCTTTCCATAATAGATGAACAGCACCGTTTTGGAACCTTTCAGCGAAGCGCCTTGGCGCAAAAAAACACCGGCACCAATTCCACCGTTCCGCACCTGCTCTCCATGACCGCAACACCGATACCTCGGACTCTCGCACTCACTATTTACGGCGATTTGGACTTGACCCTTATTGACGAAATGCCGGAAGGAAGAAAAACGGTATTGACCGAAATAGTATCTAAGGAAAAGCGCGGCGGGGTTTATGAAAAAATCAGGAAGGAACTTAGCGCCGGCAGGCAAGCGTACGTTATTTGCCCGCGAATAGACGAGCCTGACCCTGACAAAGAATTGGCATTGCTGGCAAAATCAGTAAAAGCGGAAGCGGCGCGGCTCAAAAAAGAAATTTTTCCGGAGCATGAAATCGCCATTCTCCATAGCAAAATGAAAGACAAGGAAAAGGAGGCGGTGATGAAAAAATTTACCGAAGGGGAAACGGATATCCTTGTCGCCACCTCAATGGTTGAAGTCGGGGTCAACGTTGAAAACGCGACCTCAATAATAATAGAAGGAGCGGAGCGTTTCGGACTCTCCCAGCTTCATCAGCTCCGCGGACGAGTTTTAAGGAGTTCGCATCAGGCATACTGCTATCTCTTTTCCGAAACAAAAAACGGAAAATCAGGCGAACGATTGAGGGCTATCAGGGACGCCAAAAGCGGGTTTGAACTGGCGGAGACGGATTTAAAAATGAGAGGCGCCGGAGAACTTAGCGGCGGCAAACAATGGGGGCTCTCCGACCTGGCGATGGAAGCGATAAAAAACATAAAAATGGTGGAAGCGGCGCGCGAATCGGCAAAAAATATAATAACGAAAGACCCGGAACTGAAAAATCATCCTGGACTTAAAAAAATAATTGAGAAGTCCGGAAAAATGCATTTTGAGTGATGCTTGCAAAACCCCGGCTCAAGGAGTAGAAAGAATAAGGCTGAACATCCAGGAGGAGAACCTATGTCTTACGACAAGCCGTTGGTGTTGGTAGTGGAAGACAAGGAGTGGGTCTGCCGGTCTTTCTCGGTAAGGCTCGAAAAATTCTGCCGGTTGCTCGTGGCTAAAACGGAAGCAGAGGCGGAAAAGTTGTTTAAGGATAACGTCTCGGGATTAGACCTCATCGGTATGGACGCCTGTCTGTCGGGCAAAACCCCCGACACTCTCATGCTCACCCAAAGGATAAGGGCGGACTGGAGAGGGCCGATTATCACCACTTCGTCCGACCCGTCTTTCAACAAAAAACTCATGCAATGCGGCGCCTCGTACGCATGCGAAAAAAGCGATTTCCCGGAAATCGCCATCTCCGTTCTAGATGGGCTCGGTAAGCTATGAGTCCCATGACCGCCACGGCCGCGCCCCCGAAGCGCGGCTTTTTTATTTTTCTGTCCACCCCCTTGGATTCGAACCAAGGACCGCAGAGGTATAAGCTCTGTGCTCTAACCAACTGAGCTAGGGGTGGAATATAAATACACTAATACATTATTCCCGCGTAAACAACCGATAAAAACGCCTGAAATAATTTTTTATCTTGTTATAAGTTGATTAGTTACTTGTTATAGTTTTTAAATCGCCAAATTCATTTCCTCGCGCTTCTTCGGCATTATGCCGTTTGCGATAATTATTTTCTCGTATTCTTCCTGTTCTATTGTTTCCGTTTCAATCAGGCGTGAAGCGATGGCATCAAGCGCCTTTTTGTGGTCTTTCAAAACTTTTCTTGTCTTGGCAAAAGCCTCATTTAATATTTTGGAAACCTCGGCGTCTATTTTCGCCGACACCTCTTCTGAATATTCCCTGCCCTCAAGCCCTCTGCCAAACGGAGACCTTCCTACCATTTCTTCAAGAGCCACGGGCCCGAGCGCCGACATTCCGTAACGCGTTACCATGTCGCGCGCGACCGCCGTCGCGACCTGCAGGTCGCTAGACGGCCCTGTAGTAATGTCGCCAAACATCATTTCTTCGGCAACGTATCCGCCCAAAGCAACCGCTATGTCATCCAAAAATTCTTTGCGCGACTGAAGCCGCCTTTCTTCAAGGGGAAGCTTGAGCGTATAGCCGCCGGCATGTCCTCTGGCGACGATTGATATTTTGTGCACCGGGTCGGCATACGGGAGAACGGAAGCGGCAAGCGCATGCCCCGCCTCGTGATAAGCGGTAATTTCCTTTTCTTTTTTTGAAAGGACGTGGCTTTTGCGTTCAGGCCCCAGCATAACTTTTTCTATGGCGCGGATTAAATCGTATTGAGAAACTTTTTTTCTTTCTTCGCGCGCGGCGAGAATCGCGCCTTCGTTCATAAGGGAATACAAATCGGCGCCGGAAAATCCGGGGGTACGTTCGGCGACGGTACGAAGATTAACGTCCTCGGCAAGCGGTTTTTTTACGGCGTGTATTTTTAAAATTTCCTCGCGGTCATTGCGGTCCGGAAGTTCAAGAATGACGCGGCGGTCAAAGCGCCCGGGGCGAAGAAGCGCCGGGTCCAAAACATCCGGCCGGTTCGTCGCCGCCATAACAATAACTTTTTCTGTGGGCTCAAATCCGTCCATCTCCACAAGAATTTGGTTGAGAGTCTGCTCGCGCTCGTCATTGCCGCCGCCGATTCCCGTCCCGCGCACGCGGCCAACGGCGTCAATTTCATCAACAAAAATAATCGCCGGTGCCGCTTTTTTCGCCATCATGAAAAGGTCGCGCACGCGCGAAGCGCCGACGCCGACAAACATTTCAACGAATTCCGAACCTGAAAGATGGAAAAACGGAACTCCGGCTTCTCCCGCCACGGCGCGCGCGAGAATTGTTTTCCCTGTTCCGGGCGCGCCCATGAGAATTACCCCCTTGGGGATGCGCGCGCCGATATCCAAGAATTTTTTCGGGTTGCGCAAAAAATCAACGATTTCTTTGAGTTCTTCTTTCGCCTCTTTTACTCCCGCAACATCCTTGAAGGTAACTTTTTGATTTTGGTCGTCCGGATTAATTACGCGCGCCTTGGACTGCCCGAAGGAAAACGCCTGCATGCCGGCGCCGCGCACTTGCCGCGATATAAACCAGAAAAAAACAATAATGAAAATTATCGGGATGGCGAACGGCAAAATATTCAAAAGCCAGAATGATAAGCCGGTATTGCTCTTGATTTCTATTTCAACTCCGGCAAGACGCTCCGGCGTTACCCCGTAATTTTTGAATGTCTCCGAAAGAGACGCTTCGCTTTCTTTTTTGGACACAATCGTCGTGTTGTCTTTGAGAACAACCGAAAGCTTCTCCCCTTCTACGGTGATTTTTTTAACCTCCCCGGCAAGCATCTTTTTTGACACGTCTGACAAAGGAAGTTCTTTAATATCATTCTTACTATCCGTAAAGACGGTGTAAAGACTCATCAAAACTAGAAAAATAATGATGGCGGTCAGGAAATTGGAAAGGAGCTGGCGGCGGTTGATTTTCGGAGCCTTGCCGCCTCTTTCGTCCTTGTTTTTATTGGGTTTTAGGAGAGACATAGACATCATTATACTCAAACTTAAGCTAAATAAAAGTGTGCTACGATAATTATGTATGTCTCTAGTTGAATACAAAAAAGCGTGGCTAAAATACGAGTTTCTGGAAAAATTTGATGCCGGAATAGAGCTTCTGGGAACCGAGGTAAAGTCCGTAAAAACCCACCACGGCTCTTTGGACGGCGCGCACATCATAGTGCGCGGCGGCGAGGCATATCTTGTCGGCGCAAACATTCCCGCGCACCAGCCGGCAAACGCGCCGAAAGGCTACGACCCCCTGCGCACGCGCCGCCTCCTTTTGACAAAAAAAGAAATAAGAATGATAGCCGGAGAGGAAGCCAAACGTGGCTTGACAATAGTGCCAATTTCAATGTATAGTAAAGGCTCTAAGATAAAAGTTTCGCTAGCGGTTGCCCGCGGCAAGAAAAAATACGATAAGCGGGAAACCTTGAAAAAACGCGATGCGAAACGTGACATCGAAAGAACGTTGAAAAAACACATTTAAAACAAGTGACAATTAACTAATAACACTTAACGAAGAATATATACTGACGATTTTTGTTACTTGTTATTAGTTATAAGTTATAAGTTTTTCAAATGGGGATGATCGGCATAGACAGATGCTGATCGCTTCCGGATTGCAATGCCGAGCTCCGAAATCTCGCTAAACTTTCGGAAAAAGTACATGCAAATGCACTTTCAAAAGCTAAGGGGATTCTATCTCCTTACGCTCCGGCTTTCGCTTTAGCCTAAGCCGCATCCGCACTTCCGACGTCTGATACGTTGTGACGGGTGTCATCTTTTCAGACTGGAACGGCGCGTGTCTCTCGCGCCGTTTGAGAAAATAGAGAATCGGGAGGGCGTTATCTTGTCTTTCTCTTACCGCCTTTCTTAAACTTCGAAAAAGACTACGCATTGTAGACGTTCGGTTGCATCTCACCTGCACGGGGGTTCGATTCCCCCCATCTCCACAACCGTAGACTGACAGGTTTCTTTTTTCCATTTGAGCCATATTCTAAAGGCTCTTTGGGAGGTTCTAATGGAAATCCTGCTTCTTTCGACTCAGAAACCATTTCGTGTACCACACGGAGTGGTTTTTGTGTTTTTATAGTCAACTCACGGTTCATGAGTTTATGTTCGGTACCAAGAGCAGCAAGAATAGAGCGTCTCTTCTCCATAGACCCCTTCTTAAACTCACTGGCGGCGCGCTCTGCGAAGGTCATTATGCGTTCAGCATCATATATCCATGTTTGGACGCGTGCGTTTATAACTGCCAATTGACCATCAAGCCTCTTTTCCTCAGTTTCTAATCTACCCTTCTCTTTCTGGAAATAGTCGGAGTCAATATCTCCCACCAATCTCATATCGTAGAGGCGCGTAAGCATCTCTTTAACTTTTTGGTGCTCACGATGTTGCAAATAGAGGACTGAGGTTTTGTTATCCATCTCTCTGTCGTATTCCTTTTTGAGTTCACTGATCGCCCACTGATGGAAGGCGGGAGAAATCTGGATTGAAGATAGGTAGTTAACCACCTGTTCTTCTAGCCTGTCCTGACGAGTGCATTTCTCAGTGCAGTCTGGATCAACTTGGCCAGTACAACGGTAGTAGGAATAGTGGTGAACATTCCCATTCTTCTGGCGTTTGGTCTTGGCTTCACAAGTGATTCTTGCACCACAATGGCCACAGCGCATAAGTCCTACATACGCATGTTCGTGCTTCTTAGGGCGCGGAGCATCTTTACGGAGAATATGTTGAACCGTCTCAAACTCTGCCCGTGTAATTAGAGGCTTGTAGTACATACCTGTAATTTGAGTCCAGTTGCCAGCTCCTGTTGGATACTCAAACTCTCCATAGTAAAAACGCGAAGAAAGAATATTGTACCAAGCAGCTTTGGATAGAGGTCGGCCCTTGGGATAGCGTCTTGTTTTACGAGAACGGAAACCTTCTACCTCTGTAGCCCACTTCAATACTTGGAAAGGTGTGTACTGGCCCGACAAAACTCTATCGAACATCGAGCGGAGGATTCTGAATGGATGTTCATCTACCTTAATTTCCTCATCCATTCCCTTCTCACGATATCTACTGTTTATATATCCAATTGGAGCAAGGCCAGGTCTGAACCCACGACGCACTGCGTCTCCTTGCCCACGCTTTATATGTTTTTTGAGATCAATGATGTACTGGTTTGCTGCCGCAGCTTCTACAACACGTGCAATGACGTGACCATCGAGAGTCCACTTCCTATCAGGTGCAAGAACCATCTGCAGATTTCCTTTCTGTAGCATAGTTTCAATTTTTGCACTGTCCATAGGATTACGAGACAAACGATCAATTGCGAAACAAAGAATTGCATTTGCCTTGCCAGACTTAATATAGGCAACCATCTTCTCGAACTCTGGACGCTCATCAGCCTCGCTGGCGGATTCCGTTTCACTGAACGTTTTGAGAATGGTTATATTGTATCTATCGGCGAGTTGATCAATCTCAAACTTTTGAGAATCAAGGGACGCAATTCTTGTGTCCAATTCAGTCTTATTGGCCTTTATCGAGCGACGCCCGTAGTAAACGAATTTTAGGTGACTGTAATCTTCTTTCATAAATTTAATGGACACGACACGCGAGTTATTCCTCTTTCACTTTCTTACCCAGATGAATCGTGAGTTTGCCAGAACGGTATTTAACATAAGCAACTTGCCCATGACTAAAACCACTGGCGAAAATCAAACCTTTCGCAAGTTCACAGGCATCAAACCTGTTCGGTGCTGGAGAGCTCACTTTTCGAGAGACAACTACCTTTTTCATAGACATGGCAACATATGGATCATGTTGCCGATGGTATTTGGCTCGCGAGTTCTGTACAGGAAAAAAATGTTAGAACCTGTCTACAACGTGTGGCGTGTTGGAATAGTAATGATGTTAACGATGTTAATGAGTTGAGGTCTAGAAAGGTCTCTCCTTATCCTCCTTGAATGCATTTGGATTGTTGCGAGCCTCCTCTTCATCGGCACGAAATCCAGTGAGAATATCCTGCAAGCCGAAGCGAGCAACTAACTTCTGAATCTTGGGAGCTTCTTTGCCAAGTGGAATATAGATACCACCCCCATCTCTTGCTTTGGCGAGGCCGAGCCTATCTACATAACTACCAATCTTTCTTGACGAGACTACTTGCCCTGGGATTCTCATCACTGAGCCATCGCGACGAACCTCTTTAGTCTCACGTTCCGCGTAGTCTTCGTAATACATGGCATTGAACTTATTCTTAATCGACTCCATGTACATCTTTCCAGAGTCCCTGATGATGTCGTCGAACTCTAGGAGCCAAGCGATAGATAGAAGTACGTCTGCATGACTATCGGTGGACACGGTATCGAGAAGTGTTTTCTCATAGTCTCCTAGGAAATCGAGGACTATTCCTAAAGCTTCTCTATCAACCACTTGGAGCACTGACGTAAGTGCGAGCACTGCTTGGCGGAGCCTCGGAAATTCTATCCCTCCAAGAGAATCCTCTGTCTCCTGAATAATGTGATAGTTCTTGAGTCTGAACATCAGCAACTTATTGCGGAGCATCTGTGTTTCTGCGTCGAACGACGGCGGTAGGTGAACTGAGACATCAACCTTCTTCAGTGGGAACAACTTATATGTGATGCAACGGCTTTCAAGCGCGAGGTCTGACCAGTTGCGTCGGGAACCAAGTATCTTTGGACCAAACACACGGAACGTGACGGTCTTTATAGAATCATCGGATACTTCCATCTTCACGACAGGCGCTCCTTTCTTATTCCCACTGTTCAGCAGCTTCACGATGTCGTCGGTCATATCTGACGACTTGAAGTCTGCTTCGTCGTAGACGAGAGTTCCTTCAACTTGGTCGAGCGTGCGATAAATGGCTGCAGGCGAAATAGAACTTGCCATAAGGGAGCGGTTACAGAGTTTTCCAATAACATCGAGGAAGCGTGATTTGCCAGTACCGAGATCTCCCACCACACGAAGGTACGGAACTGTGTTGAAGCGATCGTAGACCCAAGTCATCAACACATACCCCACGGCAACATCATAGAAGCGAGGATCTTCTAGCACGACGTACTTCTTGATGTGTGAGCGAATCTCTTGATACAGGTCGGACATTGAGCCATATTCCTCTTGATGCGAAGCGATGTGGATGAAATTCTTTTTTACATGGTCTTTCAGAATCCACGACGGTACATATTTGTAGACCGCGTCCTTTTCCTGCATGACCAGATTTCCATCTTGGCCGACGTAGAGTTCTGGCAGACCAAAGATTTTATCTCCTTGAGCGACTGCGAATGATGCTCCCGTGGTGGTCGAGTAGACCATATCTACGAGTGTTCCGTCGGGGAGTGTGCAGGCAACCATCGGACGAGGTTTGAGTTCTTTTTTACTACTCTGGTCAATCGAGTCCTTGCTCGTTTTGCTCTGCGATTTACTAGATTCCATAACGCCAGATGTTTATGCTGATAAAATTGCGAACCTCTGCGAGCTCTTTCTTCAATTTTTTCAACTCCATTTCTCGGAGTATGACCTGAACGTTGAGCTGGCCTTCCTTTGCGCGGAGGGCTTCGTCGCTCATCGTTGGATGCGGTGTAAGTAGTGAATGCATATTTCTAATCTGAGTCGAATAATTTTTGAACCTCTGATACCTCCAGCGGAGTGCGGTAGATAGCTATGTAGAGATTCAGGAGCGTGCGAGCTTGTTGCTCGACTTCTTCTGGAGTAAGTTCCTCGGCGAATTCTTGTTTAAAGAGCCGCGCGAATAGAACTAGCCCCTCTGAGCTTGGTGCCATTTTTCATGTGCAAACTTGCGTGAGCTGATAAGTTTGCGTGCGCTGCGAACATCACGACTTGGGTATAGGGTTTGATTTCGATGCTACACCTTCCACGCTCGCGCGGGGCTGTGGACAAGAATGAATACCGACATATATGGCAAACTCCATGCTTTTTCGTGGCTTAAATAAAAGGCATTGACATAGCAAAAAAATATCGCCCAACTCTGGGCGATATCATTCGGTGCGCCGAGGGCACGAGGCGCACCTCCTTTATAGGTAAATGGTGGAAACCACACGGTATCCTATTCGCGTGCCTCAGAGGGGGCTGGAGTACCCTCAGCGTATGTCTTATTGGCCGTTCGGCGTCCTCTTTAGCAAGGTTTCCCCATCGAGCACCACTGCGTATATATCTGCTTTATCACTGGAGCTGCTGTATTGAAAGATTGTAGTGAATGGACTGCGGAGCATGGCACCAAAACTATTTTGAGAATCCACATAACCATCAACACGGAATCCATCATTTTCCAGTCGAGAGATCTTTACCTCTGACATGCTTGGGAACTTAGCTGTCGAGGGTGCCTTGAGATACGGAGAGATGATCGTTTCTGCCATCGCATAGACCTCAGCATTTGAGTACTCACGAACAGTGGGAGTCTGTACGGTCTGTACTGGCGCTGACTGCACGCGAGAATCAAACAAAGCAGGGATAGCTATAGCTAACATGATAATAAACAGAACTGCGACAAATCCAAGTTTGATTTTCTGTGCCATATCGTTTTCAGTGGTTTTTATGATACGGAATTGATTATATACAAATATCCAAACTTTGGATATTGACTTCTTGGATACAGCCTGTAAGTATGAAGTCAGTCCAGACAAAGGAGTATGCCTACTTTATTGAGCGTCTAAGGAAGGCTCGTGAGGAAGCTGGACTGACACAGGTACAGGTGGCTAAGAAGCTGGGTAGACCTCAGTCCCATATCTCCAACGTGGAGTCAGGCCAACAAAGGGTAGATGTAGTGGAACTCCAACGTTTCGCAAGGATTTACAATAAGCAAATTAACTACTTTCTAAAATCATGACCTCCAAGAAAATACGTTATAGAGATGACTACGAACCTACCCTCTCTAGGGTGAGACAGGAGGTTACCGACAAAATGGCTGCATATGGCGAAGGCATGAAACTCAGTGACCTCTTCGAGCTGTACAGATACATTCGTGAGCGCACCAACCTTAGTAAAGATGAGGACGATTTGACGGACCAGCAACTTGCATGGAAACAGATGTATAAGACCATTCTTGAACTCATGATGAGTAAAATGGACGATGAGGGAAAGAAGCATGTAGAGACCATGGAGGGTCTCTATCACGCGCACGACATCATGAACGATGTTATTGAAGCGCAACGTGTCGTCGAAACATTATTTTTCCAACAGGAAGTCTTATTTTCCTTCTACGAAAATAAGAGTGACCCTGAGAGTGACTACCATGTCCAACTGGATAAGGCGACTAAGACAATGCTTGCTTCTACAGATCCTAAAGAAGCGCTTAGAATTGCACATGAGATTCTGAAACTTGTCGGGGCTACAAAAGAGATGCTCGTTGGAGGCATAAAGAGACTGCAACAGGAGTTACAGGAGGGTCTTGAGGTCTTTGCCGCAGCATCCGAAAAGTCCAATGCATTAGTTGCAGCCGCGAGTGAGGGCACAGAGAATACTGAAGCATCACCGAATGATGAATGGACAACTCTATCAAAAGACTTGTTTAATGCATCCATCAGCAGAACCGATTTGCTAGTAAAGGAATTTGCACTTGATGCAAAATTTGCCACTAATGTCGTAGACAGGAACGGGGTGAACCCAAATGAGATGTCAGAGAAGGAAAAACAAGGGATGACCGAACTTGTCGTTGAGACAGGAGCACTAAAAATGACAGTGCTTAAAACAATCCACGAGATAAACACAAAGCGGCAGCCATTAAATCCAGAGGTCTTTGGAGGAGAAGAGCAATATACTGCTCTCACAAACGAAGCAGCAAAAACTGTTACTAAGTGGCTATCTAGGCCACAGAACTGAGATCGTTCTGAATCGCGGTAACATCGGCCGCTACTTCAGGGTAGATGTTTGAACCAGCCGCAAAACGAGACTCATCAATCAGTCTGGTGGTAAGACGTAGGTGCACCGCAAGTGCCATTATCATACCTAACCGCAGTGTGAATGTATTTGCAACCTCCATCTCCTTTGGTTCTAGGTAGGCATGTGTCATGAAAGGATTGGGATGGTTTAATCGGCAACCCCACACATAGGCAGATAATAGTCTTGGCGAGTCTGCCGCTTCAATAACTCCTGCGGCAGTAAGGTCTTGCAACATCTTCTCAAAATTCACACCTGCCCAATTCTTATCTTTCTTTGTGCCACTAGGAAGTGCGTTGTATGCCTTTTCAGTATCCTCAACTCCAATCTGGAGCTCGGCACTTAAACTCTGAGGGTCAAAGCCCACAGATTTAAGAAGTTCCAATTCCTCATGCATTTGAACGGTTAGGTAATCCTGAAATCGGGCTGCCATTTCCTCCTTACCCTTCCAGAGCATGTATTCAATGGAGATACCGTGCTCAATCATTTTTCTTGTTAGATCCAATATATTTGGACCAGCTCCCTCACTGGAAGCGAGGTGGTCAACATCTCTTAAGGCAGTGAAAGAGATTCGGTATATGCCGAGCAGTACTATTAAAAACTTTGTGTCACCTACAGGAGCTGCGTCTGCTAGCGGTTTGGTGGCTATCAATGTCCTCTCCATCAACTTCTTTAGTTTCTCCTCCATATAGTTTATGCAAAATTATCTGGTAACTCTGCTAAGTAGTGATCTATGGCATTCACAAAGAAGGAAGACATACTCAGGATTGTGCCTGCGTACAGAAAGACTTGAAAGATATTGCTTGTCATGAAAATAAACCACTCTTTCCTATCCTTAGGTTTCCAAGTGTCTCCTTTTTGCACACCCACCAGCGCGTTTCTCCCCTCAAAGTTATGGTGGCCAAAAGCATTGGCCTCTTTATAGATTGTCTTGAATATCTTTATTGTGGAAGGCTCATCTTTAAAATGTTTTTCAATCATCTCATCTGCATGTGTGTAGAAATCCTTTTGAGTTATGTTTGCTTTGCCTGTCAGACCGGTATCTGCATCTTGAATTCCCCAAGCTACTTTAGCCAGCTCTGCTTTCATTTCCTCAAATTTTTTATGGGTACACAGAATCCAGAGCAGATATCCCAAATGGAAAGGTACTTCCACCATCGCCTTTATGTGAACGGCAGCGGCGGTGGCATTAAATTTGACGGAAGCATCCCTAAAGGATTCGGTTAAGTAAAGGAGACGCATGATGGATGTCACCATATGCATCTCTACCCTCTGGCTTATCCATGCCTTATGAGTGCCACTTTCAGATATTTTTAGTTCGTCTACACACCTTGCCCTAAGAGTTACGTAGTACTCCTCAATATGCTGCCAGTGAGCATCTTGGCCATTCTCAAAGAGTGCTTTGTCAGCGTCTGAGTAATCAAAGGATATGGATTCTAGAGTGGTGTTCACCCACCTATAGTAGCTGTATCCATCAGGAATCTCTAGTGTCTTTAGGTTTTGCTGCGCCGTGTCCAGTATGTGCGCGCAGGTCTTCACTGGTGTGGCTTATAACTTCTCCAGTGGTACGGTCTTTGATTGTTTCGGTATACCACTTCTTACTCCAATCAATTACTCGTTCGAGTACTCTCCAAGTATTGGTATCTCTATGGAGGTCATCACCAGATTGAATCTGGGCAAGCTTCTTGCCATCAGAGTCCTTATGCGCCAACCTCAGAGAATCGTGTACTTCGACAGTCTCGGAAATACTTATCCTTAGGGCGCGAATTAGAGACCCACATTTAGGGCAAGGCGTTCGAGCTTCCAAAGGGAGATTGTATTGCTCATCTAGGGTGGCACCACACCCTCCACACTTGGCTTCTTTATCTACCTCTACTGCCATATGAGGCCATTGTACCTGAGTACTCTTTCCTAGACATTCACCTCATTCATTACGTTCAGTTAACGTCGTGAATGTTGTTAACGATCATATACCTACCTATTGGTTCTAATGGATGGTGTACGTAGCTCTCGGAGGATGGCTGGAAGGTCCACCCAACCATCTACCACCTTAAGGAAATTCATATCTGGTGATTCAATGATGGAGGTTCTAACATCGTGTAGTAATCTCCACCGATTTAAAAACATTAGCTCCCGCAAGGGAGCTTTTGTTTTTTCGGTGGAGATGAGCGAGCAAACTGCTTTGCTCGCGTGGGGGAATCGAAGACCGTAGCGTTGTTTCGTTAGCAAACGAAACCGCGAGGGGCGGCCTGCGAGTTTTCCGAGCGGCGGCGAGGAAAAACTTGTAGGCGATCCCATCTCCACATCAAATAAAAAACTCAAAAAGAAATAACTTTTTTGATTGATTCCAACACAGAGTCAATCGGTATGGAAAAACTTATATTGCTTGAACCGATAACCGTGGCAACATTGACACCAACGACATCGCCCTCCAAATCAAGAAGTGGCCCGCCGGAATTCCCGGGGTTGATGGCGGCATCTGTTTGAATAACACCGGTGAGTTCTTCCGCCCCGGCGCCAGTCGAAGCGCTTATATTTCTGTTTAAGCCGGAGACAATCCCTACTGAAACTGAATTGCTGTATTGTCCGAGCGCGTTTCCGATTGCGACAACAGTCTGGCCGAGTTTCAGCTTGCCCGAATCACCAATGGTAACCGCTTTATATCCCACACCCGAGATTTTGACGATGGCAATATCGTATTTCGGGTCTCTGTATACAACGGTTGCATTTTCTTGTCGCCCGTTTGAAAGCAATACTGTATATTGCGCTTCGGTATCGAGAACCACATGCTTGTTGGTAATAATGTAACCGTCCCCGGTTACCAAAAATCCGGTTCCGGCGCCGACTTTTTGCCTCTCAACTCCTTTCTGCTTATAAACGGGAACTTGAAATCCGAAATCTTTGAAGTATGGGTCTTCGCCAAACGGATTAACATACACGACTTCCAGTTTCGGCACGTCTTTGGAAACCACTATGGAAACAACCGCCGGGGTGGCTTTCGCCACCGCCGCGGTAAGGAGTTCGTCCTGCGATTTTTTTATAACCTGCTCTCTATTAACCATTTCTTTGAGGGAAATAATGTCGCTTTGCTGAGATTTTGATTCTTTCTCAAGCGCCGCCTGCGGCCCTAAAAGTTCCGTCCGCAATGAATCTATTTTTTTATTTATTCTTACTTCTTGGAGCCATTCATAAAAGAAAAAGCCGGCAAAAAATACGGCCACTAAGCCTATATAAAATGAATTTTTTCTCCCGTTATTTCCAAACATTTGCCTATTATAACCAAAAAATCGTCTTTTTTGTCCACTTCACTATCGGCATGAAATGCGCTATAGTGGTGAGGTGCCAATTCGGACACGGAAAGGCGCAATAATGTTGAAATATATATACATATTGACTGCGGTAATTTTGTTTTCTTTCTCTGCCAAAACCGCCACGGCCCTGGAAATAGCGGCAATTGAGCCTCCTTCTTCCGTAAAAACCTCGGAAGAAAGGAGCCAAGGTGGGGCAATCGATATACGCCAGGCAAAACAACGCGCCCGGGATATTTTTCGCGCTGCCAATCAAATCAAACGAACTATTGACCGCATTAAGGCGAGAGGTGGCGCAGTTTCTTCGGAATATGAATCTTCTTTAAATTCCCTGATGGAAGTAACTGATTCTTTTGTAAAAACATCCGGCGACGAGCCAAACATCGCTTTAATGATTGAGGAAATTGAAAAAGGGGCTGAACATTTAAATACCGCCATCATTCCGGGAATTTCCGTTATAACGGAATGGCAAAATGTCGCCAAAGACGCCGAAAAAGAAATAAAGAGCTTAACGCGACAGTTTGAACGCGCCAAGAAAAAAGCGGGGAAGCGCGAAGACGGAACGGGGGGGATATCACTTATTTTGCAATCACTGTTAAATGCGGTAAACGAAGCGTTTTTGACCGCAAAAGATCTGGCTACAAAAGGCGACGCCGAAAGCGCCCTTACCCTTTACCTCCAAACAGCCGATAAAAAACTGGAAGTTCTATCTGACAGCCTTAAGGTTTTTGAAAATATTTCCAATTTGCCTCTTCTGGTAAAAAAGGTAGATATAGAAACGGCGCGTATTGAAAGAAAAATACGCAATCTTAACGCTTCGAGCGCGGAAATAAAAGAATTAAACGCAGCAGTCTTGAATATTAAATCTAAAAGGTCTGTTTTAGGCATAGAAAACCAAAAAATTGAAGAAATTTTCGGCATGCTTGTTGAGCTGGAAAAAATACAAAAGAACATCGGGGAAAAAATACGCTCTTTGGAAGAAAGAGATAACGGGCAAGCGGGGGAAATCCAATAATAAAAACAAACAATTTAAAAACCTTTAAACTGAAGAATAAATCCTTGTCGGCAAAAATAAGAATCAACGAACAAATCAGAGCGAGCGAACTCCGCGTCATCGGTAGCGACGGCAACAACCTTGGCTTGATCCCACTTCAAAAAGCCTTGCAGTTGGCTAAAGAATCAAGCCTTGATCTTATAGAAATATCCCCCGGGGCGACTCCCCCTATCGCCAAAATCGCCGATTTCGGCAAGTTCCAGTACGAACAAAATAAAAAGCAGAAAAAAATGAAAGCTCATTCTCATCAAACTGAGATAAAAAGCGTTCAGGTTAAAATCGGCACTTCCGAGCACGATTTGGGAATCAAGGCAAAAAGCGCTTCCGCTTGGCTTAAAGACGGGCACAGAATTAAAATAGAGCTTTTCCTCGCCGGACGGGCAAAATATATGGAGGAAGCTTTCTTGAAAGAGCGGCTCAACAGAATTTTAAAGCTCATAAGTGAAAATTATAAGATTGCCGACGGTTACAAGCGCGGACCAAAGGGGATGAGCATAGTCATAGAGCGGGCGAAGTAGGAAAAAATGGGGGTAGGAAAATATATTTATCCTGTTAGATAGAAGTTCACACAAAAGGCATAATCGCAGGTAATTTCTACAGGGATTGCACAACTTTAAAATATAGGTACAATAGCTACGTTAACTTCTAATAGGATGAAAACCAATAAGTCGTTCTCAAAGAGATTAAGGGTCACCAAACGGGGGAAAATCCTCGGCAGGAAGCCTGGGTTTAACCATTTCAACGCCAAGCAAAAGCGGACCAAACAGCTATCCGGCAAAAAGCCGGTGGCTTTTGTAATGAACCGTTTGGCGCGCTCCCGATTCTTAGCAAACACTTAAATATATGCCCAGAGTAAAAAGAGGGACAATTTCCATAAAACGCAGGCGTAGTATCTTAAGCAAAGCCAAGGGATACCGTTTTGCCAGAAGCAAAAAAGAGATTGCCGCGCGCGATGCCATTACCCATGCCGGCAGTTATGCTTTCGCCCACCGCCGTGATAAGAAAAACGACATGCGCCGTCTTTGGAACGTTCGCCTGGGAGCCGCTCTGGCTAAAGAAGGCCGCTCATACAGTTCGTTCATCGGCGCTCTTAATAAAAAAGGAGTCCTCCTAAACAGAAAAATGCTGGCTTTCCTTGCGGAAAAGCATCCTGAATCTTTCAAGAGAGTTGTAAAATCTATTTAAACAAAAACCTCGCCGCGGCGAGGTTTTTGTTTTAATCTTCATCCATTTTTTCTTCAGCGCGAATTTCTTCCACCATTTTAATTATTCTCTCAACAAGCCTTTTGGGATTTTTATCAAAAATAATTCTGTTGTTAATTCGGTTGCTCTTATCGATTATATTTCGGATAACCTCGTCGGTTTCCCATTCCCCCTCAAGAACTCCTATTGGCTTTTGGTCTTCATAAGCAATCGTAAATTCGTGTACGGTCCCGATTCTTCCGCAACCTATAAACATCGCGTCGCAGGAGCGTGTCAGAAGAAGGTCGCGGCCGGAATAACCGAATCCGGTATATATGATAAGGTCCATGTAATCAACCGGCAGGCGATAAACGTTTTTATGCTCTTTTTGGTTGGTTGCCGGAGAAAGCCCGACGGAAATTCCCCCGGCTTCTTTGGCACCCATAGCCGCCCATAGAGGGAACCCTGTTGTCGCTCCGGTAAGAATAATCGCGCCTTGCTTTACTATTTCACGGCCGAGTTCTTTCGCCTTATCCAGCGCATCAAGACCGCAATGCCCGGTTTCGGCCGCCCCGGAAACTCCCAATTTAAGGCGCAAATGCTCGTGCTTTTTGTTATTCTCCATATATTTATATTATTCTACCCCATATCCAGCTCAAAAGATTCTCCGATGGAAGGAACGAAGGATTGAATACCTAAGTTATCCCTCAAGCGCTGGGCGAGAAAAAGGGATGAGCGTACTTCCCCCATAACCACAAAAACTTTTTTCACGGTATCACTTGTGTGAGATATGAAATCTATAAGAGCATCGGAATCTTTATGGGCGGAATAGCCGGAAAGAGTGATGACCTCGGCATTTATGGGAACATCTTCGCCCATAATTTTAATTGATTTAACCCCCTCCTGAAGAAGCCGCCCCGGTGTTCCGGCCGATTGATACCCGATAAGAAGAAGCGTATTTTTATCGTCCGGCAAATACCTTTTTTCATGATGAATAATCCTGCCGCCCTGTGACATGCCGGAACCGGCGATTATTACCTTGGGATTTGGCGCGTCCGCGATTGATTTGGACTCTTCCGTTGTCATCGTCACCTTTAATCCCGTAAAAGAAAAAATGTCGTCTCCTTTTTTAATCAAATCGCGGACGTCAGGATTGAAATAGTTGTGATATTTTGAATATATTTTCGTCACCTTGATGGCGAGCGGTGAGTCAAAATAAATCGGAACAGGAGGAATTTTTCTATTTTCAACAAAATCGTTTATTTCAAAAAGAATTTCCTGCGAGCGTTCAAGTGAAAACGCGGGAATCATCAGAACCCCTTTAAGCATTATTTCGCGCTCTATTATCTCTTCAAGCCGCCTTTTGCGTTCGGCGTGAGATTCATGATTGCGGTCGCCGTAAACGCTTTCGGTAACCAAGTAATCGGCATCGGCTATCGTCTCCGGGTCATTTAAAAGCGGCGAGGGGCTATTCCCCAAATCGCCGGTCACAATTAATTTTTTCTTATTGTGGTTTATTTCAACCATGGATGAACCGAGTACGTGTCCGGAATCAAGTAGCCTGATTGTTATCCCGCCACCCATGTCAATGCTTTCTTTGTATAAAGCCGTTTTCCATAAGCGCATAGCTTCCGATATGTCGCTTTCGCCGTATATCATCGGCAAATTGTCTCTCTCGGCTTCTTTCTCCATGACACCCAAACTGTCAATAAGCATGAGCTCGGCTATTTCTTTCGCCGGAGGCGTTGAATAAACTACCCCGCGGAATCCGTCTTTGACAAGTTTTGGCAGGCGGCCGACATGGTCAATATGCGAGTGAGTGATAAAAACCGCGTCTATGGACGCAGGGTCGTAAGGGAACGGCGCCCTGTTGGAATCATCACAAACCTTAAAACATCCCTGCATTAGCCCGCAGTCAACAAGAAAGCGTTTCCCTGCCCCCTCAACCATAAAATTTGCTCCGGTAACAGTACCAACTCCGCCATAAAACGTAATTCTGAAATTCCCCGATTTTTTATCCATGTAAGATTAAAGTAATTGTAGCAAAAAACTTTGGTTTTTATTAGGGTAAAAAATTTCCCGCCTTACCGGCGGGAGACTTTTTAGGATTATTGAGCACACAGCCCCTAGCACATTCTAAGTGGGTTTCCGCAACGATCCGCCACGGCGGAGCGTAATGTGAGAATCCCTGAATAAAATTTATTAATCTTAGAGGCGATATTCCAATAACCCTGTCTTAATTGTAGAAGCGCAAAAAAGTTTTGCAATATTGACTAGGATAAAAACTGAGTTCTAATTGTTCCTAGATTTCATCCGAGCCGTAAATAAAGGGGAAATCTACTTTTGAGTACTCGAATAATTCATTGTTTTTGAAAAATCTTTTCACTTCTTCACGGGCGTTATCCACAGTATCAGATGCATGCACGATATTGGTTTGGCCGCTTACGGAAAGGTCTCCGCGGATACTCCCGGCATCCGCTTCATACCCCTTGGTAGGTCCGACGATAAGGCGTGTGGCGGAAACCGCGTTAATTCCGGAAAGAGCCAAGATTACCACGGGGGAAGATTTCATAAATTCTTTTATCCGGCCGAAAAACGGTTTTTCTTTCAGGTGTTTATAATGTTCGTCCAAATGAACGTCTTCAAGACGCATCATTTTGATGCCGACAATGCGGAGCCCTTTTTTTTCAAAGCGCTGTACAATCTCCCCCACCAAACTTCTCTGAATGGCGTCCGGTTTTATGATAATAAGTGTTTTTTCTTCTTTTTGGCTGGACATGGGAATAGTTTTCAGTTATTAGTTTTTAGGAAATGCAGAAAATACTAAAAGATATTAGCAAAAACGTCGTAAAAAGCAAATTTTGTTTTACTGCTTGGTGCACAGACCCGACCTACGCATAGGGTCTATATGGATTTTGTCTGCGAATTGTCATTGCCATGTTTGTACACTATATTCTCACGACCGTGAGAATATAGTGTACTATGTTTATAATTATAATATGGGTAAATTAGAAAAAGAATCTAAAGCTCGCTAATTTTATGTTGCAAGTTGCGGATTGTGGATTGTGGGTTGTGGGTTTTTCTTAAACTTGGCGGCGATAGCCGCTTCAACCTCGGCGCGCGGCTTCCCGTATTTAGCGCGCGAGATGTCGCGAATTTTCATCGCCCGCGCCGCGTCTCCCGGAGGAAAAATTATTGTTTCCATACTGAAAGGCGCCGCGGGTTCTCCGTTCACCAGAAGTTTAACGTACGCGTTTCTGTTTGAAAGACTGACAATATCTTTAGCGCTAAAAATAGGCAGAAATTGCCTTTCCAAAAATTCCGCGTCCTCCTGGCCGACGCGGAAAACGGCGCGCGAGCCAACGTTGCCGAAAACCGATTGCTTTATATTCTCCGGAAGTTGGGCAATGTATTGATGCGCGACTGTGAGCGATAAGTTATATTTCCGCGCTTCGGAAAAAATTGTCGTTATTGAATCGGTGGTTACATTCTGAAATTCGTCTATGTAAAGGAAAAAATCTTCCGGTTTCTTCCCCATGGAAACCATGTCGGCGCGCGAAAGAGCGGCAATGGAAAATTTACCGACAATAATGAGACCCAAAAGACTTGAATTTATGTCGCCAAGACGTCCCTTGGAAAGGTTAACCAAAAGAATTTTTTTCTGGTCCATTATGTCGCGAAAAGAGAACGCCGAATGTTCCTGCGACACAATCGGCCGCATAACATCATTTGAAAGGAACACGTCAAATTTATTGGTTATATACGGCACGAAATTGGCAAGCCCCTGCTCTCCGGTTGTTTTCTCGGCGTTTTGCCAGAATTGTGCGACGAGAGGGTTTTTCGTCCGCGAAAGCTTCATGGCCCGAAACTCTTTGTCGGATAGAACGCGGGCAATATCCAGAAGGGTATTCCCCGATTCCGGGTCATCCATGACTAGGAACGCGGAGTTCCTGAAATACTGCTCAAAAGCCGGGCCGCCGGCGACTTTCATGTCAAAAAGCTTGTTGAAAATTGAGAGAAGTTCGTTGACCAGAAATGTTTTTTGCTCCGGATAGCGCGGGTCGTATTCAAGCATGTTAAGCCCCATTGGGCGTTCCGTGTCGCTCGGGTCAAAATAAATTACGTCTCCGATACGCGACTCCGGAATATGCGCCAAAATATCCTCAACGTCGGCGCCGTGCGGGTCTATCATGCAAACTCCGTGCCCCGCTTCAATATCCTGAATAATCATCTGTTTTAAAAGTGTCGTTTTCCCGGTTCCTGTTTGGCCTATTACGTAGAGATGCCGCATTCGGTCTTCAATTGAAATGCGGACATCGGTAGCGGCATCCTGATGCCTATTTATTCCCAAAACCGTCCCGCTCATTGGGATATTAGCCGGTGCTTTTGCCGTTTTCCAGGTCGCCTCAAGAATCTGCGCGCCGCCGCTATTCTGCCCCCCGGGAACATGCAAAATCGTGGACAGTTCTTTCAAATTAAGAGGAAAGGCGTCGCCCTCGGAAAAAAGCCGGTACGAAAATTCATGGAAAAGCTTAATCGCGTTCCGTCCTTCGCAAATTTCAAAAGTAATTCCGTTCCCTTCCGGCAGACGCAATTGATTGAACGCCGCCGCGATTTGCCCTAATATCTCCTTGCTTCTCTCCACAGTTCCGGAAGAAACTGCGATACGAATGTTCGCGTACGACATGGAGCTCGCGATTTTTTCTTTTATGCGCGTTTTGGCGGTTTCAACTTGAGTGTTGATTGTTTCTTTCTTTTTACTCCCGGAAATAAGGTCTTTGCCTATCTTGGCGAACGCGTCCAAAATACTGTCCGAAGGTATGGCATCTTTGATGGGGACCCCGCGGTCAAGTTCCCCCAATACCTGTCCGTAACGCTTTATTAGGGAATCTCCCGCCGGCGCGACAACAAGTTGGAGCGCCGCGCCCTCGCCCTTTCTGGCGATTCTTGAGAATGCCGAGAGAACGGCTTCCATCGGGTCATGCTCAAATTCTCCGTACGTTTTTATGGGAAACACTCCGCTTGCAAGAAGCGACGCCTTGGCGCCGAGCGAAGCTCCGTTTTCCACGAATACATTGTAATCGTCGGTCGTTTCCGTAAGGCGCGCGTCCGGATAAAAAGCCAGAAACAGTTTTTCAAAAATTGAAGCTCTTTCGCGCTCCACGGCGGCGTAAAGCGCGAGCTCGGGGCTCTCGGCCGGAAGGGCGAATTCCAAAGTAAAATAATTTTTTCCCGGTTCAGGTTTTTTTGAATCGGAAACGTAAAGCATCCCCGCGTAAAACTGCTCCATTTTTGATATAAATTCACGAATGTTAACCGTTTCACCTGCGCGCGGCACGGCAATGCGGTAAAGCTTCATGTTTACTCCCTGAAAAACATCTCCGCCTTTTGAAAGGCCCGGGACGGGATTGCCGACAGAAAGATATTGGACGAGAAAGCGGTGGAAATCGTCGTCCAAATGGGGGTCATTCAACCTCTCGAGCACCGCGAGCGTGTTTTTAACTCCGTGTTCAAGCAATATCCCCAAAAGTTCCTCTATTTTTGCGTCGTGGGGCTCCGGAGAAAGCTTTAGAACAATCCCTTTCTCTTTTTCTTCCGGTATTTTGTATTCTTCGGGTATAACGTTTTCTTTTTTTGCTCCCCTGTAGTCTACGAGAGCTTTCGCGGCATGGGATTCCAAGTTTGCGCGAAGAGCTTCTTGCGATTTGCCGGCAGACTCCTTCATCTTCTCACGCAAAAAAGCCATCTCTTTTCCAAGGCTGTTTAATTTCTCTCCGGCGGCGAACATTAAATCCATGTCTTAATAATACCGCACTGGCGGAAAAATTTCTTTTTTACTGCCAAGCTTACACATCCAAGGGCTCCCCTTGGAATTATCTATTCTTGAGTTTATATATTTCGGATTTAAGCAGGTCTATTTCTTTTCGTTGCTCTTCCACTTTTACGTTTAATTCCTGCAGAGCCTTGGTGAGTATGGGGGTAATTTCATCGTAGTTTATGCTCTGGTATTCCGGATTGCCGTCCTTATCCACTGCGTCTTTTTTGCCGTTGACGGCGGAAGGTATAATCTGCTCCATTTCGTCGGCGATGAAACCGTGATGAAGGGTTTTTACGTTAGGGTCCAAGCCTGGCCTTTCTTCTTTAAGGAAGTTGAAAACGACTGGGCGCATCTGCATGACGCGTCCAAGCCCCGATTTAGGGTCATCTGCGATATTTTCTTTGCCGCGGCGGTCGGAAATGCACCAAGCGTTAACCTGGGTATAGTCTATGAAAGCATATTCACAGCTCCCGTCCCAATAAAAGTTAAACACATTGTTGCTAAATGGTCCCTGAATGCCGTAGCGCGTCCAATATCCGTAATCTGACGTGATGTATCCGGTCGCCCGCATATTGCCGTAGGCGTAGAGTGTCCCTACGTTGAGATAATTAAGATTACTGGTGCTGTCCGGGTCCAAAAAATATCCATTATTGTTGGAGTCATAAAAAATCGGTGTCTGCATCCAGCCGTACGAATATAGATTGTCGTATATGCCGTAATTCAAGCGACTGGTGTTGTTCGGATCCACGTAATAGCCGGTATTGTTTTTGTCGTATAAAATATCGGAGTCTATTCTGGCGGCGGCAATACTGTTAAAACTGCTCCACCAGGCCGGGTCGGCATAATATAGGGTATTGTCAGTATCATAAAATAACGGCGCGCGCATATCGCTCGTGGCTCGGGCTGTTCCGCTTACATCCAATTTGTACCCCGGACTCACCGTCCCGATGCCGACGCTACCGCCGAATGTGGCTCCGCCGTCTGTACCGATTGAGCCAGTCCATAATCCACCGCTTTTTACTTGGCTCGTGGCGCCGATATTGACTGGAGTCGGGGTATTGCTCAACGGCGCGGCGGCGGTAGGGCCGGTCCAAGCCAGAGCGAAATTCAGTCCCAATCCTAAAAAGATCGGGGCGAGGATTGAGCTGATTGCGGAGAGGAGGGTGAGCATGTTTTATTTATTATATATTATTTTGTTAATTTATTACTATGTCTATTTTCCAAGGACTCCCCTTGGGAGCTAGAATTCTTCAAACTTCGGCTTGCAATCAAGGCGGCAAGTGGAGGGTGTTTCTCCTTTGTTTGAATTGCAGATGCCATCTCCGCAGGACGTCGCCGCGGAACAGGAAGCTGTCGTCCCGCCGTTGCTTCCGATGCACGACCATGTCCACGGCCCCGGACCCGTTGCAGGCAGAACTTCCGAAGAAGTTCCTGAATCACACAACCCTGACGTCGGCTTTACTCCGGTTGAAACGCCGTTAGCCGAACCGCATACTCCGTTTATGGGAGGTGGAACGGATGATGTAACGGTGCGAGAAGGGCAATTGGCGGACCATGAGCTTTGGTTATCCTGAACCCTCAAATAAACTACATGTGCCCCGGCGCTCCATGTCTGGCTGAAACTTGACGCGGAAGATACGAGAGTTCCGGTTGAACAATTGCTTTCTCGCCATTCGTAGGCGGCGATAGTCCCATCCGGGTCGCTTCCGGCACCTTCAAAATAAACCTGCTGGTTCGAATAAACCACTATGTCAGTAGTAGGAATTGTAATTGAAGCCGTTGGCGCTTGATTGGTAAGGCTAACTGAACTTACAACATTGCCTCCTCCCGTGCCACCCCAGGAAACCCAGCCGATAACATCGGATCCCCAGGAATATCCGGAAGCGGTTGAACCGGAAAACGAGGCGCCGTTCAATTTAATCCAGCCGTCCCAGCCGCCTCCGGCGGATAGAACTTTCGCCCATCCGGTTACGGGACCGGAAACGCTTACGCTTGGTTGCGTTGTGCATCCGACCTCAGGACACCCGCCGATTTCATTGAAAGAAATCCAGCCAACGTTGTCGCTCCAGGCGTAACCGGACATATTGCGAGTCGTTGTGTCTACATTTACGCCGTAATCAATGGAAGCGCACGAACTGGTGTTGGTGCAATTAAATGAAATCCAGCCGATATTGTCGTTCCAGGCGTAACCTGAAAGATTTTGCGATGATGACGCGAGTGTTTTGGAATCAAATTTTAAAAGCGACGCCGCGCCCGTGAAAAGAACTAGGGCGAACAAAATCACAAGCGCTGCGCGCGCAGATTTTGATATTCCCAATTTTTCTGTTAGGCGGCGGCTCATGTTTTATTTTTTAACCGCAGGAGGAGGAATCGGCAATGTGGATGATGCCATAACGGGAAGAGACTGGGATGGCGGCGCCATGACAATCTGGATTAAAATGCGTGTCGCGGTAAATTTACTTGCCGAAGTGATATCTTCTTTCGCCGACACCATCAAAAGATCTCCTGTTTTTATGTCCTTGAGTTCAACTGTTTTTTTATCAAACGGAATAGGCGGCATGATTGGCGTAGTCGTTGCCCCCGAAGAGCCCTTTTTTGATTTTTCCAAAAATTCGTTCATTTCTTTCTTCATGACATCGGCGCTTTTTTGAGTGAGGCGCTCAATTACCGTGTCTTTATCCACAACAACGGTCCTCTGAGACGGGGCTTTTGGTGCGAAAGGAAGCTGGTTGGATTTCATGGTAATTTCCGTACCGGATACGCTTTCTACCATCCCCGCTATGTCGTGAACGCCGCCGGGAGGAGGGGTCATCGCGCCCGGCGCACCTCCCGCCCCAAGCGGGCCACGAGAAGAATTAAGCCCGGCAACATATCCGACTCCTCCTGCTAGTACTGCGGCGGCAATAACTGAAAGAATTAATGTAAGAAACTGCGGTTTGTTGTTTTCTCCATTCATGATTTTATTAATTATTTACTTTTTAAAGACTCCAGTAATTTTATCTTCTCGGCGGTGGCGGCATCGTATGTTTCTTGCGTCTGCGGAACCGTGGATTGTTTTGGCGGGCCTGATGACGAGGTTGACGTCGAAATTAAATTATTTACCAAATTGGTTTTCTCTTTTTCCGACGCGGTTGCCGCGTCTTTATTTAAAAGAGTGTCTAAAACGGTTATTTTATCTTCTTCGGACTTAGCCCCGGAGTTCAAGCCGGCAATTATATCCTTAAAATAAAACGTGTAGACCGCGTATATCGCCGCCGCGACGAGCGCAACCAAAACGACCGCCCACCACAACGGCAGTTTATTGCTCCCCGAATTTACTATTTCGCTGTTTGCTGATTCCGGCGGCACAAAAAATTATTCCTATACACTAAACCAAGAGAGCCTTCATACTCTCTCTTGAAAATTGTAACACGTAAAAACCCAAACCGGATAAAAGCTGTAGATAACCTATTCTATCCCCCGGAAATTATTCGGTTATGATATCCGCCCCGCTATCGGTGATTATAAGAGTATGTTCAAAATGTGCGCTTCTTTTATTGTCGGAGGTTTTCCAGGTGTATCCGTCTTTATCCAGATAAACGTCGTCTGTTCCTTCATTTAACATAGGCTCAATTGCTATAACCATACCGGACTTTAGTTTTGGTCCGTTACCTTTCATGGAGTAATTAGGAATGTACGGCTCTTCGTGAACTTCGTATCCGACGCCGTGCCCACCAAGTATTTTCACAACATTAAATTTTGAGGATATTGCCTGACGCTCTATGGCTTTGCCGATATCGCCGACGAATCCGCCCGGCCGTGCCGCTTTTATTCCTTCTTCAAGAGACTTCTTTGTCGCGGCAATGAGTTTTTCGGCGCGTGCATCTATCTTGCCGACGGGAACGGTTATCGCCGCATCGGTAATAAGGCCGCCATGGCGAATTCCCAAATCAAGGGAAACAATATCTCCTTCAGTTAAAATTTTCGTCCCGGGAATTCCGTGTACCACTTCATTATTAACAGACACGCAAAGGCTGGCGGGGTAAGGATATTGCGCCCCCCACGGTTGATAGCGCAAAAAAGCCGGCTCGTCTCCCATTTCGCGAATGAGATTTTCGGCAAGACGGTCAAGCGAAAGGGTGGTTACCCCGGGGCGGACCGCGCCCGCGGCGGCTTTCAAAACTTTAGCCAGCCGTTTTCCCCCTTCACGCAATATCTCAAGTTCGTGTTTTGTTTTAATCGTTACCACGATTTAATTTTAAATTTTCAATTTTTAATAAATAACCAATGATTAATTTTCAACGGTATTTTTCAGGGAGCTTGTTATTTTTTGGAAAATCATCGTTAGTTCCTGAGATTCTTTCCAAAAAGTTTCTATTTTCTCCTTCTGTTCGGGAATACATATTGTTATCATCCTCAGCCAATGTTTAGTTTCTTGCGCTTCTTTTTTACATATAAATATTTTATTCCTGAAATCTTTTTTTGAACTCGCCCCGTTTGCCTCCATATAATTCGCGCCAATACTTGTGGATGAACGTATTAGTTGGCTTATAATCGGCTTGGTTATAGTATCTTCTTTTATGGTTTTGCAAAATTTAATAACATTTTCCCCTAATTTAGCTGTTCTATCCTCCAGATTGTAACTGCTTTTTGGTAACATTGAAAATTCAATAAAAATTGAAAATTAAGAATTGAAAATTGCTGAGATTATGTCTTCGTGGACTTGTTCGATTGTCTGTTCGCCGTTAATATGAAAAATTTTGTAGCCGGGTTGATTGCCAAACCAATCAATCGCCGGCCTGACTTCCAAATTAAACCATTTCAAGCGTTTTTCTATGTCTTCTTTCTGAACATCATCGGCGCGCCCGCGGGCAATCAACCTTTCGCGCGACCATTCCGGAGAAACATTCAAATCTATAACTATCGGATTCTGACGCTTAAAAAACGATAAAGCGGTATCAAGCACCATCGCTTCGCGCAAACGCCGCGGGGAACCGTCTATTATCAAATGTTCGTCGTGTTTTAATTTATTGATTAATTCTTCCGCCCACATATAAACGGCCAGAAATTCCGGCTGAAGCTCGCCGCGTTTGCTTATCTCTTTTGAAAGAAAGCTCGCGTATGAATCCCCGGCAATAAAATTCCTGAATCGCTCCCCGGTTTCCAGATAAAAAATCGACCTTTTAACAGGGTCGTTTTCCGTAATGTATTTTTCCAAAAGTTTAACCTGCGTGCCTTTGCCGGACCCGGAACGCCCGATGAAGATGAAAGTTTGAGGGGTCATTAACCTACAACTTACAACCTACAACCTACAATGTAAAGGGATTTGATTGTCTTCCTTGTTGTTAGTTGTTTGTTGTGAGTTGTGGGTTTTTAATACTCCCTCATCGAAATCTGCGCGTCGATTTTCTTTATGAGGTCAAGAACGACGGAAACAACGATGAGAAGCGCCGTGCCGCCGATGGCAAACGCCGTGATGCCTGTTGCTCCCTGCATTATAAGCGGCAAGACAGCAATGATGCCCAGAAAAAGCGCGCCGAAAAGCGTAATGCGATTGAGAACTCTTCCTATATATTCGGAAGTGGAATTCCCCGGACGAACGCCTGGAATAAAGGCGCCGTTTTTCTGCAAGTTCTCCGCGATTGAATGCGGGTCAAAGGTGACTGCCGTATAAAAGTAAGTGAAAAGAAACACCATAACGAAATAAAGGATTGAGTAAACCCAGGTATTCTGCATTATTGAATTGAGTATCATACCGATACTCTGCAAAATGGAATTTCCCGAAGAGCCAAGGAACGTCCCTATCATCTGCGGGAAAAGAAGAATTGAGAGGGCGAAAATAATCGGGATAACTCCGGCTTGATTCAAGCGCAAAGGAAGATATGTGGCGAGGCCGCCGTAAACTTTCATGCCGCGCACCCTCTTGGCGTAAGTAACGGGAAGCGGCCGTTCGGCCTCGGTTATGAACACCACGCCGGCGATAATAAAAAGCGCGACGGCGATGAACGCCAGATACAGGGGAATTTGCGAAACGTCAAAGGTGAACAAAAGCTGTCCAACCTGCGACGGAATGACCGCCACGATGCCGGCGAAAATAAGGAGGGAAACGCCGTTCCCGATTCCAAATTCCGAAACAAGCTCTCCTATCCACATAAGAAGAATGGAACCGCCGGTAATGACGACAAGATTCAAAATTCGGCTAAACATTGAAAGATGTTCGATTATACCCTGCCTCTCAAGAAGAATAAGAAGTCCTAATCCCTGAAGTATGGCCAGAGGGACAGTGAGCAACCGCGAATATTGCGTGAATTTTCGTCTGCCTAATTCTCCTTCTTCATGATAAAGCGCCTTAAGTGACGGAATCATGATGGTGAGAAGCTGCATGATAATGGAAGAGGTAATGTACGGGCCGACACCCAACATGACTATTGAAAGATTGGAAAGCCCGCCTCCGGAGAAAATATTCAAAAGCCCCAAAAATTGATTGTTGGAAAAAAATTGCTCAAGCCGAAATGTGTCAATCCCCGGAATCGGAATCGTGGCGAGAAGGCGGAAGACAACGAGCGCGGCAACGGCGAAAATAATCTTCCCGCGCAAATTTTTGTCGGAGAAGACAAACGTAAGTTTGTTGAAAAAATTTCCCATGTTTACGAGATTGTCCCGCCAGAAGCTTCAATCGCCGCGCGCGCGCCTTTCGTAACGGCGCATCCGGAGAAAGAAATTTTCTTCGAGATTTTGCCGCCCAGGATTTTCACGCGCGGCGTGCGGCCGTGAATTCTCGGAATTAATTTCTTTTCAAGAAGCGCCGCCGGGGTTACAATCCCGCCTGCTTCAAACTTCTTATCAATTAACGAAAGAGAAATCGCAACGGGCGCCAAACGCACCGAGGTAAAGAGCGACCCGCGTTTATTGATTGTAACACCGCGCAAGCGCGGAAGCTTTTTGATGGCATCCCTAAGAGCCGGGCGGATTTTATTTCCGGCGCGCGCTTTCTGCCCTTTCGTTCCGCGTCCGGAAGTTTTGCCGCGCCTCCCTCCTCGGCCGATATATTTCGCGTCTCTATTTTCGTGTGTGCGTTTTATTTGCATGGCTGATTTTTTGGATTACCTTACACCGCGGCGCTCCGATATTTCCATGAGCGCGGCAATTGCGGCGCGGGCGTTATTCAATTTATTCTTGCTACCGGAGAAAACTTTTGCCGTAACGTTGCGCACTCCGGCAAGGTCCAAAACGTTGCGAACGGAACTGCCGGCAACAAGCCCTTTCGAGCGGTTCGGGAACATAAATACTCGTGCCGAAGAATATTTCGCCGATACTTCGTGCGGAATGGACGATGTCTTCGTGAAATTTATCCTGATGAGATTTTTCTTCGCCGCTTTCATGGCTTTTTCTATGGCGAGAGAAGTGTCGCCCGCTTTGCCCGTGCCGACCCCAACGGAACCCTTGCGGTCGCCGATTACGATAGCGACGCTGAAATTAAATCGGCGTCCGCCGGCAACAACGCGCGCCACGCGGCGTACGTCTATTATTTTCTGGTCAAATTCCGGCTTTACACGCTCGTATTGCGGGCGCCTGCCTCCGCGCGGGGAACGCTTGCCTCCACCGCCGCCGCGCCTTCCGCGGTCGCTAAAGCCGCCGCGCGCGCCGCCTTTGTCGGCTGCGCTGCCGCCATTCGGCTTCGCCTCAACGGGCGTTTCCAAAACCGCCGCCACTGTTTCCGCTTCGGCGATTAATTCTCCTACCTGCGCCGCAGCAGGCAGGTCTTTTTTAATTTCTGGTGTTTTGTCAGGCATGGTAGTTAGTTGGTTAGTTCGTTGGTTTGTTAGTTTATTAGGAATTCGTCAACTTATCAACTTTTAAACTCATAAACTAAAACACAAGTCCTCCCTCGCGAGCCCCTTCGGCAAAAGAGCTGATTCTTCCGGCGTACCTGAATCCGCCGCGGTCAAAAACTACTTTGTAAATTTTTTTCTCCTTTGCCGCTTCGGCAAGCGCCTTGCCGGCGCCGCGCGAGCGGGTAATTTTCGTTTTTTCCTTCCGTCCCATATCCGAAGCGGCGGCAAGGGTTACGCGTTTGTCGTCGTCAATAAGCTGGCCGTAGATGAAACGGTTGGAGCGGAAAACGGCAAGGCGCGGAAGCAGGGCGGTACCGTGGATGCGCGCGCGAGTACGCGCGCGTCGCCGCGTGCGCAGATTTTCCTTTTTGCTTGTCTTGTTGTTTTTCATCTTTTTATTCGTATATTGGCATCGTGTTACGCCGATTTCTTGCCCTGCTTGCGGCGGATTACCTCGCCCTCGTAGCGGAATCCTTTGCCCTTGTACGGCTCCGGCTTTTTGAGCGCGCGGACGGAGCTTGCAAACTGAGTCACCAGCTCCTTATCAATTCCCGTGGTCGTAATGGTATTTTTTTCCGCCTTGACCGAAAGCCCATCCGGAATCGGAACACGAACCGGATGGGAAAAACCCAAAGCGAGAACCAAATATTTTCCGGACACTTCCGATTTGAAACCGACTCCTTCAAGAAGAAGTTTTTTCTCGTAAAGCGCGTGCGTGCCGCGAATCATGTTTTTCAAATGGGCGGCATAAGTTCCCCAAAGAGCGCGTGAGTAAAGGTCGTTGCGCTTGGTGGCGAGAGTTATTTCTTTTTCTCCCACAGTAATGGAAATATTATCGCCAAACTGGCGCTTTAGTTCACCCAAAGGCCCTTTAACGGTAACGAGGCCGCCTTCGTTTGTGACGGTTGTCTTTTCCGGTATCGCTATTCCTTTTTTGCCGAGGCGTGACATGGTTTTACCAGATGTTGAATAAGGCTTCGCCGCCGACGAGCTCCTTGCGCGCTTCTTTGCCAGTCAAAATTCCTTTCGGGGTGGAGAGAACAAGTGTTCCGTAGCCGCCTTTTACCATTTTTATTTCGCTGACGCCTAAATAAACGCGGCGCGACGGCTTGGAAATACGCTCCACTCCTTTGATTTTCGGCTTTTTGTCTTTGTAAACAAGCTCAATCTCAAGCACCGCCCCTTTCTCGCGCGGGCGCTTCACGACAGAAGCTATGTATCCCTCCTTAAGAAGAACCTCGCCGATGGCGTTCTTCAGCTTTGAGTACGGCAAGGAAACGGAAGCGCGGCGCACGGCGCTTGCGTTCTTCAATCTTATTAGCATGTCGGAGATGGGGTCCATAAATTTAACTTACAACCTACAACTTACGACAATTCCAACTATTTCTTGTTTTGCTTGCATTTTGTTGTTGGTCGTCAGCCGTTGGTCGTTGGTTATTACCATGATGACTTCTTAATGCCCGGAATCATTCCTTCGTTGGCAAGCTCGCGGAAACAAATGCGGCATAGGTCAAAGTCGCGCATGTATCCGCGCTTGCGGCCGCACTTAAAACAACGCCGTACCACACGGCTTTTGAATTTAGGCGGCCTGGATGACCTTACTTTTGTTGAAGTTTTTGCCATTGGATAGTTTCTAGTTTTTAGCAGTTAGTTTTTAGTTAAAATCCTGGAACGGGTACCCCCTGCCCCCAAACTAAGAACTCAAAACTAATAACTATAAACTCATTCCGCCAATATCTCGCCCGAATTCTTTTCGGCTTAATTTAAGCGGAAAAGGAGGCGGGCGGATTAAGCGGGGAAATGAAAATAGCTCCTTAAGAGCTAAGGGGAGTATATATGAGGGGAGCGGGGGTGTCAAACTAAAATTCGTTGGAATAATCAGATTTTTAATCTAACCTAAAAAAGGTGCCACCATTTTTTATTTGATATCTTTCTTAATTTTTCTACAACTGGGGTATTGTAAATAAACTCAACACTAGACGAAACTTGTTTTAAAAGCCCAATTGTGACGCTTTCTGGGGAAGGGGGAATAGGCAAGGTAACTTGTACAAACTGATTCAATTGTCCTGGGTTTTGGGGCACGGGAATTGATGCAGGAGAGAACTGGTTTTGCTGTGTATGGGGTCCTGTTAATTGATCCGAGCGTTTCAAAATAAGAATATCAATGTATTTTGCTTTTGCATAAAAAGTATTAATCATATCAATTTGATTCTCTTCCAAGTCTTTTACAAAAAGATGAATTTTATCATTCCAACTATTTGTAGGTAATAATTTTGAAGCCAACGAATAACTGTCACCATTTTGTCTAGCAGTTCTAATTTGTTGTTCTGCATATCTAATTTCTTGCAAAATTAAACTCGCAGCATCCTTTTTATAATCTCTTTGTTGTCTTTTATAAAGAAAAAGAGCAAAAGCTCCAGCTATAAGAGTAACAACACCAAGGTTGTCATTAAAAAATCCTAAAAATATTTTAATATAATTAGCCATAATTTTACTTCCACCCCTGCTCAATTATTCTAAAACCAACCTGCTCTTGTGGAATTTGGATTGGACCCTGAGAAGTTTGTTGAACCATATTAACCTGCTGTCTGCGAAACTCCATTGAGATACTGTAGTAATTTTCAACGTCTGAACTTCCTACATAAGCAATTCTGTATTCTTTCTGCACCGAAGCATTATTCATTCCAATTTCGCCTTCTGGATTCCACTGCTTACCTAATCCTATCTCTTCGGCATACTTTTCATAAAGGTCTGTCATAAGATCTGAGAGATTCTTGTCAGCATCAATCACAAATTTTAGACCAAGATCCTCTTTTGCTTCTTTTCTGCCGACAAAATACTGGTGCGAGTATAGTGTTTCAGTAAAATATTCCACGATTTTCTTTATTTCGTCATCGTGTATTGGCTTTTGATGGCTCTTCAAAAGCCGTTTCGCCAAAAGGCGAATAAGATTATGTGTACGATTCACATTACCGAGAGCGAGAGGGTGAATTTGGGGGTTTGACTCCACAAATTTATTGAATATCTTGGTCAAGTCTTCGTCATTTTTTATACCAAATTTATTTTTTGCCAAGTCAAAATATGCTATAACATCTTCAACAGAAATTGGTATTTTATTTTGTGGATTGGTTTGGTCGGATG
Organism: Patescibacteria group bacterium; assembly: GCA_038065675.1. Lineage (GTDB taxonomy): Bacteria > Patescibacteriota > Minisyncoccia > Phycocordibacterales > VMEP01 > JAUYLU01. The sequence goes on along the minus strand of JBBTQM010000016.1, from coordinate 16,056 downwards.
GATTAAAAATATTAGCAGTGGAGGGGTCAATTGGTGAAATTTCTGACAAATCACTCATTACGACTTCATCGGCACCGAGAGCAATCATAGTTGCCGAACTGTGGGCTTTGTAAGGAATAAGTACGGAGAACGTATTACAATATTCTCTAATCATAGATACAAGCCGCCACGGAACCATGGTATCTCCCCCTGCGCTATATAGAAACAAATCTATTTTCGGCACCTTTCCTATTTTGCGAAGCTGCGCGCTTACAAGCGGAATAATATCCATAGCGACACGGGCGTTTATAGGCCCAGGCCGGTCACTAGTTACATAAGTAATAACACGAGAACCCCTTAATTTTTCTATCTGCTGTATAAGAGTTTTTTTATCCATGTATGTAAAAGACTACCACTACAAAAAATAGTGTCAAACCTCGAAAAACCCCTCGCTTTGGCTTTATTTCTTAAACGGAACCCCTATATATTCCAGAAACGCCGTGGCTTCATCTTTGCCTTTCGCTGTCGTAACGATAGTGATAGCCAAACCGAAAACATCCTTCAAATCTTCATCGGCGGTTTCCGGGAAAATCGTGTGCTCTTTTATTCCTATAGTCAAATTACCCATTTCATCAACAGCAGTGCGGGCGATTCCCTTGAAGTCTTTCGTGCGCGGAAGAGCTACATTCAAAAACTTATCCAAGAAAAGAAACATGCGTTTGCCGCGTAGAGTAACCGTGGCTCCGATAACATCGTTCTGGCGCGTCTTAAATGTTGCGATGGCTTTTTTGGCTCCGCGAGGAGAAGCTTTTTGGCCGGTGATTTTGGACAATCGCTCCGCGATGAATTCGTTTCTCTTTTTGTCTTTCTTTATTTGAGAGCCGGTGCCTGAGGAAACGGCAACCTTAACCAAACGCGGCGCCTGCATCACGTTTTTATAGTGAAACTTGCCTTTCAAATGGACGAGGGCTTCCTTATTTTTTTCTTGTACCGATTTTGTTTTCATATATTTTCTTAAGCGAGCGCAAGCGAGATTTTAGAAAATAATGACCCCCCACCAAATTTACCAGTAATAATACTCGGCGCCACGCGGGCGAATAGCCCGGCCCTATCCGGGCCAGTGGCGCCTTTGGTATATTCGCTTAATCCTATTTTTAATTTCAGTTTCATATTTTTTAGTAAATTTGGTGGGGGGTTAAGTAAATTATAGTCGCTCATATTATTCGCTCGTTAATTTTCTAAATTTCCGCTCCGCTTTTCTTTGAAATTCTGACCATCTTACCTCCTTTTTGCGTAGTACCAAAGCGAGTTCCTTTTCCGCTTTTCGGGTCAAGGAGCGCGACGTTTGAGACGTGAATGGGTAGGGCGACGTCCACTATCGAGCCCTTCTGTCCGCTTTTGCGCGGCTTCTGATGGCGCTTCACAACATTGGCGCCTTCTATGATTACGCGGTTAGTGCCGGTCAAAACGCGGGCAATCGTTCCTTTTTTGCCTTTGTCTTTGCCGCTCAATATTATTACATTATCTCCTTTTTTTATGCGCATGTTTTTTAAAGCACCTCTGGCGCGAGGGAAATTATTTTCTGGTATCCGCGCTCGCCTATCTCGCGCGGAATGGGACCAAAAACGCGCCCCGCGCGCGGTTCTCCTTTCTCGTCAACCAAAACGACGGCGATATCGTCAAATGAAATATATGAACCGTCTTTGCGGCGGAACGGCTTGCGCTGTCTTACGATAACGCCTTTAACCACCTCTTTTTTCTTGACGACCTTGCGCGGTTCGGCGAGTTTTACGGAAAGCACCACCAAATCTCCGATTTCCGCGTAGCGGCGCTTTGACCCGCCCAAAATCTTAAACACCCGGCCTTCTTTGGCGCCGGAGTTATCTGTGATTATTACGTTTGTTCCTGCTTGTACCATGATTTTAAATTTTCGCGGTTTATTTTCCCGTAACCAGCCTGAAATGCTTGTCGCGCGAAATCGGACGGGTTTCTTCAATAACCACCGCCGTGCCGATTGACGGCTTTTCTCCCTCAACGTGCGCCTTATAGCGCTTTCTGTGTTCTATGTATTTGCCGTACTTCGGATGTTTGACGAATCGGGAAACGAGAACAACCACCGTCTTTTCCATCGCGTTTGAAACTACCGTTCCCTTGAGGCGCTTTCCTTTATTCTCTTTTTTTTTATTGGTTGTCATATTTATTCTTTGCGCGCGGAAATCTCCGTTAAAATTCTGGCGATGTCTTTTTTCAAGCCTTTCCCTTCTTTGAGATTCTTAACCTTGCTTCCGGAAAGTCCGAAACGGAACATCCTAAGCGCCTCCCTTTTTTCAGCGAGAATCTTTCCTAAATCTTCCATTTTCTTTGATTTAAATTCGGACATGATTGATTTTCTTAAGCGAGCAAAGCGAGTTTTTGAAAATCATCACCCCTCACTTGCTCCAGATAATCGCCTACGAACCAGTTATGTATCTCATAATTCATATTCGGGCGCAAGTGAGGGGTTTGAAAATTATAGTCGCAAATATACTCCTTAATTTTCTAAATAAGCTCGCGGCTCACGATTTTTGTCTTAACGGGAAGTTTAGTTCCGGCTTTTCTCAAGGCCTCTCGCGCGACAACCGGCTCAACGCCGTCAACTTCAAAAATAACGCGACCGGGTTTTACTTCAACTTCGTATCCAGCCGGCTCGCCTTTCCCTTTGCCCATGGGCACTTCCGCGGCTTTCTGAGTGAACGGACGGTCCGGAAAAACGCGCACCCAGATTTTCCCGAATTTGCCGACATGGCGAGCCATGGTTCGGCGGGCGGACTCTATCTGATTGGAACGGATGCGCCCGACGGCAATTGATTTCAATCCGAACGAACCGAATGAAACTTCAATGCCGCGCGTCTCCTTGGACGTGGAAAGGTTTTTCCTCGATTTGTGCCACTTTCTGAATTTTACCTTTTTAGGGAAAAGCATGGATTTTATTTATTCACTGTTTTCTTATCCGCAAAAATCTCTCCTTTGTAAATCCAGACCTTGATTCCCAAGTCGCCGTACGGAAGATGTGCTTTCTCGCGGGCAAAATCAATGTCGGCGCGGAAAGTTTGAAGAGGAATTCCTCCTTTCTTCAATTCTTCGCGCCGCGCCATGTCGGCTCCGCCCAAACGTCCGGAGAGGGCGATTTTGGCGCCTTTAACTTCGCGGTTTGCCATAACTTTTTCTATCGCCTGTTTCAAAACGCGGCGGAAAGGCAAACGTTTTTCCAGCCCTTCGGCGACCATGTAAGCTACGATTGCCGCGTCGGCTTCCGGCGAGTGAACCTCCTGAATATCTATTTTAAATTCTTCCGGCACGCGAATGTTTCTGCGCTTCATTTCCTTAAGCAAATCCTGTCGGAGCTTGAGTTGTCCCTCGCCGGAACGCCCGATAATCATTCCCGGGCGGGAAGTTTTGAGAAGTATGCGCAATTTCTTTTCATTGCGCTCAATATCAACGAGAGAAACGTAATATCCGCGCAGGCGCTTCTCCAAAAACTGGCGGATGACGACGTCGCCGCGCAAAAATTCCTGAAATTTTCCGCGCGTTCCAAACCAGCGCGACTTCCAATCGCGCAATATTCCTAAACGGTGTGAAAATGGATGGACAATGTGGCTCATAATCAGTTGTTGGTTGGTAGGAATTAGGAAATAGGTTTACGTTCGGAAAGTTCTAGCATAACGTTGCTTGAACGCTTTTTAATCGGGAACGCCGAACCGCGGGCGCGGGGCATGGAACGCTTAAGCGTCACGCCGGTATCAACGCGCAGGCTTTTAATTATTAAATTTTTGCGGTCCATTCCGGAGTTTTTCTCGGCATTGGCGGCTCCGGAGCGGATAAGCTTTTCAAGCGGCGTTCCGGCGCGCTTTACGAGAAAGCGGAGAGCCGAGAGAGCATCGTCGACTGACTTCCCCTTAACAAGGTCTGCCACAAGGCGGACTTTGCGCGGAGACTGGCGGTAATTTTTAAGAAGGGCTTTCATCCTATTAGAAGCAGGTCACGGTCACCCGCGCCGCAATTATATTATCTTCAAATTTTATTCGACCTTGTGTCATTTTTTTATTTTTATACCACTCGTGACCGTGGCTTCTAACAGGATTCATAATTATTTCTTAGGGGCTGCCGGAGCTTTGTTGGCGCCCTCGGTTGTCGCGGCTTTGGCGGCTTGGGCGGAGGCGATTTCGGCCTGTTTTTTCTGGTCTTCAATTTCTTTCTGCATCTTGCCTCCGTGCTTCACGAATTTGCGTGTTGGCGAAAATTCACCAAGCTTGTGCCCAACCATGTCCTCAGTCACCAAAACGTCAATATGGTTCTTGCCGTTGTGAACTCCGAAGGTAAAACCGACCATTTCAGGCGATATGTCGGAGCGGCGAGCCCATGTTTTAATCACGCCCAAAGCGCCCGGCTTTTTACCTTCTATTTTTTTGAGCAGGCGCTCCTCAACATATGGTCCTTTTTTTAGTGATCGCATATTGCTTGTTGCTGGATTTTAACGAGGGAGAGGCTTGCAACCCTAGAGTGGGCGCCACTCTCCGGTCATTAAAATAAAATAGCTCCAGCGAGCTTGGGTATCATACTATACAAACTGAATTAGCTTGTCAAATAAGGGAAAGCCCGCAAAAGCGGGCTTTTTCACAGTTCAACTCGTGTTCACCTTAACCTTTTCCAGACCCCGTCATTATCCATAAAATAGCCGGGTGGTTCGGGGAAAGTTGTCGCTGCTCTGACAAACCGCCACATGGCAGGATCAATGTGCATCATCATTGTTGATACCCACGACACTAAAGCACCCAGTAATCCGACAAACACCCAGTTCCATTCCGCCTCAAATAAGCGATTCAGGACAACTATCAGGGTGCAGGAAAAGACGAACCACGCCCAAAATGTGAAGAATGAGATGGTCCAGGTGGCCATTTCATCGTTTTTCCACTCGGCCATTTCTTTCATTGGGCCGGAGGAGAATCTGTACGCAAATATCAGAAAAGCTACAGGGATAATGTTTAAGTACAAATATTCTATGAACATGGGTACCTCCTAAAATAACCCGGTGTCATACTAATATGCAGGTTTCTGAAAGTCAAAAACCGCCCCCTTGGGCGGCCTACTTTTTTCTTATTTGCTGTCGAACGAAGGGCGGTCCTTTGTGGGGGGGGGGTTGACTTCGCAGTAAAAAATCGACCATTCAGGCCGATTTTTTACTGCTTCGTTTCTTTCCTTTTCTTTCCTACCTTACGTCTGGAAACGATAAATACATCCGCGATAATTGTTTTCTATTGACAAATACTTATTTAAGTTGTTATATTCAATCGTCTGTTCTTAATTACACAAAATAAGGAGTCCCCCAATGTTTCGCTACCCTGTGTGGGTTGTTGTTTTTTTCGCCTTGTATGCTTGCACCCCTGAAATAACCAAGGAATCGGTGGTACAGATCGAGGCTTCCATTGCCATCGATGAGGTCCACCTCGTCCACGACAAGAATAGTATGCTCGCAAGTACCGCTCCTTTCCCAGGATTAGGGGTCAGCTTGATTCCTCAACGATGTCATGCGCACGTGACTATGGAAATATTTTTACCCCTTCTTATTATCCCGGGCAACATCCCCACGAAAGCAGAGGGTTGGATGAGGGGACCATGCGATAACACCACTGTGCGCGAGCTAGCCGAACTCGTGGGAAAAACAATTCGCTGTAGTGGGCCAGCTCCAGTCAAGCAGTGGTTCGACAAAGACGGGAAGTTGGTACGCCAGATGATCGTCGAAAATCCTCTGGCTCGCATGGACACGAAAAACCCGATCGATCTTCTGTTTCAGATTTCCAGACATGAAAATTGTCTGTGATGTGAACTCAATCGAAAAGGCCGCCCCCTCGGGCGGCCTTCTTTTTTTGCTGACTTACTGCTTCGTTTCTCTTTTCTTCCCAACTTTTCTCCTGGAAACAATAAAAATATTTGAGTATTTCTTTGGAGTTCTGGTTTTTTGTCCCTTGCCCGTAGGCTTGCCCCATAGAGATTTCGCCCTGCGAAGACCCCTGCCCTGCCTGCCTTCACCTCCTCCGTGAGGGTGGTCAACCGGATTCATGGCGGTGCCGCGGACAGTCGGGCGGATTCCAAGCCAGCGCGAGCGGCCCGCTTTGCCTATTGAACGAAGCTTATGCTCGTCATTTGAAACCTCGCCAACCGACGCCCACGATGAACCGGGAACTTTGCGAACTTCGGTAGAAGGAAGCTTCAAACTGGTATAGCCGCCGTCTTGCGCGACCACTTCGGCAAAAACACCGGCGCTTCTGACAAGCTTCGCTCCGCCTCGCGGCTTGATTTCAACATTGTAAACAAAAGTGCCGACAGGAATTTTCAAAAGAGGGAGGCGGTTGCCCGGCGTTATGTCGGCTGTTTCGGAAACCATGATATTCGCTCCCGGGCGAACAGTTTTCGGAAGAAGCATATAGCGCCTCTCGCCGTCGCGATAAACAACAAGCCCGATAAAACCGGAGCGGTTCGGGTCGTATTCAACGCTTTCCACGCGCGCCGGAATATTTTTTTTGTCGTACAGAAAATCAACATCGCGATGAACGCGTTTGTGTCCTCCTCCCTTGTGGCGAACGGTGATTCTGCCGTCCGCGTTTCGTCCGACATGGCGCTTTTTGCCGTAGGTCAAAGCCTTATGCGGGACAGACGAAGTAAGCACCCCCTTGAAGGTAACGGTGGACATGTGGCGGCGCGATGGAGTTGTGGGTTTGTAAAATTTCATTTTTGTTGGTTGTTTGTCGTTGGTTGTAGGTTATATTTACACAAACTCTATCTTATCTCCTTTTTTTAAATACACCATGGCTTTCTTCCCGCCGCCTTTTGTCCCCATCTTCCCGCGAACGAAAATCGCCTTCGGTTTAATCTGAGAAATATTAACCCGAATCGGCGTCATCCCGTAAACAGCTTTAACGGCGCGGGCGACCATGTCTTTATTGGCGCGCGGAGAAACATCAAAGGTGTAGACGTTTTTCTCGCCCAACATAGTCGCTTTCTCCGTAATGCGCGGGCGGAGCAAAACGCCTGAGAGCGATTCCGGAACTGTATTTATTTTTGCAGATTTTGTTGCCATCCCATTAGAGACAATGCGCGAACGCCCCGCTACAGAAGATTTTATTTTTTTTAAATTTTTTAAGTTTTTCATTTTGATTATAACTACGCGTTCACGGCCTCTAACGGGACAAGTTTTTATTTTGTGACTCTCTTTTCAAGAATCGCCACGGATTCTTTCGGCTCCGCAACGACAATGTAGCGGTGCGTAACCAAATCAAGCGCGTTTAAATTCCTCGCTTCCCCGGTCTCAACTTGAGGAAGATTCTTGAAAGCGCGGACTGCTTTGTCGTCCTTTTTCGGCAAAACAAAGTAAACGTTCCCGCTTTTCTTCATGGACAGCGTTTCAAATCCTTTTACTTTTGAAATGGCGCTTAATGTTTTCGCCGCTTCTTTGGTTTTCGCGGCAGAAAACGAAATGCTGTCGACAAAAATAACGCGCCCGCTCTTTAATTTTTCCGAAAGAAGCGCCGCGAGAGCTTTCGCCGCCATTTTTTTGTTCACTTTCTTTTCATAATTGCGCTCACTGGTCGGACCGTGAGTAATGCCTCCGCCGCGCCAAAGCGGGCTTCTGCGCGAACCGTGGCGGGCTCGGCCGGTTCCTTTCTGCTGCCATGGCTTCTTGCCTCCGCCACGAACATCCGAACGCCCCTTGGTGTGGGCAGTCGAGGTGCGGACGTTGGACTGCATTGAAACGATAACTTGATGTATCAAGTCCGCGTTCCATTTCACGCCGAAAACACTTTCCGGAAGATTAATTTCTCCGGATTCTTTTCCTTCCTGATTGTAAATTTTTGTTTCCATTTTTCTAATTCCTAATTCCTACCAACTAATTCCTGCCCCTTACTTCAACGAAAGTTCCGCGGCGGCCCGGAATGGCTCCCGATATTAAAATAAGATTCGCGGCCGCATCAACTCCCAACACGCGCAGGTTTTTAATCGTAACGCGGTCTCCGCCCATGCGTCCGGGCATGCGCTTGTTTTTTATAACGCGCTGGGGCCATGTAGCTCCGATAGAACCGGCTTCGCGTTCGGAGTGTTTCTGGCCGTGAGTTCTCGGGCCGCCGGCAAATCCATGTCGCTTAACCACACCCTGAAAACCTTTGCCTTTGGTTATGGCTGAAACTTCAACGATGTCGCCCGGATTAAATATTGATACGTCAATCGACTGCGCGCGCGCGAATGCCTTTGCTTCTTCCTCGGAAACTCTGAATTCTTTAAGACCCTTGGTCGGAGCAATTTCTTTCAAATGCCCGCGCACCGCCTTGGAAACTCTTTCCACTTTTTGAGCGCCGCCGAAACCGACCATAACCGCCGAATAGCCGTCTTTTTCTTTTCCTTTTACCTGTGCAACGACCATCGGCTCCACCTTAAGCACGGTGCCGGCGAACGCCCGCCCGTCTTCGGCGAAAAATTGGGTCATATTCTGTTTTGTTCCGACGATAAATTTCATGACTGATTTTTAAGGAGTAAAACGACTATAAAAATCGCTACCCCTCACTTGCTATACAATATTTATTTCTTCACTTATTTTACTTACTATCCCCCTCTTACGATGCAAGTGAGGGGTTAAGAAAATATGCTCGGCATACCTCGCTATTTTCTACTAAAAAATCCGCAATGGAGCATCCTATTTGCGGAGTGGTCCATTGGTCCCCCATTACGGGGACGTAGATCTGACTTAGCGAGTATACACGGGGGTACAAAAAATGCAACAAAAAACCCGCCGGGGCAGATTTTTTGCAGGCGGGTTATATTTTTTTATTTATACGAGCGGTCCGTTATCGTGGAATTTGACGGTGCCCTTTCTGGTCCGGGTAGAGTAATAACCTTTTAATCTCTTGCCCGAGGGAAGAGCGTATCCTTCAAAGTTCCAGGACTCTCCTGACCCATCTTCACGCTGTATAAGGGAAACGGCAACTTTCAGATGAATGGTTGATGGTTTGTCCTTGTGCTTCACCTGGAACTCCGTGGTTCGACGCGGCTGTAATGCCTGTGTCGTAGATTCGAACAACGACACCATCAGGTCGAACTTGGAAGGTCCATTCACGACTTGAGACCAATCTTCCCAAACGATGGACATATCTTGATCCTTTCAACGAACGCTTCTAATTCAGGGTTAGAAGCTTCCCTCTTATCCCTTTCGGAATGACCTATCCATACGAATAGGAATTAACTTATTTAATTATATCATAAAAAATATCCAAAGTCAAACAAAAAGGCCACCGCTTTCGCGATGGCCACTTAATTACTACAAACTCAATCAAGCGAGCTAGAATCCGGCAGGGCCGAAGACTACTGCACCCATTCCATCGATACCTAAAGGCTCAATGAAGAGATTCCACAGACCAAGGCTCTAAAGGACACACGTCACTCCGAATTGGTTCACGTCGCGCGCATCGAAACTGCCGCCAACGCCGATGACGATATCGGCGAAGTAGTGGCTCCCAACACTAGCGGGTGTCGACGTCCAGATGTAGGGCATGTAGGGTGACGTCCACAACGAATTGCGAAACCCCCCGATGGAAAAAAACGATGCAGAAAAGGCATATGCTTCGGTTAGCGTCGGTAGACGCCAGCCAGCTCGGCCGTTAATGGTGGTATTGGTGCAATAGGCATTGGCATCCGCCCAGTTGAAGTTTAACGTTACCGGCATCCAGATCAGGCCGCCCTGAATCACATAACCTGCTGGCAACGGAGCAACCTGCGGTGTTGCCGAGACCTGATTCGATTCGTTACTCTCTCCGTTGGCATTGACCGCCGTCACCACAAAATAGTAGGTCGTGCTATTGGCCAAGCTGGTTTGGATGTATGGAGAGGTAACTCCGGCAACCTTTACTCCACCGGTTAATGAACTGTAGTTGCTCTTGGTGATACCGGAGATCGATGCCCTGTAAAGGTTGTAAGAGGTCGCTCCCGTAACTGCATTCCAACTGACGGTGACTTGCCCGTTGCCAACAGTAGCGCTGATGCCAGTGGGGCGGGGACAATACCGGGGTGGACACACGACACATAGTTGGCGTCCCTGCCCACATCGACGGTGCCGTTGAATATCCTGGTGGGATCCAAGTAAACGACGTAGTAACCGCCCGTTGGATAGGGCGTAGACGACCAGACGTAGTACCAGACCCACTGGCCGTTCACCGCGTTCAACGCCCCGGAATTGGCTAGGCTCAACAACTCATCTTTGGTCGGCATGCGCCAACCGGTCTGTCCATTGATGGTGGTATTGGTGCAATAAGCATTAGCATCCGCCCAGAAAGTCGAACCGAAGGTTACCGGCACAATGAAGGTCACCGGCATCCAGGTCAGCCCGCCCTGAACCACATAACCGGCTGGCAACGAAGTGGTGATTGGCATGGGCGTCGCGATGTTTATACCCGTTTCATTTGCTCCATTCACCGTTACAGAGACTGGGGTTGCGCCCGGAGCAGTGACGGTATAGCCCCCGTTTACCACAGAGAACTCGTAACTCCCGTCCGTACCAGTCGTCACCGTCGCACCACTGGGGCTTAAGGTGACGATTATGCCAGCCCCACCGCTCACCTTGCCGGAAATAGTGTACTTAGTCGGCGGGACGACGGGATTTGCCGTAGCGGTGAAATTCACCCCGGTCACATTTGCACCATTCACCGTTTTCGCCATGCTCGTCGGGGTAAATGAATATCCCGTGAGCGACGGCGTGACGGTGTAGGCGCCGTTAGCGAGACCGGACAAACTGAATGTCCCGTCTGCGCCGCGGCGATCGCACTTGCTGTCGCCGACCCGCTCGCGGCGATTGTGGCGCCTGGAGCGGCAGTGCCAGAAATACTGTACGTTGCCGGCGGGGCAGAGACAGGTGCGGGAGACGTATTCCCGCCGCCACCGCCGCCACACGCGGTGACGATAAAGATAAATGCAATAACGCCCAACGACCTCAATAAACGGCTCATAGCGTACTCCTTTTGGTTAAGGGTTTCTCGATTGACAAAGAATCAAGTCCGTTGCTTAGGTTATATTTTCAAACACCATTTGTCAATTACGCGTGGCAAACAAGTCAAAGAAAAAGCCCGCGCGAGGCGCGGGCCAACCGGGAATCATTCAAAGGTCGCGGACCATGATAGGGGTGCCGCAGAGCTCCACTGCATCTACATGCACCTCTTTCCCTTTCTTGTTTCGGAAGGTGAAGCTTCCCCCCAGCCGTGACATCAAATCCGACATCGGCCTCCACTTCCTCGCCGATGTTGTATCGCTGTTGAATTTCCTGGGGAATTTTCTCGAGCCGAACTCTCGGCATATGCGCTCCTTAATGTTAGAAACGGGGCTTTCGCTATTGGAGGGGCCTTAGGTATTGGACTTCTCCCACGCAAACGCGCAGGTACCCCTCACCGATGTTAAACGTAGCGCAGTGCTTGGTTTCCTCCTTCATTCCGTGACCGCTCAAATCGTGAGCTATCAAGGCGAAGGAAACGGCCGCAACGAACCCCAAGAGAAAAACGGCAATACTTTTCTTCATCATAACCCCCTTGGACTTGGATGTACGAGTTGGACGAAAGGTCGATTTTCTGTCCGCATTTAATAATAAAAATACATATTTGTCAATTTAATCATTAATTTAAACAAAAGCCCCGCATAAAGCGGGGATTTTGTTTAAATTAATGATTTTTTTGTTACATCATCTTCACATCTATATCCACCCCTGAAGGAAGGGATAGGTTGGTGAGAGCTTCAATCACTTTCGCCGATGGGTTCACGATATCGATAAGGCGCTTGTGTATCCTCATCTCAAACTGCTCGCGCGCGTTTTTGTAGATGAACGAGGAGCGGTTTACCGTATATTTTTTTATCTCGGTCGGAAGCGGAATCGGCCCCAAAATTTTGGCGTCATAGCGGAGAGCGGTATCAATAATTTGCTTAACCGAAAGGTCGAGCACTTTATTTTCATACGCGCGGACACGGATGCGCAGATGTTGTATCCCCTCCGCGGCCTTGGCCGCGGCTTTCTTCGCGGGAGCTTTTTTGGTTGTCGATTTTGTAGCCATGTGGACTAACTTTTCACTTGTAACTATTAACTTGTACCGATTCCCAGGCGGGTTACTTGTTATTTGTTAATAGTTAATTGTTTTTTGCTTACGCGTTTATCTTCGTTACGACTCCCGCGCCGACAGTCTTGCCTCCTTCGCGGATGGCGAAGCGCTGTTTTTCCTCAAGCGCGACCGGGGCGACGAGTTTTACTTTGAAAGTAATAGTGTCTCCCGGCATAACCATTTCAACGCCTGAAGGGAGAGTAACTTCGCCGGTCACGTCCGTCGTGCGGATGTAGAACTGCGGCTTGTAGCCGTTGAAGAACGGGGTGTGGCGTCCGCCTTCCTCCTTCTTCAATATGTATACTTCAGCGTCAAAGTCAGTATGAGGAGTAACTGAGCCCGTTTTGGCGATAACCTGACCGCGCGTTACGTCCTCTTTCTTGGTGCCGCGGAGAAGGATGCCGGCGTTGTCGCCCGCAAGGCCTTCCTGAAGCTGTTTGTTGAACATTTCAATTCCGGTAACGGTCGTTTTTGCGGTCGGCTTGATTCCTACAATTTCAATTTCTTCGCCAACTTTAACGGTCCCGCGCTCAATGCGTCCGGTTACAACCGTGCCGCGTCCTTCAATAGAGAAAATGTCTTCAATAGGCATGAGGAACGGCTTGGAAACTTCGCGCTCCGGCTGGGGAATGTGTGAATCAAGTGTATTAACGAGCTCAAGAACTTTCTTTGCCCATTCATCGTCCGCGGACTTTGATTCAAGGGCCTTGAGTCCGGAACCGCGGATAATCGGAGTGTTAGCTCCGTCAAACTGGTATTTCGTGAGAAGCTCGCGCACTTCCTCCTCTACGAGGTCAATAAGGTCTTTGTCCTCAACCATGTCGCACTTATTGAGGAAAACGACGATGCGGGGAACGCCGACCTGGCGCGCCAAGAGAACGTGTTCGCGAGTCTGGGGCATAACGCCATCAGGCGCCGCTACCACGATAATTGCACCGTCCATTTGGGCCGCGCCGGTAATCATGTTTTTGATGTAGTCGGCGTGTCCCGGGGCGTCAATGTGGGCGTAGTGGCGGGCAGGCGTCCAATACTCCGAGTGATGAAGTGCAATGGTAATACCGCGCGCCTTTTCCTCCGGAGCGTTGTCAATATTGTCTATTCCTTCAACGCGGGCACCGTATCCCTTGTCCTTATTCATATCAAGGACGTGGAGGATGGCCGCGGTCAAGGTCGTCTTTCCATGGTCAACGTGACCGATGGTGCCCACGTTTATGTGGGGCTTATCTCTCTTAAATTCTTCTGCCATTTTTATTAATGCTACCGGTAATCCTTCGGCGCACGAGACGGCCGGAGGATTACCGCTAATTTGTTAAAACTTATAATATTTCGAGCCAAAAAGAAAAGAACGCACTAATGCGTGTACAGGACATAATAGCAAAGCGAAAAAGGTTGTCAAATATGGAGGCGCGGGCATAAAAAGCGATATTCACAGTCCCGGCTTTGTAAAAGCCGCCGCGCGGTATAATGCATATTAGTCACTATTATCAGGTAACCTATATAAGTACTATGAAAACGTTACACATGGTTGCCTTCATTCTCCTCGTCGTCGGAGGCGTCAACTGGGGCCTAACGGCGCTCGGGTGGAATGTAGTCAACATGCTTTTGGGTTCATGGCCGACGGTTGAGACCGTTGTTTATGTACTCGTCGGACTTGCCGCTGTCTTTGAGGCGGCGACGCACCGCTCCGCTTGCAAAACCTGCGAAAGCGGGCAAACGATGTAAAACAAAAACTCCCCTGAGCTTGTAGAAGGGGAGTTTTTGTTTTAAAAATCCAAGGACTCCCCTTGGATTTTTATTTTCTTGCTTCAATTATAGTTTGAGCAACATTGTTTGGAACGATTGAGTAATTTGCAAATTCCATAGTGAATGTAGCGCGGCCTTCGGTCATGGAGCGCATTGATGTCGCGTAACCGAACATTTCGGAAAGAGGAACGAGCGCTTTTATGGCCTTGTTCATGCCGCGTTCTTCCATTCCTTCAATTTGTCCGCGCTTGCCGGAAAGATTCCCAGTAACGTCACCCATGAATTTGTCCGGCGTTACAACCTCCACTTTCATAATCGGTTCAAGTATCACAGGACGCGCGCGGTTGGCGGCATCCTGAAGAGCCATTGAGGCGGCAACCTTGAAGGCGACTTCTGATGAGTCAACTTCGTGGTACGAACCGTCGTAAAGTTCGCAGGAAATATCGACGAGGCGGTAACCAGCGAGCACTCCGCGCTCCATCCCCTCGCGCACCCCCTTTTCAACCGCGGGAATAAATTCGTTCGGGATTACGCCTCCTTTTATATTGTTTACGAATTCGAAATGGTCGTAGCGTTTTGTGTTTTTCGGCACGTCTTCCGGATCAACATTTTTTTCCATCGGCTTGATTCTGATGCGGACATGGCCGTACTGTCCGCGTCCTCCGGACTGCTTGATGTATTTTCCTTCCGCTTCCGCGGAACCGGTAATTGTTTCTTTGTAGGCGACTTGCGGCTTGCCGACGGAGGTCTCCACCCCGAATTCTCTTTTCATGCGGTCGACGATTATTTCAAGATGGAGTTCCCCCATACCCCAGATAACGGTCTCGGCGGTTTCGGCGTCAGTCGTTATGCGAAATGTCGGGTCTTCCTGGGAAAGGCGCGCCAAAGCCATACCCATTTTTTCCTGGTCGGCTTTTGTCTTCGGTTCAATGCGGAGAGATATGACCGGCTCCGGAATGACGATTTTTTCAAGTGTAATCGGATTATTTTCATCGCAGAGAGTGTCGGAAGTGATTGTGTCTTTAAGCCCGACCGCGGCGGCGATTTCTCCGGCGAAAACTTTTTTAATTTCTTTCCTGTCGTTGGCCTGCATTTGGAGAATGCGGCCTATGCGTTCCTTGTTTCCCGTTCTCGTATTTAAAATGTATGACCCCGCTTCAAGAGTTCCGGAATAAACGCGGAAAAAAGTAAGTTGTCCGACGAATGGGTCCGCCATGAGCTTAAAAGCAAGCGCGGAAAACGGCTCCGAATCGGACGCCGCCCGCATTTCTATTTCTCCGGTATCGGGATTGAGCCCCTTGGTAGGAGGAATATCAATCGGGCTCGGCAAATAATCAACGACAGCGTCGAGCACGAGCTGAACGCCTTTGTTTTTAAGTGCCGAACCGGCGAAAACCGGGAAAATTTCGTTTGAGATGACCGCTTTTCTCATGATTTGTTTCAGGCGCGTGAATTCAATTGTTTTACCCTCCAAATATTCATGCATTGCCGCTTCGTCTTGTTCAACGATTTTTTCAACCAGCTCGTGGCGATATTTTTCGGCGTCGGCGTTGAGATTTTCAGGAATTTCAATCTCAACAACGTCGCGCCCCATTTCACCTTCAAATTTGTACGCCTTCATGCGCAGGAGATCCACCACGCCCTCGAATTTGTCTTCAAGTCCGATGGGAATCTGCATGCGAACCGCTTTTTTGGAAAGACGTTCAAGAATAGTTTTGTACGAATGCTCGAAAGACGCGCCTGTGCGGTCCAATTTATTAATGAAACAAACACGGGGAACACTGGCCTCATCGGCATAGCGCCAGTTGGTTTCCGATTGCGGCTCAACGCCGGCAACGCCGTCAAAAACGACAACCGCGCCGTCCAAGACACGCAAAGAGCGTTTAACTTCAATCGTGAAGTCAATGTGTCCGGGAGTGTCGATAATATTGAAACGATGCTTGAGATTTTCGTTCGCCTTGTCGCCTGCCTGTGCGGGCAACGCAGACAGGTAAGTCGGCGACCAAAAACAAGTTATGGCGGCGGCGGTAATGGTTATGCCGCGCTCACGCTCCTGCTCCATCCAGTCGGTCGTGGTTTCTCCTTCGTGCACTTCTCCGATCTTGTGTTGGGAACCAGTGTAGTAGAGAACACGCTCTGAGGTAGTCGTTTTGCCTGCGTCGATGTGCGCGATGAT
>JBBTQM010000015.1:0-8495 GCA_038065675.1 Patescibacteria group bacterium | reverse complement strand
GTCCCGCCGAAACTTGAAACCGCAATCCCTGTATATGGACTACCTATACCACTGGTACTACCCCAAATTCTGCGGAAATCAACATTATTGATGGTCGTATTGCCGTGCGAACGAAGAGCATATCTTATAAAAGATGTATTACCATCAATTACGACATTACTCAGGTTAAATGAAAATCCAGGGTTAACTAACATCCATGAACCGCCTGCATTGCTTACGAGGAAATCCCCTGTTGGTCGAATTATCGGTTTGTTGGAACTATCACCGACAATAGTCAAATTCTTATTGATGACGATCTGACCAGTCGTGTATGTTCCCGCTCCGACATTGATTGTGTCCGCAACCGTCGTCGAGGCGGCATTAATCGCAGCTTGGATGGTCATGTAATAAGTAGTGCCAATCGTGGCCACGCCAGCCAACGCCCTATTCGTCCAGATATAAGATGCTGTCGTCCCGCCCTTCTTGTACCTGTTGTACTCGGCGGCGGCATTGACGGTAACCGTCGCAGTATCAGTGACACGGTCGCCATCAGACCAGATCTGGTTGCCCTCCGACAAAACGCCGTTGCCAGTAAGCGTAAAAACGGCAGGTGGCACTTCTGTCCCGGAACTTATATCAACATTCACCCCGCCCCAACCATTCTCGCTTGTGTTTAGATTGGTAGCAGTAACGTTTGAGCTGCCGACTATCAAACCGGCCGCATCGTTGCCTATGGATGTAACATTGTTCAATGTTACATTTGACGATCTATAAACATTGATGCCGTGGCCATAATCATTGACCAGCGATGTTATAATATTTTTTGCGCCGGTCACTTTAACGTTTTCTACAATCACAGCTTTATCACCGGCACTGATTCCAATAAGTGGAGCAAGTCCTTTTGATGTCCCACTGTTAACCCAAGGTGTGGAACCCGTGGTAATGATTGTGGAATCTCCCGCACCAACAATGTGCAGCGCTTTATTACTGATCAGAATCTGGCTGTCCAGATTGTATGTCCCGGCTGCAATAGTAATCGTATCTCCTTCGCCAGCAGCGCTTACCGCAGCTTGGATGGTCGTGTACCCCACTCCAGTTGTTGCGTTAATAATTGAAGCAGGGGCAATCGTTACAGTCGCAGATACGGGATCAAGACCGGTTACCGATGCAACGACAGTATACGTACCTGGCGTCGCGTTCGAATAACAGAATGCTTTCTGTGTATGGGTAGCCGCAATTGATATGGTGTTGCCACCCAATTGGGTACTACAACCACCATCTAAGTTACCGCCATAGAAAATGCCGCCGGCACTGTCGTCTGACAAAGTAACTGAATACCCTGCAGTATCAGGAGCTTGCACAACAAAATTCGCAAGTATACCTGCCGTGAGATTCCCAGAAGGGACACTGCTGTAGGTAAGTGTCGCCGCTTGCGCAAACCCGACAAACGAAAAAAGACTGACCGCAATGATTGCGGATAAAACTATGCCCTTTAGCGGGAGAGCACGACCCGAAATATTTAAAATCATATTTTTGTAAAAAACTGATAATTTCTAATTATTAATGGCAACGTGATTGGAAATAGAAAAACTTAAAAACAAAGGAAACATCGTTCCCCTTATGGAGTTACGTCTGTCGCAGGTATACGCTTATCCGCCATCATTGTCAAGAAATTGTATGAATAAGCTGTTCATTCCCAAAACACCCCGTACAATACCCCATAACACATAGGGTTACCCTATGTGTTATGGGGTATCGGCTTTTAAAGAAAGCCAGTCGTTAATAAAATCACTAAAATCAGTCTTTGTAGAAAAGTAGTCAGGAAATACCTTTTTATTTAAAATAATCTTCTCTGTTCGTTGTTTGTTTTGGTAATCCATATAGCTTGAGTATTTGTAATTTTTAAGGTAATTTTTTGCTGCTTTTTTATCGGCAATAACATTTTCCTTCCAGTTTTTATCAATTAACTTAACGGGATTCAGATGAATGTAGGCAAAAAGGTATTTTAAATATCTGTCATTATCAATGTGTTTTGCTTTAAATGTTCCTTCAAATAACCTGCCAGATCTATTATATTTTTTATTAAAATACATAGAATAGCTTGTTAAAACTTTACTGATGAATTTAGTAATCCCGTTTTCACTAGTTTCTCTAACAAGGAGATGGAAATGATTTGGCATTAAACAATACGCCCCTATTGCCGTTCTCGGCTCACCCCTATCAAATTTTACATAGGGTAACCCTATGGGGAAATCTCGAAAAACGAATGATTTATCACCATTTGAAACAAAAAGGAGCTTGAGAAATCTTTCTTTGTCTAAGTCATCAAGAAAAATTTCTCGCTTGTCTGTCCCCCGATTATATATATGATAATACTCATCTAAAGAAAAATTTATCTTTCTTTCTGCCACAAAATAATTCTAACATAGGGTAACCCTATGTAAATTAGGAAGTTCCTATGGGGTAATGGTAGCCAGGCGCTTACGGCGCAAAAATGCTATTATGCCGAAATCAAACATGAAAGGAGAGAAAAAAAGGGGGCGCCATGCCCCAAAAAATGAAAAAGCGGACAAAAAAGAAAGCCACGAAATACGCGGCGTTATTTCCATAACCGGAAAAGGCGTCGGGTATGTGCGCCAGGAAGGCAAGAAAGACGACATAGAGATAGTACCGTCTTTTTTGAATACCGCGCTTCACGGCGACCGGGTAACGGCGCGCGTTATCGGCAAAAACCGCTTCGACCAGAAAACCGGAGAAATTACCGGAATAGTGGCGCGAGCCAAAGCCGGATTTTCCGGAACTATTGAGCAGGATGATGGAACTTATTTCCTGGTCCCGGGCGACCAGAAAATGTACGTGGATATTTTGATACCGAAAGACGCGTTGGGCGGAGCGGCAAAAGGAGATAAGGCATTCGCCGTTATAACCGAATGGAAAGACCCCAAGAAAAACCCCATAGGAAAGGTGGTTGAGCTTCTCGGCAAACCCGGCGAGCACAACGCCGAAATGCGCGGCATCGCTCTTGAAAAAGGATTTACGGAAAAATTCCCCGCCGATGTGGAGCGCGAAGCCGAGGAGCTAAAGGCGCGCGGCATAGAAAAAGGCGAGATTGAAAAACGCCGCGACTTCAGAGACATCACGACGTTCACCATAGACCCGTTTGACGCCAAAGATTTTGACGACGCAATTTCTATTCTTGAATTGCCGAACGGGAATATGGAAATCGGAATACACATCGCCGATGTTTCGCACTACGTGCGCCCCGGCACATCTCTCGACAAGGAGGCTATCAAACGCTCTACTTCCCTTTACCTCGTGGACAGAACAATTCCCATGCTTCCGGAAGCCCTTTCAAATGACCTTTGCAGTCTGAATCCGGAAGAAGAAAAACTAACCATGAGCGCGGTGCTTGAACTCACCCCCCAGGCGAAAGTTGTGAAGCAGTGGTTCGGTAAAACCGTAATACGCTCCGACAAAAGATTTACTTACGAGGAGGCGCAGGAGATATTGAACAAGAAGCATGGAACATTTTACAAGGAGCTCAATATCTTAAACACGCTTGCCAAAAAATTAACCGATGAACGCATGGCGGCGGGCGCCATTTCAATGGACCAGGAGGAGGTCAAGTTCGTTCTGGATAAAGATGGCGTTCCCTTGAGCGTTTTCAAGAAAATAAGGCAGGACACCAACAAGCTCATTGAGGAATTCATGCTTCTTGCCAACAAAAAAGTTGCCGAATTCGTGCACAAAATGGAAGAAGAAACGGTTTTCGTTTATCGCGTGCACGACAATCCCGACCGCGAGCGTATGCTGGACCTCACGCTATTTTTGAAAAGCTTGGGATACGAATTGAAACAAAAAGACGGCGTGGTGGAACAAAAAGCATTAAATACTCTTCTAAAAAATCTTGAAGGCAAACCCGGGCGCGAAACGATACAAACGGCGATTATACGCTCCATGGCGAAAGCCGTTTATTCAATAAAAAATATAGGGCACTACGGACTCGCCTTTGAACATTACACCCATTTTACATCCCCCATCCGCCGTTATCCCGACGTCATGGTTCACCGCCTGCTTGAGGAATATCTTGGCGGGCAGAAAATAAAGGAGGATGAATGGCATCTTTACGAAGGAATGTGCAGTTACGCATCGGCGCGCGAAAAAGAGGCGGCTGACGCCGAGCGCGCCAGCATCAAATACAAGCAGGTTGAATACATGTCAAAACGCATAGGGCAAGAATTTGAAGGAACGGTTTCAGGCGTAACGGAATGGGGCATATACGTGGAAGAAAAAGAGACGAAATGCGAAGGGATGATTAAGCTCCGCGATTTGGGCGACGACTATTATATTTTTGAAGAAAAGAAATATCGCGTCATCGGAGAGAGAACCGGCAGAAAATTTACTTTGGGCGACTCGGTCCGCTTCAAGGTTACCGCCGCCGACATGGCGCGCAAAACTCTGGACTACTCTCTCGTTTAAATTCAGGTTATTGACAGCGATATCAAGTAAGGATAATCTTTCGGAAGTTCCCGTACAACACAAAGGAGGAGGCAATGCTTAGAAGAATAGAGGAGTGTTTTGTAGTTATCTTGCTCGCAGTCGTCGTGGCCCTTCTGCTCTCGTCGATGACCCCGATTACAACGGGGGGTCAAATCCTCGTAAGCGCTTACATTTGGCCGGCGGTTTTCGGCGTCCTGTGGGGAATCGCGGCGTTTGCGCTGTGGTGGTTCATTGTCACCCAGTGCCCTTCCCTCTTCTGGATTGAAGACGAAATCCCGGAAAACATGGATACCGCGGCGGTTTTCATCTCGCTTCTCCTTCCCCTCGCGGCGGTTTTAACTGTAGTTTTGGTCGTTGCCGTAATCGCCGGGATCAAGTTGTTCAAAGTAATCGTTTCACCCAAAGAACAACCGAAGGAATCCTGAATTCCTTCCTCCCCCATTTTCCCCCGCACGGTTCCGTGCGGGGGATTTGTTTTATCACAACTTTATGAAGTTTAACTTCACGGGAACGCTATTGCTTCGCGTAGGTCGTTGCCTCGTCGAATTTGACGGAAAGTATTTTTGAAACGCTGTCGGCACCCATGGTAATGCCGTAAAGGACGTTTGCCCGAGACATGGTCTCGCGGTTGTGGGTGATGACAATGAGGCTTGAAAATTTGGAAAGGGTTTCCAGCATATCGCCGTATTTGCGCGAGTTGGCCTCATCAAGCGCCGCGTCTGTTTCGTCCAATACCAAAAATGGCGGCGGATTGACTTGGGAAATGGCAAAAAGGAGCGCGATGGAAGTAAGCGCCCTTTCGCCGCCGGAGAGCATATTCAAATCGCGGATTTTTTTCTGCGGCAGAGAAATATGTATGTCTATTCCCTCTTCAAATTCTTTTTCTTCACCATTAAAAAGTTTTTCCTCTTCTTCGTCGCCCGCGGAGTAGTGCCTCTTTTCGCGTTTGGCGAGAGACAGCCCTGCCGTGCCGCCGCCGAACATCAGTTTGAAAAATTCCGAAAACTGCGAATTTATTTTTGAAACTCCTTCTTTGAATTCCTCCCCCAGTTTTTTTCGCAATTCTTCAATAAGGCTTGTTAAAGAATCTTTGCTTTTTTTCAAATCTTCAAGTTCCGACGCCAAAAACTGGTCGCGTGCGGAAGTCGCTTCGTATTCCTTAATCACATCCTCGCCGGAGCCGATACCGGCATCTTCAAGGCGGACTTTTATGCGTTCAATCGCGCGGCGGCGTTCTTCCTGCGGCGCTCCGCCTGTGGGAATTCCTATATGCCGGTAATCTTTTTCATCAACTCCGACAAGCACCTCGGCCTCCTTTCGCTCACGTTTAAAATCTTCTTCTTCGGCGCGGAATTTTTCCTCCCGCATGCGGAACATGCCGACGCGAGCGGATATGTCGCTGCGTTTTGAAGAAAGTTCAAAAAATGTCCTTTCTTTGTCGCGGAAATTTTCTTTTGATTCTTCAAGCGAGCGGCGGGACGATTCAAGCTCGCGAGCAAGTTCCTTTTCCTTGTATAAAATATCGGAAAGTTCTTTATTCAGACTTTCGCGGGATTCTTTAAGCTTGGCGATGCCCATTCCGCCTCTCCTCTCCATTTGCGCGGCGGTTTCCCCGCGCTTCCCCGCCAAAAAAGACTGGATGGAATCGGCGATTTCCCGAAGCGCTTCTTTAAAAAAAGCCGTGTCGCCTTTTGAAAGAGCCGTGCTTGCAAGCGAGAGTAATTTCTCACCTAAAGATTCCACTTCCGAAAATTCCACCGAAGCAGCCGAAGAGCCGCCCTGAAGCGCGAGTTCTTTTGAACGTTCTTCCTCCAGTTCTATCATTCCTTCCAGCCGCCCGATTTTTCTTCCCAATTCATCCTTCTTCGCCCTAATCCCCAAAAGCGCTTCTTCGGCGCGGCGGGCGGACTCTTCCGAAGCGGCATCCTCGGGCGTTAGCGAAAGCTCGCGCTTAAGCTCAACTAATGTCTCGTCTATTTTTGAAAGTTCGCGCTCCACTCCACCCTCTCTTTCGAGCGCCCTTTTTTCTTCCTTAAGCCGGTGCTCTTCCCGCGAGAAATATTCTATGTAAAGCGTCTTGAGTTCCTCGCGCATGGAAAGAGCGCGCTCAATTTTTTCAACCTGCTTTTTTAAGAATGTTATGTGCGGAGCAAGTTCGCGGCGCAAACTTTCCGCTTCTTTTATGTGCACGTTCGTTTTTTCAAGCTTTCTTTCGCTCTCAAAAATTTTGTATTGGTAAGTACGCAAACCAAGCGCGTCTTCTATCATTTCCCGGCGCTCGGTAATGGACGAATTCAGGATTTTGTCGGCTTCGCCCTGCGAAATGATGTGGTGTCCGGACGAACCGATATTGAGCGGTGCCAATATTTCAAGAATATCTTTCAGGCGCACCTGCGAACCGTTTATCAAATACCTGTTCTCACCGTCGCCATACACCTCGCGCGAAATTATTATTTCGTCAAAATCAAGATTGATATTTCCTTCGCCCACGCGCGATTTCCCGAACATGCGCTTGGTATTGTCAAAAACTATGGAAACACTCGCCCGCCCCATGGCGCCGTGCGTTTTAGACCCCTTGAAAATAAGGTCGGCGCCCAATTTGCCGCGAAGAGATTTGATGGACTGCTCGCCCAAAACAAAACGGATGCCTTCGGCAATGTTTGATTTACCGGAGCCGTTCGGCCCGACGACGGCGGTAACTTTATGGCTCAAATCAAGCGCCGTTTTTTTGGCGAAAGATTTAAATCCGGAAAGCTCAAGGCGTTTTAGCATGAAAATTAGTATAGAGTATAAAGTATTAAGTATTAAAAGAAAAATGAAAAGCCCCAGCGAACAACGCTGGAGCCTCTCGCCAAACAGTCGGTCAGGCTTTACGCCCTACGCGCTGGCGGATCTTTCTTGTGAGATCTCCGGCCCTCGACTCGACGTCGAGAACAAACTTGCGAACCCTGAAGCAGACACTCACGCGGAGCTCATCCAACTCCCGTTGTGCTGCCAAGAGCCGGGAATTGAACACCTGGGCCCTGTTCGAGGCCTGGTCAAGCAACACCTGCGCGGATTCGAGCTCACGCTCGAGTTCCTCGTGGGATTTGCCCTGCTTCCCGTAGAGCGGCTCCACCGGCCGGATACTGCCGTCGAGAATATTTTCGTACAGTTCGCGCACCTTCTCGACGCTATTCCCCGAGATGAAAAATGACTGTGTCTCTCGGACCTCGCGCTCGATCTTTGCCGAGGCTTTTTCTTTGTCCACTCCCGGAAGAAGGTATTTGCCGGGTTCCCGCCGCGCCTCTTTGAGGTAAGAGTCGAAACTGAAGAAGGAACCAGACTCGAGAAGGAGTTTCCGGATGGGCATCTTGAAATCTTCGTAAACAGTCAGATAGTACCCGGCCGGGTCAACCCACACACCGAGCCCTTCAAAGATGCGGTCCACCTGGGGGCCGTTCTTGTTGGTGTACTCCCTGGAGACAATCTTCTTGACGGCTTCTTCTTTCAGATAGATGTGAAGCGACATGCCAGCTCTCCTTGGTTCCCGCTTGGTTTACCGTGACCTCTTCAGCCATCGGGCCATAGTCGGGTGTTTGCGAAATGGAGATCTCTAGTTAAAAACGAACCTAGTCTCCGCTTAAACTAATATCATGAAAAATAGAAAAAGTCAATATCTATATGAGCACGGAGATTGCACGTAAAATAATCAGAATTTACGCGGGAGTTTTTCTATACCATGGTCATCTATTCCGAAATAATGCGCGTATTCATGCCATATGGTCTCTTTGACAATCTCCCGTACACGTTCGGGGTCCCCTCCCGCCTCTTCTTCAGTCGGTCCCTGAAAGATTGTGATGGTGTCGGGGAGTGTCGGTCCGACGCCGTAGTCGGCGCCGCGCGCGGTTGAAGGAATCCCGTAGTAAAAACCGAGAAGTGTTTCGTTGTCACCCAACCCCTGGGATGTCAAAAGTTCGCGGGAAGGCCAGTCTTCCACCACCAAAGCGACATTTTTTATTTTATTTTTAAATTTG
>JBBTQM010000014.1:0-3262 GCA_038065675.1 Patescibacteria group bacterium | reverse complement strand
TGTAAGAGACAAAAGGCGGGAGCTCAAGTAGCTCCCGTTTTCGTATGTATAATAGTGGCATGAAAGCTACCGTCATAGCGCTCCAAGGGGAACTCGGCTCGGGCAAGACATATTTTGCCCAGCAATTCGGGAAGGTTCTTGGTGTGGAAGAAAATATGCCCTCGCCCACATTCGTAATTATGAAAATGTACGACATAGACTGGAGAGGTTTTAAAAAACTCGTTCACATAGACGCGTATCGTTTGGAGAAAGAAGAGGAACTTTTAAATTTGGGCTGGAAGAAGATTGCCGAAGATCCCGAAAATATTATTCTCATCGAGTGGCCGGAGAATATTCCCGGGCTTATACCTAAGGAGGCCAGAAGAATCCAATTCAAACATGAATCCCGTTAGAAGTTCAACAGAATATAGCGTGATGATAAAATTAAAAAGCGTAAAACTTCTAATGGGATGAAAAATAAAAGGCGCCTCATTCTGCTCGATTCCCACGCCATCATCCATCGCGCTTACCACGCGCTGCCGGAATTCTCGGCCTCCTCGACCGGTGAGCCGACCGGCGCGCTCTATGGCCTGGTGGCCATGCTGATAAAAATCATGAATGAATTGAAACCTGACTATATCGTGGCCGCTTTCGACGAATCGGGCCCAACCTTCCGCCACGAAGCGGCGGCAAGTTACAAAGCGGGAAGGAAAGAGAATGAAGCAAACCTTGACCTCCAGCTCGAGAGGGCGAAAGATGTTTTCAAGGCTTTTGGCATATCGGTTTATTCTCTTCAGGGATTTGAAGCAGACGATGTTATAGGCACTATTGTCGCCGAATGCCAAGGCAAGACCTTTAAAGATTCCCAAGGTCTTGCCTTTAAATTGGAAATTATTATCGCTTCCGGCGACATGGATACCATGCAGCTTGTTGATGATAGGAAAGTAATGGTCTACACGCTTAAAAAAGGACTCAACGACACCATTCTTTACGACGAGAAAAGGGTAGTCGAAAGATTTGGCTTTGAACCAAAGAAACTCATCGACTACAAGGGTCTTCGCGGCGACCCGTCAGACAACATCATGGGAGTAAAAGGGATTGGAGAAAAGGGCGCGACGGATCTAATCCAAGAATTTGGCACAATCGAGAATATCTACAAGAATATCAAGAAGGTAAAACCTGAGAGACTGAGGAAGCTTCTGGAAGAAGGAGAGGAAGAAGCGTTTTTCTCGAAAACACTAGCCACCATACGCCCTGATGCCCCGATTGACTTCAAACTGCCGAAGGAATGGAAAGAAAATTTTAAACTTAATGACGTGCTCGAACTTTTCAAAACACTCGGCTTCAGAACTTTGAGCGAACGGGTAAAAAAACTGACCTCACCCAACCCTCTCCTAGATCTAGGAGAGGGCAGAGACATAAGTCCGGGTGAGGTCGTTAAAGCTGGCGAAGCTAATGAAGCTAAGGAGCTATCCCTAGCGCTGTGGGTCATAGATTCGAATATTACCGCGCCGACGGTCGAGGATGTGATGAATTTCACTAAAGCGAAAGATATTAAAGAAGCGGAAAGGGTTATAGAAGCGGAGCTGGATAAAAGAAAAGTCAGAAAAGTTTTCGAGGATATCGAGAAGCCCCTCATGCCAATCGTTCAGAAAATGAACGAAACGGGTATTAAGATAGACAAAAAAGTTTTAGACGGGCTCGCCGATAAGTATCACAAAGAACTTTCTCGCCTGGAGAAGGAGATTTGGAAGGAAGCGGGGGAGGAGTTCAATATCAATTCTCCCAAGGTGCTTAGCGACATCCTCTTTACCAAGCTGGGCTTGGCGGAGAAGCGGCAGAAGAAGACTCCGGGTGGCGCCCTCTCTACCAAGGAATCCGAGCTTGAAAAACTCCGTGAGAAACACAAGATTATCGGTCTTATACTCGACTATCGCGAGCTCTCGAAGCTTCTCTCCACTTATATAGACGCCATACCGCCGCTTCTTGATAAGAATTCGCGCCTCCACTCGACATTTCTCCAGAATGGCGCGGTGACTGGAAGAATGGCAAGCAACAACCCGAATCTCCAAAATATTCCCATAAAGACGACTCTCGGCCGGGCGATTAGAAATGCTTTTGTGGCAGAGAAAGGGTTCAAGCTTGTTTCTCTGGACTATTCGCAAATCGAACTGCGTATCGCTGCCATTCTCTCGGGCGACAAGAAACTGGTAGAAATATTCAAGAAGGGCGAGGACGTGCACGCAGGGGTGGCCTCGCGAGTTTTCAAGGTGCCGGTCGAGAAGGTCGATAAGGGCATGAGAGTAAGGGCCAAAACCATAAACTTCGGCATTCTCTACGGCATGGGAATAACCGCTCTGCAGAAGAATCTTGGCACGGACAGGAAAGAGGCGCAGGAGTTCTATAACAAATACTTCAGCACCTTCACCGGCCTTGCTGTTTATCTAGACAAAGTCAAAGCTGAAACGGAGCGCAGGGGATATACCGAAACCATGTTCGGCAGGAAGCGGTATTTCACGGGCTTCAAGTCACCCCTGCCTTACATCCGCGCTCAGGCGGAAAGGATGGCCATCAATGCGCCGCTTCAGGGCACACAGGCTGATATCATCAAGATTGCCATGAAGAAAATCGATGATTATATAAAGAGAAATGGCGAAAGCGGCAAAGTGAAGCTCCTTCTCCAGGTTCATGACGAGCTGGTATTTGAAGTCTCCGATGAACTGGTTCATGAAGCGGCCAAGAATTTCAAAAAAATTATGGAAACGATTATTCCGGAGGGTGAACTTAAGGGGGTGCCTATCGTGGTCGAGGCGCATGCGGGCGATAATTGGGGAGAAATGGAGAAAATAAAATGAAAAATCTTTTCGGAGAAAATATTGCTTTAGAAGAAAATCTGGAAGAAAAATCTTTAGAGAAATCTTCCTCCGCCTTCAATATATTCGCCTTGACCGATGCGATAGGCGGACGCAACAAGAGGGAAGCCTGGGTGCTCTACAGGAAAGCGCTGGCTTCCGGCATGGTCGTGGAAGAAATTTTCTACAAAATTTTCTGGCAAGTTAAATCTATGCTTCTGGCCAACCGTACCAAATCTGCCGAAGAAGCCGACATGAAAACTTTTCCATATAACAAGGCAAAAAGTTTCTTAAAAAACTTCTCAACTTCCGAACTTCAAAACTTATCTGAGAACTTAGTCGTCGGCTATCACCAAGCCAGGAGGGGAGAGGAGGAAATCGAAACCTTTCTCGAAAAAATTATTTTAGAAATCTAATACAACTATAAAACG
>JBBTQM010000013.1:0-18764 GCA_038065675.1 Patescibacteria group bacterium | reverse complement strand
TGAGAGCGCGGGCGGCGGTCGCCTTGCCGTAATAAGCGTCGTAATAGCCCGAAGAAAGAACGTAAGTCCCAAGCATGATTCTCCTTCGCGCTTCACGGCCGAATCCCTCGCCGCGTGTTTTCAAATAAGAATTGAGAAGAGTTTCCCCTTCTTTGCGCGCGCCGTAACGCACGCCGTCGAAACGGGCGAGATTCGTGGAAACTTCCGCCGGCATCACGATATAATAAACCGCGAGAGAATGCGGCAAGCGCGGAAGGTCTATGTCGCGCAATTCATATCCCACCGATTCAAGAGCCGATAGTGTTTCCTTGAAATTCGCGATAACTTCTTTGTCTATTCCTTCTCGCTCTATGAACACGCGCGGGACACCCAAAACTTTCGGCTTTTTTGACGGCGCGGTGCGCATTGTTTCCGGAACAGATGTGCTGTCGAGCGGGTCATAGCCGGAAATGGCGTTAAAAATTATTTGTGCGTCATCAATTGTTTTGGCGATTGGCCCGATTTGGTCCAAAGACGAGCCCATAGCCATTAAGCCGGAACGGGAAACCGCGCCGTAAGTGGTTTTCAGCCCAACCACGCCACAAAACGCCGCCGGCTGCCTTATGGAGCCGGCGGTGTCAGAGCCTAACGCAGCGAGAGCCCCGTCCATGGCGACCGCCGCCGCCGAACCGCCCGAAGAACCTCCCGGAACACGGGAAAGGTCTATCGGATTTTTTGTCGGGCCATACGCGGAATTTTCGGTTGAACTTCCCATGGCGAATTCATCCATATTGGTGCGCCCGAGGAAAATCGCGCCGGCATCTTTCAATTTCGCAATCGCGGTCGCATCGTATGAAGCGCGGTAATTTGAAAGAATTTTTGAGGCGCCGCTTGCGATTTTACCGCGAATCAAAATATTATCTTTAACCGCAAACGGGATACCGAGAAGCGGACTTTTGTCGCCTTTTTTAAGGCGTGAATCGGCATCGTCCGCGGCGGATAAAGCATCATCAAATGTTTCAAGATATGCGTTTATGGACGGATTTTTAACTTTTATTTCTTTTATGTACGCCTCGACAAGTTCACGCGCTGAAAAATCTCCGCGCCGGAGGGCCTCCCCTGCATTTTTTATAGTCAGTTCTTTTAGATTGAGCATTTGAGTTTACTGAAGACTAAAAACTTTAAACTAATTCTCAAATATCTGCTTAACTTTTATATAATCTCCATCACGCGCGGGCGCTCCCGAGAGAATTTCTTCGCGTGAGGAAGACGGCGCCGGCTTAATTTCGTCGGCACGCATGACGTTCCTTAACTCACCGGTTTCTTTTTTTGGCTCTAGAACCACGAGTTTCTTAATCTCGCCGACATATTCAAGAATGTTCTCAAAATCTTTGAGAAATTCTTTCTTTTCATCATCCGATACGGCGATGCGCGAGAGCGCGGCCAGTTTTTCTATGTCGCCTTTATCCATAATTCAAATCATAGCCGATTTACGTCAAAACAAAAAGGCGAAGAAGTGCCGCTACTTCTTCGCCTGGAACCCGCTACTCAAACATGAACCAAATTGGACTGGCAATAAACCAGCCGACCTTTGACATCACCCAGCCGACACCAAAGAGGGAGAGACCGAGCAACGGAACAGCTATTGCGGCTCCGATTGCCCGAACAAACCAATTCCCGATGAATTTGATTTCGGAAATGCTGCCCACAAAAAAGCTGAACTGCATCAAGCCGAGAGCGGCACAAATAATAACGATAACGTAGAAACCCCATGCAAAAAGGAGCATTGATCCTTCCGGCGTATACATACACTATCCTCCTCGGCTGGTTTACCCAAGAAAACAAAACCTGGTTTAAAAGGTACACCAACCACCCTATTTTATCAACAAATTTAAAAACTCTGTTTCCGTAATAATTTTTACCCCAAGCTTTCTGGCGTCGTCCATTTTATTCTCGCCCGGTTCCTCTCCCGCCACCACGAAACTGGTCTTTCTGGAAACGCTCCCCGAGACGGCGCCGCCTTGCTTTAAAATCTCTTCCTTGGCAACGTCACGCGAAAGTCGTGAAAGGGTCCCCGTGAGAACAAATGTTTTTCCGGAAAGGGCGCCTCGGCGGCGCGATTCTTTACCGATTTTAACTTCGCGCAAAAGTTCGCGAAGAATTTTTTTGTTGCGGGCGCTTTTAAAATACGCCGAAATGGAACGGATTGATTTTTCGCCGATTCCCGCAACCCTCAAAAAATCTTCTTCTTGAGCGTAGAGAATTTTATCCATACTGCCGAAATGCTCCGCCATGTCGCGCGCCGTCCCTTCGCCGATGTGCCTGATACCAAGCGCAAAAATAAATTTATGGAGAGGAACGGCGCGTGCTTTATTTATGGCGTTAATAAGATTGTCAGCGGACTTTTCGCCGAAACCCGGCAGCCCTTCAATGTCTTCTTTTTTTATTTTAAAAACATCCGGAAAATTTTCCATAAGCCCGATGTCCATAAATTCGTAAACGATTTTCTCTCCCAGGCCGTCTATATCCATTCCCTTTCTCCCGACAAAGTGCACGAAACTTTCGCGGTGTTTCGCCGGACAATCTAGAGACGGGCAATAAAAAGCAACAGATAATCCCTTGCCGGCTTCCCCGCGCACAAGTTTCGTGTCGCAAACGGGGCAATGCGATGGCATCTTGAATTCTTTTTCCTTGCCGGTGCGCATTTCTTTCAGAACGCCCGCAATCTCGGGGATTACGTCGCCGGCCTTTCTTAAAATAACCGTGTCGCCGATTTTCACGCCGAGGCGTTCTATCTCATCCATATTATGAAGTGTCGCCCGCTTAACTAAAGACCCCGCCACGCGCACGCCGCGCAAATGGGCAACGGGGGTAACGGCACCGGTTCGTCCGATTTGTACCTGTATGTCTTCAAGTACCGTTGTCGCTTCCTCGGCCGGGAATTTGAAAGCGACCGCAAAACGCGGCGCCTTGCCGGTATAGCCGAGCGCTTCCTGAAACGGCCGTTCGTCCACTTTTATGACAATACCGTCTATCTGGTAGTCCTCTTTGGGCGCTTTTTTTCGCCACGATTCCCAATATGAAATAACTTCATCAATGTTTTTGGCGCGGATAAAATGCGGGTTTACTTTAAACCCGAGTTCTTTCAAGAGTTTTAATTCTTCAAATTGCGTTTTAGGCAATCCATTTTCCGTTTCGTCTAAGTCGTATATAAAAATCTCCAGTTTGCGCGAAGCCGCCACCTTCGGGTCAAGTTGGCGGATGGAACCGGCGGCGAGATTACGCGAATTGGCAAAAGGCGTTTCCTCGCTTTTTGCGCGCTCCTTGTTTATGGAGGCAAGGGTGCTCTTTTTCATCCAAATCTCTCCTTCGGCGGTTACACTTATGTTTTCACCGAGCGAAAGCGGGAGCGACTCTATTGTTTTTACATTGCTGGTCACGTCTTCGCCGACAATTCCGTCGCCGCGCGTCGCCGCGCGCACAAATACGCCTTTTTCATATTCAACAATGACCTTGAGCCCGTCGATTTTCAGCTCGCAAACGTAAGTTGGCGCGGCGGCGCGGCCGGTTTCTTTTTTAAGAAAGCGCTTAATTCGCTCATCGAATTCCCGCGCTTCATCGGAAGAAAAAATGTCGTTGAATGACCACTGGGCAAAACGGTGGCGAACTTTTTTAAATTCTTTGAGAGGCTCCCCTGCCACGCGCTGGGTCGGCGAATCTGGAGTTATAAGTTCGGGGTATTGCGCTTCAAGGTCATAAAGTTCCTTTTTCAGGGAATCAAGCGCGGCGGGAGAAATCTCCTCTTTGTCCAAAACGTGATAAAGATAGCGGTGGCGGTTTATCGTTTCTTTAAGCTTTTCTATCCTCTCTTTGGCTTCTTTTTTTGAAAGTTTTTCGGGCATGCGGTTGTGTGAGGTTTTCTCTGCCATCTGCGTTGAAACCTTCCGCCCAGGGCGGATCGGCCTCGGGCCGAAAAAACTAAAAACTGATTTAATAAAGTATTCTGATAAAACGGGCAATGCGCCGCGGGCTTGATGTATCGCACGTATTATATCCCTCGGATTCTATTTTAGTTTGCCCATCACCATATTTTGCGACCAAAACGCGCGCGCAATAATTGGCGCTTGTAAAATCAAAAGTAGTCGTGGCGGATGTTAAACTCCCGACTATAACCACGCCCGGATCGGGCGGATTAAGGTGGAATTGTGCTCCGGCACAATTAATAACACCGCTATATACAATACTTTGGCTTGAAGTCGGGAAAACCCCTTGTTTCGTATCCCAAAAAAGTGCGCACTCGCCTGACGTATCGGCGGCATAAAAAGAAAATTGCGATTCACGGCCAACGGAGGAAATGATAAGTTCTTTGGAAAGAATGTTAAAAACCGCAAGGCCTATTGAGAGAATTATGCTTGAAAGCAAAACGGCGAATGACAGAATAAAGCCCCTTTGGGAAGTTTGTAGTTGGTAGTTTGTAGTTGGTAGTTTTTTCTTAGACATTTTTTATTTCCTAATTTCCTAATTCCTGGTGCCTAGCGCCTAGTTCCTGATTTACTATTGCCAGGCGAACAAATTCTCTTTTATTATAAAGTTTTTAACCAATGTTCCGTTTGTCCAAACCATTTCAACCTCAATGTGAATTTCGTTTGAATTTGGGTCACTCGTTGGTTCATTATAGACTTTTATGCGCCTTTCAAATTGCGTAGGCACCCACCCGACCCCCGCCTGGTAACTGTAAAGGCCGCTTGTGTCGTTTCTGTTGAGAAGCCCGCAATTGGTGGGTGAATTGCAGGAAGATATGGTTGTTGCGGGAATATCAACCTTGCATCCGTTAGCGTTTAAATTGACCATGCATAGATTTATTAGGCTTGTTTTGTATGTGTTCCATGTGCCGCCGGCGATATTATTGTTGTCGCGAACGTTGCGCAAATACTCTACGGCTTCCTGGGCCAGATAAAACGCCGATATCTGGTCTTTTGCATAGTTGGAAAAGAAAACACCTTTGGAAACCAGGGTCATCGGACCGACAATGGAAATAATGAGAATGGAGGTTGCCACAAGCATTTCCACTAAAGAGAATCCCCTGTTTTTAGTTTTTAGTTTTGAGTTTTGAGTTTTTAAAATCATGAATCTATTCTTCTTTGGGATATGGTGGTTTGCACTTTAAAATCCGTTTTTATCGCGCCCTTGAATACCGCGCTTCCGCTTAAAACAATGACGACTCTGGGCTGGGCGCCGTCGCCGGGCAATGCTCCGGTAACGTAAAACAAAAGATTATCAACGGAAAGTTCCGGTGATGTAAGAATCACGTACGTGCCCCCTCCGTCTATTGAACGCTCAATCTGACCATTATTAAGGCGGTATATTATCTGGTCAGCGTTGTTTCCGGAATTCCCTTTGTATCCCTCAAAAGCTATGGATATATTCCCTGACGGGCAATTGGCCGGGACGGTGGGATTAACCGGATTTAACCCGTCGCAATGGTAATCGTAGCCGATGCGCAAATTGCGCGCCATGCTCTCCATCGCCAAATTTAGGTTATCCATTACCGTCCGCGTAATTCCCGATTTTCTGTTTGAATCGTTTACCATCAAAAGCGCGCCTATGGAAATAAGCATAACCGCGGAAAAAAGCGTCGTTGATATCAGCGCTTCAATCAAGGTTATTCCTTTATTTCTTTGTGTGCGTGTTTTTTTCATTAATCCACGGAAATTTGCCCCGTCGGCCAGACTTTAACCGATTTGAAAAAACTTTTGCTTGGCGGCTCAACCGAAATCGTGGCGTTTTGATAAGTCGTATTAACGCCGCCTAAAACGCCGATAATGACCGAATCAGGGTCGGGACGGACAAAATTTACATTGAGTGAGTCAATGTCCAGCGTGTTGGCGCATTTAGTCTGGCCGCTTAGGTTGACTGCGCAAATATCTTTGATTGTGTTGCCGTTGGATATCAAAACCTTCTCTACGCACTCTGCGTTCAAAGAACAATTTGTCTCCGGGCTGGTGTATTTTCTGTTGCCGTCGGAATCGGCGTAGAGAACGAAAGAACTGCGGTCGGCGGAAGAAAAATATACGCCGTATGCCGGAAACGGCGTCGCGCCACCCGAGCTTTTTATGGAAATTCCGTAAACTTGCGCTTGTCTTATTTCAAGAGCGACTTGATAAGCCAAATTTTGAAGGAGCATTTTCTGCCCAAACAACGGGTAACTTGCGAAAAGGACGGATGACAATATGACGAAAATCCCGATAACCACAAGCATTTCAACCAGGGAAAACCCGCTGTTTTTAGTTTTTAGTTTTAAGTTTTTAGTTTTTAATGAAGCGGGCATTATTAAATAATCAGATAAAAATCATGCTCAATAAATAATCAAGCGGTGTGAAAAAAGCAATCGCCGCGCCTACGGCAAGAAATGGCGCGAACGGAATTTCGCTTTTCATTGTAAATCCGCGCCTGCCTAAAAACAATAGGATAAGAGAAACCAAGGCGCCTATCCAGAAAGAAAAAATAAACGCGAAGGTACTGCGCACTAATCCCAAAAAAAATCCCAGACCCAAAGCAAGTTTAGCGTCCCCCAGCCCCATCCATCTCCCGCGCGAAGCAAAGTGAAGAGCGGCAAAGGGAAGCGCTAAGAGAGGCCCGGCGGATACGGCGTAGATAATATCCTCGCCAGGGAATGGAAATAAGAACGGGCGCAAAAAAGCGAGAGCGGCGAATAGATATGCCAAAGTATCGGGAATTATAAAGTGGCGTAGATCATAGGCGGAAATCACGATAAGGAAAGAGAAACAAATCAACAGGTAACAAGTAACAAGTAACGGGAACAAAGAAAATTCAAATACGAGGGAGGGAAATATTTTGTAAAAAGTCAAAACAAAAATAATCGCCGTTGAAAGCTCCACAAGCGGGTATTGAACGGAAAGGCGGGACTTGCACGAAGCACAGCGCCCGCGGAGCAAGAGAAAACTGACAATTGGTATAAGTTCATACCAACTTAGAACCTTCCCGCAATAAAGGCAAACTGACCGGCCGCTCAGGGAGCGGCTGGTATTGAATCGGAAAATAACGACATTCAGGAAACTGCCGATAACGGCCCCTAAGGTGAAAATAAAAAACAAAACGGCGTATTGCATGCCTTAATTATATCAGCGTAAATCAAAAACCCCGCCTATTAAAGCGGGGTTTTTGTAGATTAGTCTAAAAATTACGGCTTTACGTTGTAAGCGTAGCGACCGGCTGCTGCGACGCACGAAGTAGCATCTGCGCCGGAAGTAACGTTTCCTAAGGCAGTGGCGGTATCTATGTCGCTGGAAAGAACCGACATAGTGCTTTGTTCAAGGTTGGCGCACATCTCATAGCTTGACCCGCTTGTAAGCTGGTCGTAGGGATAACCGGTGTTGTCGATCGGGTCAACAGGAATAGCGGAAATGTAACCGGGCGTTACCAGGCTGGCAACATCAAGGGCGACCGGGTAAGTCCTGGTGGCGTCGAAATAAAGCTCAAGCGCAAGCTGAACCTGCTTTACGTCAGCCACGCGGCGCGCGTCGCGCGACTTCTGGCGGGCGGTATTCAAGCTCGCAAGCACGACCGAGGAAAGAACGCCGATTATGGCTATGACCACGAGAAGCTCAACCAAAGTAAAACCTTTATTGTGTTTTTTCATAATAATTTTAATAAATAAGCGACTTTCTTAAAAACAGCCGGCGGATTTTCACGACTTCCTTTGCCATACTAAACCAGGCATCCCGCCCAATCTAACGTTAGTATACCAAAACGGCTTATTTAGTCTAAATATGCCTTTGTGGATAACGATGGGTAGGGGTTTTAGTTGGTAGGGATTAGGAGTTAGGAGGTTCTAATCCCCCTAAATTCCTAATTCCTAGCTCCTAATTCCTAGTCCCTGATTAAATGCCCCCCGCTATGTTGTAAATCGGAATGAGAACCGACGAGAGGAGGAATCCGACGCCGAGGCCTAACCCCAGCACCAAAACCGGTTCAATCAAGCTCACAAGCGTATCCACCGCCCCTTCAACCTCTCGCTTGTAGAATTTAGCGAGAGTTTTTAAGACATACCCCAATTTGCCGGTTTCCTCGCCCACTCTTATCATTTGAATCATAATCTGCGGAATTTCGTCGGGATATTTGGCTAAAGAATCGGAAAGGGAACTGCCTCCTTTTACCAGTTCGCCGGAATTCTTAAGAATCTCCTCGTAAACCTTGTTATCAACAACAAGACCGGTAATTTCAATGGCGCGGAGCATGGAAATGCCGGATGTAAGCATGGTGTCCATGTTGTCGGCGAACCGCGAAAGATAGAGCTTTTCATAAAGGTCGCCTATATATGGCAGGGAAATTTTCAATTCGTCGAAATATTTTTTTCCTGCTTCTCCTCTGCCAAAACGAATCGCGTAAAGCCCGCCAAGCGCCAAAACTATAAGGAAGAAAATTCCGTAATCAACTATAAAATTGCTCAACCCTATGACAACTGCTGTGTAAAAAGGAACATCTTGTCCGGACTCAAGAAGAATGTCGGAAAGTTTCGGGATAACCAAAGTAAGCATTAAAATAATAACGACAATAAATGTTGAAACAACGAAGGCGGGGTAAATAAGCGCGTTTCGGGCCTTGGAATTTAACTCGTATGTTCGGTCAAGATAGTCGGCAAGATGAGAAAATACTTCGTTTAATTTCCCCGATTCCTCGCCGGCGCGCACCATGTTCACATAAAACGCGCTAAAAGCTCCGGGATGTTTGTTTAAGGCGGACGATATTGAAATACCGGATTGAACGTCGTCCGCAATTTGAGAAATAATTTTTCTCAAATTAGTATTTTCAGATTCGGCGCCCAAAAGCCTGAATGTTTTAACGGCGGAAACCTGCGCTTCCAAAAGAGTCGACATCTGGCGCGAAAAGACGACCAAATCTTTAAGCGCCACGCCCTCAAAAAACGAAAGATTACGTTCAAGGAACGGGCGGGTGTCCTCGTCGGTAATGGAAACAACAACCAGGCCGCGGCGCTGAAGCGCCGCGACGGCGATATCACGGCCTGCGGCATCTATCGTCCCATCGCGCGCCGTGCCATCTTGTTCGATTGCTTTATATTTGAAAATCATGTTTTATCAAACCAATCTTGCCAAAGCTTTAGGATTAAGCGAAGTTGCGTACGCATCTTCAATTGATATTTCGCCGGCGCGCAAAAGCTCGACGAGCGAGCGATTCATGTCTATCATGCCTGCTTCGGAACTGGTTTCTATAACTATATCTATTTCTTGAGACTTTCTTTCACGAATAAGGTTGGCTACGGCGTTGTTATTGATGAGAAGTTCATACGCCGGAATAAGCCCGCCGGAGAGGCGTTTTATCAGGCGCTGGGAAAAAATTCCCAGCAATGACCCGGCAAGCTGAAGCCTTATCTGATCCTGTTGTCCAACCGGAAATGAATCAATAATTCTGTCTATTGTCTGAGCGGCGTTATTGGTGTGAAGAGTGGATAAAACCAAATGCCCCGTCTCGGCAGCCGTTACCGCCGTTGAAATAGTTTCCGGATTTCTCATCTCGCCTATCATAAGCACATCAACATCCTGCCGAAAAGACTGGTGGAGCGCGACCGGGAAATCTTTCGTATCAAGTCCGACTTCCCTTTGGTCAATAATTGACTTATTGCTTTCAAAAATATATTCAATGGGGTCTTCAATCGTTACGATATGTTTACTGCGTTCATTGTTTATAAGATTAACCATTGAAGCTAGAGTTGTTGATTTCCCCTGCCCGACCGGACCGACCACCAAGAAAAATCCTTGCCGCCTGCGCGCGAACTCCTCAAGAATAGGGGGTAAATTAAGCTCGCGTATATCTTTTACTTTGGGAATAAGGCGGAGAGCGATACCGACGCCGCCGCCGCGGAAAAAAGCGTTGCCGCGCAGGCGGGCGGCATCTTTAAACCCGTATGAAAAATCAACCTCCTGATTTTTAAGGAAACCTTCAAATTTGTCGCGAGGCAAAAGGTTCTTTAAAATTTCCACAACATCTTCCTTGGAATGCTTATTCCACTTAACAAGCGAGATAAGTTCTCCGGAAACACGCACAGCTGGCTGGCGGCCGGCGGAAATATGGAGGTCGGAACCGCCTTCGCGGATTACAGTACTTATTAATTCCTCGATTTCTTTGATGGGATCCATAAAATTATAATTTTTTTTGTATTATATCGCGAACATGCGCGATGACTTCCGACGGGGTGGCGGTCGCCTTTACTATGTACCCGGCAACCCCCAATTCTTTGCCTCGTTCAATGTCGGCACCTTGATTGCGATTTGAAAGTATTATTTTCACGGCGGAAGGAGCAAGATTATTTTTGTTTATTTTTTCAAGAAGTTCAAAACCGTCCATTCTTGGCATCACAATATCAACAAGGAGTACATCGGGGGAAAGCCCTCCCTTTAGCTTTTCCAACGCCACATCCGGACCCAAGGCTGTAAAAACTTCAAACCCGGATTCGCTGAATTTAAGCGAATACATGTCAATTAAAAAATCATCATCGTCAATTATAAGTATTTTATGCCGGGTTGCGCCTTCCATGTTCGTTAATTATATCAAAGAAATTGATTTTATAAGGTATTAACTTCCTGAAATGGAATCAGTCCCTCGGAACTCTTTACAATCGCGTCTTCGCGCATTGTAATCATCCCTTTTGCTCGCGCAGACTTCCATAGGGCGGCTTCCGTCGGGCTTGAAAGAATTATTTTTTCTATATCGCCGTCTATTTTCATCATTTCATATACCGCCATGCGCCCTCTAAGCCCTGAAGGGCATGCGGGGGTCGGTTTCGCCTCATAAACGTTCTTAAGGGCGAGTATTTGGCTTCGTTTCGGCTCAGGCAGGTCGGCAAATTGCTTTTCCATCATAGCGCGGATACTTCCATCCATTGGAATCGGAGACCGGGACTCCGGGCAAATCGTTCTCACCAAACGCTGAGCGACGGCAAGAATAAGAGTCGGGGCGATTAAAAAAGGATCAACCCCCATATCAATCAAACGCGGAATAACTCCGATTGAATTGTTAGTGTGAAGAGTGGAAAAAACCAAATGCCCCGTAAGCGCCGCTTGTATCGCGAGTTGCGCCGTTTCTTTGTCTCTTATTTCACCGACCATGATTATATCGGGGTCCTGGCGCAAAACGGAACGCAGGCCGTTGGCGAAAGTGTAGCCGATTTCCGGCAACACCTGCGATTGGCTCATATCCGGAATGTTGTATTCAACCGGGTCCTCAAGCGACACAACATTTCTGGTCTCGCGGTCAAGCTCATTCAACATGGAATATAAAGTGGTCGTTTTCCCTGAACCGGTCGGACCGGTAAGAAGAACCAGCCCGTACGGGCGGCTAATTGCTTCCCGTATAAGAATAAGGTTATCTTTTGAGAAGCCGAGTTCTTCCAAACTTTTCACTCCCTTTTGGGTATCAAGAATTCTCATTTCAACCTTTTCCCCGTAATAAGCGGGGAAAGTGGAAACACGAAAATCTATTTTTCGTGAGTCTATATTCGCCGTAAAACGCCCGTCTTGCGGCTTGCGCTTTTCGTCCAGTTTCAAATTGGCAAGTATTTTTATGCGGGCAACTACGGCGCTGTAAACTTCAACCGGCAAAAGCAGGCTTGTGTGTAAAATGCCGTCAACCCGAAATCTTACTTTTACTTTGTCCCCGGCATTTTCAATGTGTATGTCTGAAGCGCCGCCCTCCGTGGCGTGGCGTAAAATAACCGCCACTATTTTGGTTACCGGAGCATCCTCAACAATTTTCGTAGTATCGTCTGTTTTTTTCGCAACTCCTTCATCTTCCCCGCGCTGAAACGTCACCCCCGATGCGGAATCGTCGGACAATTCAGTATCAAGGTCCGACAACGCTTTCGTAACTTCTCCGGTAAGCCCGCGATAATTCCCCAGAATGGTCTCAAAATTGCTTCCGGAAATCAGAAATATTTTAAAAGGAACGCCTAATTTTGAAGAGATGAATTGAAGCGCGTTACGGGCTTCAATATTTTCCGGGTCAACCATCCCGACTTCAAGTACCCCGTCAACCACACCCAACGGAACAAATTTATAAAATACCGCGGAATCTTCCGGGACATACCGCAAAACTTCAAACGGAACTCCCTTGGAGTCAAGTTCGCGGACAGGGACATTGAGATATTCCCCTTTTAATCCCAGAACATCTTTTTCAAGAAGCCCATGTTTTTTAAGCGCCTCGTCAATGGGAATACCCCCGCTCTCCGCTTCGGAAGTGATCTGTTCAGCTTCGCTTTTTTTTATTAGTCCCTTTTTTGCAAGTTCATCTAAAAAACTCATATATTTTCTTGGCGAGCGACGAGAATATCTGGAAATAATGACCCAGCATTGGGTAAGTATCTTAAAGACTCCCCGCTCTTAAGCTGGCTACTTCTTCTTCGTCGTCGTTGCGGCACGCTGCGCGGCGGGCTGAGATTCTTCCGAACCCAGCGGCGCAAACGGATTTTCACGGCCGACGACGCTAGTCGGCGGCAATGATATGCCGAAATCCCGAAGGCCGGTAAAGAGCCGCGAGGCAAAAATTTCTTCGTCCAATTTTATGCCGTTAAGCGATAGAAGGACTTTAAGCAAATCTCTGCCCTTAATTGATTCGTCGGAAAGAACAGGCTTTTCAATTGTTACAACTTCCGTTTTATTTCCCGAGCCGCCAAAAAAGAAAGAATAAACGGCAAATGCTACAACGAGCGTGATGACGGCGTATATTATCTTTTTTCTTTTTAAAATTTCTTGCATGTTTATTTTAGCCAATATGTCTTTATTCTCACGGAATAACTGGAAACCCGCTCGTCCGATGAAGTAAAGGTGATATTTTCAACGTCAACGATTCGCAGACTTTTCTCAAGGTCGGACACGAAAGAAACAAAATTGGAATACGGCCCGTCAACCGAAAACTCAAGGGAAAATGTTTCATACGGCTTGTTTTCTCTTCCTATCAGACTTTTTTCCTGATTTTTATCGGAGACAACCCCCGTCTTGATATTTTTTATGGACATACCGTAACGCGAGGCGATACGGTCAACTTCAAGCACCAAACGCACGTTATCAACGTTGTCGGGAAGCATGTGTTCAAGCCTGTCAAGTTCGGAAGCGGGAAAAGAATTGTATCTTTCAAGAAGCTGGTCGCGGAGAACTTGAAGCTTCTTGGAATTATCGAGTGCGTTCTCATATGACTTTTTTTCCGCGATAAGGCGTTTTATTTCCTGATATGTAGGGTCGGTGAAAAAATAAAACATTCCTGCCGAGGCGCTTATTAAAAATATTGGAAGTATTGTTCTTAGCATTTTTTTATTGGACGCCGGAAGAATCCCCGCCGCGGTTAACAAACGAATCGTAAGAAATCAAAATCGGGTCCAATACCGCGGAAAGGGCAAAAATAACGTTACCCAAGTTGTCCAGATTAAGGTTGGAAAAAATATGGTTGGAAATATATTTGTTTTTGCTCAAAACATCCGATTGCACCACTACATAAGTATACCCCCGAGACTGGCCCCCTATTTCAACATACACCTGGCCATCGGGGCTCAAGGTGTAAGAAAATCTATTGAAACGCACCTGCGGGATAGTCGTTTCTTCAAGAAGCGAGAAAACCGGCGAAACCACAACGTGCTTTCCTAAAATTTCTTTCGCGGACTCAATGCGCTTATCCAAGCGCTCAAGTTCCACAATAAGACCTGAATCAAACGCTTTCTCTGCCCGCTCAAGCGAAGTACTGTATTGTTCAATTTGTTTTGTCAAAAGAGATTTATAGAAATAAACCCCGGCGGCACCGAGAATACTCACGAAAAAGACCAGCGTTGAAATAAGCATTAAAATGCCGACCGGGGCTTCATGTATTGAAGAATCCTTCGCAAGCGGCTTCTTTGGTATGAACGATGTAGTTTGGGAATCCATCCCGTTTGGAATTAAATTTTATATAAACTGCATGAACTATGGATTGTTTTCCTGAAGTTTCCTCAAGGCAAGCCCTATCGCAACCGAAAATTCAGGTCCGGCCTCTCTTAATGTGTCTCCCAGAAATGCCGGGAACTCAATTTTCGAAAAAGAGTCTCCATAAAGCGCCTCCGCTCTTAATATAGAGACGGCCGCCTCTTTAAAACCGCGAAGAAGAACTCCCCCACCGGTAAGAATAACTTTATCAATGGTTTTATTGTACTTCTTCTCGTAGTTTAATAATACCCTATTTACTTCAGAAAAAATATAATCTGTGGACAGCGAAACTGTTTTTGCTATTTCCGGACTGCCTTCTTTGCCGATTAAGCCGTACGCGCGCTTCATTTCTTCCGCCGATTCCAGGCTTATACTGAGCGACCTTGACAGGGCTACGGTAATATCCTGCGAACCGCGGGATATTACATGTGAGCTTTTGACGATTCCGTGTTCAACTATTGACAGCTTGGTCGTACCCGCCCCCATGTCCAGAACCATAATCAACTTCATGTCGTGGCCGAATGTGGAACGGATGGTGCTAAACGTTTCAATTTCGAAAAATACGTCCGTGACCCCGACTCTTCTGATTACGTCTTTATATTTATCTATGGTGTCGTTGTGTATTGCGGCAATCATAACGTCAATCTTTTGAGTCTTGGGGTCGGGTTTTTTTTCAGCTTCGGTCTCATATTCGTCGCGGCGAGGGACAATCCACCAATCAAGAGATACCTCGCTGATAGGAACGGGAATATATTTTCGCGCTTCAAGCGGGATAACGGTATCAAGCTGATTTTCCGATGCTTTTGGAAGTTCTATGAGGGAAATCAGGCTTGCCGAAAAAGGAATTGATATCGCCGAGCTTTTAGTGGAAACATGCGCCTCTTTGAGAATGTCGCTTAACGCTTCGGCAAGCTTATCGCCGGAAAGATTGGTTATCTGCCCGGTAACAAGCCCGGCATAAGGACCAAGCGCGAGCTCGCCGTATGTCTCAAGAATCGCCCGGCCGCCTTTCTTTTTAAGCTGAACTATCTTGATAAACGACGAGCCTATATCAATGCCAACGGCACTCTCGCTGCCTGACCGGAAAAACCTGCTAAAATTAAAGAAATTCTTCAGGGGGTTTTCCATACTGTTTTGTATAAGTATATCACGCCATAGCCCCACGGAATGCACAATATTCTAGAATGTTTGGATTATTTGGACACATTATTGATTTTCTTTTCCCGGCGCGGTGCGCCGGATGCGGCAAAACTGGGGGCTATTTATGCCTCCATTGCCGCTCCGTTCTACCGCGTTCGCAAAATTCTCCAAACCCGGAAATTGAAACTTTTTATAAATACCGCAAGACAGCGCTTTCGGCGCTTATATGGAAATTAAAGTACAGAGGCGGACGCGATATCGCCAAAATTATAGGGGAATTATTTTGGGAAAATCTGGCTGAAAAAATGTCCGAGGTAAAACTTTTTTCCGGCAACAAACAAATATTATTGGTTCCTATCCCCATCCATCCCGGGAAACGCAGGGGGAGGGGATTCAATCAAACAGAGCTTATTGGGAAAGAAATTGCCAAACTTGATGGAGGAATAATTTTTAAATACTCGCCGGATATTATTATAAAAATAAAAGAAACTTTGCCGCAAATGGAAATAAAAGAAAAAAATAAACGTGTAGAGAACGCCGCCATGTCATTTTCGGCCGCGCGCCCGGAAAGCGTCCGCGGGCAAACAGTTCTCGTAATAGACGATGTAACCACAACCGGCGCCACATTACTTGATGCCAAAAGAGCGCTTATGTCGGCTGGAGCGCGCAAGGTTTATCTGGCCGCTCTTTCTCACTGAATTAAATTTATTTTCTTTTTCTGCTAGAAAAATTTAAAAAACGGTACCTTTTGGTTAAAATCCGAACCTACTTTGACGAACATCCGGACGAGGACTGAACCGCCCCGCCGCCGCTCGCTCCGCTCGCGTGCCCCGCAGAAAAATGTTCTCCGCAATTTCTGATTTTGCGCGCGCAAAATCAGAAATATAATATGGTGTCTCGCCATTCAATTTTAACAAGAACAAGACCTAAATAAACGCACAGTTAGTTATTGCTTGTCATTTAACCGCCTCTTCTCCCATAAATACGCTGCTTGTTTCAATTGATCTAAAAATGGGGTTTTTGCATTAC
This sequence comes from Patescibacteria group bacterium, assembly GCA_038065675.1. Classification (GTDB taxonomy): domain Bacteria; phylum Patescibacteriota; class Minisyncoccia; order Phycocordibacterales; family VMEP01; genus JAUYLU01. The sequence goes on along the minus strand of JBBTQM010000013.1, from coordinate 2,634 downwards.
GATATGCAAGATAGTCATTCGGATAAATCTCTACAATTTTCTGTTTCAATTCCGAGTATTCTTTTGCTTTCTCTGGATGGGCCCTCAAATAATCACGTATCACAATAAATTGACGCACCCACAGTGAATTTTTTTCACATATATGTATCCCCTCAGTTTTTTCACCGTCTGGATCAAACTTGGAAAAGGACAGCCCCTCTGGGTCGGGGTAGTAATGCCATTCATATCCAGCTTTAGCCATCAATTCTTTTTCTTTTTCAAATGACTCCAATTTTTCAACGACAACCAAAATATCAATAAGAGGTTTCGCCTTCATCCCTTGAACAGAAGTGCTCCCCACATGTTCAATCATGAGAGCTTTGTCGCCAAACACTTCCGATAACAGTTCCTTTATTGAGTTGAATTTAGAAATCCAGTTCGGGTCATACTCGGAAAGCGAGTATTTTCTATTTATCATATTTATTTTCTTTTTCTGTTAGAAAAATTTAAAAAACGGAGACGAGAGCCTGCCTGCCGGCAGGCAGGGATTCAAAGCTTACAGCTTCAGTACAGGTTTTTGATATTTTGTTTCGCTTACGCTCGCAAAATATCTAAAGAACCTTTTCGAATCCTCCGTCCCTGCCACGACTCTTCGCGCGAAAGACCATTAAGGTCTTCCACGCAAATCGTTACGGAGACGAGAGGATTCGAACCTCTGAAGGGTTTAACCCCTTAACTCCTTAGCACGGAGCCGCTTTAGACCACTCAGCCACGTCTCCAAACATGATGCTTCGCATCATACTATAGAAATGGCTGAGTGTTCGAACAAGTTCGTCCTCCTATTGCCAGCCTACCGGCATCGGCAATTTTCGCTTCGCGAAATCGGATAAAAGGCAAAGCAGTTTGCCTTTTATCCACTCAGCCACGTCTCCAAAATAACTTACAACTAACAACATACAATAAACGACATACAAACGCTAACGTTTGGCCTGTTTAAATCCAAAGTTTATTAAATTACTCCCCTCTTTTTTTCGCAATAAGAGCGCCAACTTTGCCCATTACTTCTTTTAAGGTAAATCTGGCTTTGACCAAAAAATCGTCCGCTCCAAGCTTTTTCGCTTCTTCAATTTCACTTTGCTGACCAAGATTGGAAAAAACTATTATAGACATATTTTTATATCGGTCGTCAGCGCGCACCTTTTTAAGGACTTCAAATCCGCCCATCCCGGGCATAATTATGTCCAAAAGCATTATATCCGGAATATTCTTCTCAAGGGACATTATCGCCTCTTCTCCCCCCTGAGCGGTCGCCACCTCGTAGCCTTCTTTTATAAAATGCTCAGCGGCAAGAGCCGATAAAAATTGGTCGTCCTCAGCTATCAAAATTGATGGTTTTTGTCGTGTTCCCGTGCTCATTAATTCATTATAACGAGTCCGGTTCAATAAGTCATTAAGTAAAACAGTTAAAGGTGAATATCCGAGTAGACACAAAATTCATTATTCTGTTAAACTGTAATCAACATGTCCCCCATGGTCCCGCGAAATTTTATAATTGCATCAATTGTAATACTAATAATATTTTCGGCCGGGTTTTATTATTTTTACTCAAAACTTTATAAAAGCGGAACCTGGTCTTGGGGAATAAATAACTCAAATCTAACCCCCGAGGAACAGAGGTCGGCATCGATGTACAAAACTCTCGCTAAATTAAAAACCGCCTCTCCGGAATTTAATGAAAAAAAAGTCATTGAAACACTTAATTTATTACGGGGAAATACCGCGACTACATCAGCAGAAAACATGCTAAAAAAATTGAATGAGTTAAAAACAGATATCCCTACTTCTTTATGAATAAACTTGAACAGAATATTACCTTAGCTGAAATCTCTCGCGTCGCTCTGCTTTTGGCCATAGCTTTGTTTTTTTTATTTGCTTTTTCATCCTCAACGGAAAAATCTGCCAGCGCGGCCGAATCTGACAACTTAAGGGGGTATGCTTGGTCGTCGACAACGGGATGGATTTCCATGAATTGCGTAAACACCGATTCTTGCGGCACGTCAGACTACGGGGTCAAATCAAATCCGGATAGCGGGAATCTTTCCGGCTTTGCCTGGAGTCCGAATATCGGCTGGATATCGTTTAACGCAGGCGATGTCGCCGGTTGTCCGGAAGCGCCGTGCGAGCCGAATATAGATAAGGTAACCGGAAAAGCAACGGGGTGGTTTAAGGCGCTCTCCGGCGGGTCCCCTGATGCCGGCGGGTGGAGCGGGTTCGCCAGACTTTCCGGCTCATGGACAAACAGCGTTACTGCGGACGTGAACACTCTCTCCGGTTATGCTTGGGGGAATGATGTTCTTGGATGGATTGATTTTAGCGGCGTTACAAGCAGTACCCGCCTCCTCTGCGAAGCAAATTACGGCAAAATCTGCAGTACCGGATATAACACCTGCGGTCTCCGTAATTTCGGAACATTCCTCTGCGACGGAACCTGCAGTTCCCAATCCATTCCGCCGGAAACGTCTTGCGCGGATTTGAATAACAATACAAGCGGAATATCAATAACGGCGAAACCTAAATTAATCCCGTCGGGAGGAAAAACAACCCTTACCTGGACAGGCGCGGGCGATTGCTTGGTTTACAATCCGGCCGGTGTCG
>JBBTQM010000012.1:0-40827 GCA_038065675.1 Patescibacteria group bacterium | reverse complement strand
GAGCTGGTGGTCCCGCTAGTCATCTCATCGTTACAAACAGTACGTTCGAGCAAATTGGCCGCATCGGCATTATTGTGAAAGGAACTGGATCTACTGCCACCATTACCGACAATACTTATATCGGCAAAGGGAATGGTGATTTTCTGGATTACGCTTTTGAGTTTGGCGCCGGTGGTTCAGGCACTATCAGTGGCAATACCATTAGCGGGAATCGTGGTGTTGCCGCAATTGATGGTTCGACTTCAGCAGGTATCCTCGTTACGGAATATTATGGTTCAGGTACAAACGCTACAATTACCAGCAATACTTTCTTCAACAACAGCGCAGGCTTGCACGTTGGTTATCTTGATACCGATGCAAGTGTCGTTGTCGCGCATGATAACAACTTCGGTGGCGAGACCGTAGGTTTGGAGTCTGATGCAACGAAAATAACTGTTAATGCTTCCAACAACTGGTGGGGGAGTGCGCTAGAAACTGATGTTCAGTCGAAAATCTCGGGGCTTGTCAATTACATCCCGTGGTACATCAATGCCGGGAGGACGACATTGTCGGATGCATTTGTCGGTAATATCATCACGGCCTCCTCGGGTAGTTTCGATCTTCAGGAGACGGCTCTCGGGGAAGCGGGTCTTCCGACTGGTGCGACACAATTGACGTTGAGTGATACAAGTTCGCTAGATCTCTCAAACGCCACGACCTCGATGACCTCGACTCCTGTGGTCATAGGAGGCAACACTGTGACGCTGACGCAATCCGTTACCTTGCAATCAGGGGTTGATACTCAACCGATTGTATTAATCAACTCAAATCCAAACGTTCTTGGTGTTAGTGCGAGCATTCCTGATGGAACAAAAATACAAGGTCCGGCTGAATGGGATGGCAAGATAGTCCCGCCGGTTTCCGTCGCTCCGAGCGGTAATCCGCCAGCTGGATTCACCGTCGGTAGCACGGTCATCTCAATCGGTTCTCCTCTTGGGACATTGGTGTTTGACCAAGCAGTGAAAATCGTCTTGCCGGGAGTGACCGGGACAGTTGGCTACAAGCCAGTTGGTTCTGATTGGCAGACAATAACCACTCCGTGCACGAGCGCGGATGTCCCCGGTATTTCCTCTGGCGAATGTTCTATCCCTGATGGTGGAAACACGATTATCTGGACTTACCACTTCACGACATTCGGTTCGCTTTCAGCCATCCCAGCGCCGGTTCCGGCTAGTGGCGGAGGAGGTGGCGGTGGAGGAGGAATCGTGGGTTCATATGGTCAGGTCAATAGCCAAGGCGGATTTTTCGCTCCGCAGATTGTAGTCACGACTCCTTCACCGGTACAACCACCGGCAGGACAAGTTTTGGGTATCGCGACATACGTATTCAATCGCGACCTTAAAATCGGCGCGCGAGGAACGGATGTAACTGAACTTCAGAAATATCTTACGGCAAACGCGATTTATTCCGGACCGGTTACCGGATACTTCGGCAAGTTGACGAAAAACGCCGTTAAATCCTATCAGAAAAACAACAAATTACCTTCATACGGATTCTTTGGTCCGATGACGAGAGCGCTGGTAAATAAAACGGTAAAGTAAGAAAGTTTAAAATCAACCCCGCAAAGCCGCGGGGTTGATTTTTAAGTGTTTCATTGTAGAATGAAAACATGAAAAAACTGCTTGCGCGGCTCCATAATGTATTCATTCCGCACAAGGGAAACGGCTATTGGCCGTCCTTTTTCGGCAAAAGCGCCATTACCGCGATTGTGGCAGTAATCATTCTCCTTGAGATTGCCTACATTACCCAGACATTTATTGTATTCAGAAAAACAAATTTTCTTGCCGCGGTTTTACCTTCGGTTTTAACAGCGCTTACCAATGAAGTCCGCGCGGAGAATTATGCGCCGGCGCTTGCCGAAAATTCGCTCCTTAGCGCGGCGGCAAAAAAGAAAGCGGAGGACATGGCGGCGCGCGGATATTTTTCGCATACGGACCCTGACGGGAAACTTCCGTGGTATTGGCTCAACTCTGTCGGGTATAAATACAGTTATGCCGGAGAAAATCTGGCGGTTAACTTTCTTGATTCGGAGGATGTGTCCCGCGCCTGGATGGAATCCTTGTCTCATCGCGCCAACATCGTAAAAAAAGAGTTCACGGAAATAGGAATCGGTGTTGCCACAGGGACCTTTAACGGCAGGGAATCGGTTTTTGTCGTGGAGTTTTTTGGAACTCCGAGAATGGAAGCCGCCGTGCCAACTCCCGAAACTTTGGCGGTAAAAGTTAAATCCGCCGCCATTACTCCAGCCAAACCGAAGGTTTTGGGCGAAGAGACATCGTCGGTCTCCGCTCAAAGCACCGGGGCGATTAAAGAAATTTCACAAATTCGTTCGTTTATGGAACGCCTGCTTTCTTCTCCGCGCACGACCGCCGCGTATGCTTACGGCATGCTCGCTTTGCTTATATCCATCGCGCTTTCGCTCGCGGTTTTCATAAAAATCCGCATACAGCATCCGCGGCTAATCAGAAGCGCCATCGCGGTCATGGCGCTCATTGCCGTTATTTCATTCGCCAATTTAAGTTTTACCTCTTTGTCCTTAAAACTTCCGGAAAACGGCAACGCGGCGAGCGTTATAGAAGCACTGCCATAACTACCCCAAGTAATTTACATAGGGTTACCCTATGTAAATTAGGAAATTCCTATGGGGTGAAGGAATGGTGTTTCAGTTGCGTCGCTTAATCCTTTTTGTTAGTATCTCCCTTATGTTAATGATTCGACTGCAACGCACAGGCAGGAAGAACGACCCCTATTTCCGGGTTGTTTTGACCGACCGCAGGAACTCCCCAAAGAGCCGTAATTTCACGGAAATTTTGGGTGATTATGACGTGAAGAAAGGGAAGATAACTCTAAAAGGGGAGCGTATACTTCACTGGATAAAAATGGGGGCAAAAACTTCTCCGACCATGCACAATTTTCTTGTGTCGGAAAAAATAATTTCGGGAAAGAAAATAAATGTTTTGCCGCGCAAGTCTCCGATAAAGAAAGAGGGAAGCGAAAGCGCTCCTCAAGTCGCGGCCGAAGCCGTCTCGGAGCCGGTTGCCGGAAAAACCTCTTCTTCTGAAGTTGCTCCAACAGCCGAAGAAGCCAAAGCGGCATAGCTAAAATTTAAACTTATTCACAGGAATCCTCCTCCGCTCTGGCGGAGGATTTTTGTTTGCCGTATGATTAAAAGAGCAGCACTTGTCGGAACTGCATTACAAAAAGGAAAATTAAAGATTTGATATGGACAAGGACAAAGAATTTTTGGAGTACGTCATAAAATCGTTGGTTGATAACCCGAACGATGTGAAAATCACGCGCACGGTGGATGAAATGGGGGTTCTTCTGACGCTTGATTTGAATTCGGCGGATATGGGTAAGGTTATTGGAAGACAGGGAAACACGGCAAAAGCCATAAGGACGCTTTTGCGAGTCGTTGGCATGAAGAACAATGCCCGCGTTAATCTGAAAATAAACGAACCGGCCGGCGGCCGAAGGGATGCCGGCGCAGCCCCCGGAGCGAGCGGAGCCATGAAGACCGTAGAAGAGGCTATGGAGGGATTGTCGATATAGGAATAGGAATTAGTTGGTAGGAAGGTAGGAACATTCAACCAAAAAATATCCTAGAGGATGTTTTTTGGTTGACTATTGATTCTATTAACTACTAACTATCAACTGCTTTTATGACTTTCCATGTAATCACCATTTTCCCGAAAATGTTTCAGTCGTATCTTGCCGACTCTATTTTGGCGCGGGCGATTAAAGAAAAAAAAATAGCAGTGAAATTTTACAATCCGCGGGATTTTACCAAAGATAAACATCATAAAGTAGACGACCGCGCTTACGGTGGCGGCCCGGGCATGGTTATGTACGCGGAACCAATTCTTCGCGCAGTCGCGAGAGTAAAACTCAAAACTAAAAACTCAAAACTAAAAACTATAGTCCTTTCTCCGGGCGGAAAAAAATTTACCAATGAATACGCGCGCGCCATTTCAAAAAAATACAAAGACGTAATTTTGATTTCCGGAAGATACGAGGGAATAGATGCGAGGGTTAAAAAAATATTGCGCGCCGAAGAAATTTCAATAGGGGATTATATTCTCACCGGCGGGGAGCTTCCGGCCATGGTTTTGATTGACGCCACGGCGCGACAAATTGAAGGCGTACTCGGCAAAACATCTTCAATAGAGGAAACCCGCGTTTCTTCCGGAGAGGTTTATACCCGTCCGGAAGTACTTGAATACAAAGGCAAAAAATATCGCGCCCCTAAAATTCTTCTTTCCGGCCATAAGGCTAAAATTGAAGAATGGAAAAAGGGGAGGAAGATAATTTGACATGGTAATGGTCCGCCCCGGGCGGACTACTACCCCGTTGACAAGTTTTTGGGGTTCTGTATACTCCTAGGAACGATAATTTTGATTGAGTCAAGGCTGAAATTAACGTTTCAATACATTGCACGCAGAACGTGCTGGTAAAAATTAATAATTTTTAAGTAATCCTTTAATTAAAGGCAAAGTTCCTCGTTGTCTTTTATTATTTTTTTTGCATGAAACGACCAAAGAAATATTTCGCCAAATATAAAGACCCTCTGGTAAAACTTCCAAATCTCGTAGAGACGCAACTTTTTTCTTACGAATGGCTCATAAAAAACGGGCTGAAAGAAGTTTTTAAAGAATTTTCTCCAATCAAAGATTACTCCGAAAAAAAATTTGACCTTGAATTTTCTTCTTTTGAATTGTCTGCCCCGAAGCATAACGAATATTATGCGAAAGAAAATAAACTCTCATACGATGCGCCTCTTCGCGCGCGCGTAAAACTCGTAAATAAAACCTTAAAAACCGACAAGGAGCAGGAGATTTTCATGGCGGATTTCCCGCTCATGACTTCCCACGGCACGTTTATCATTAATGGCGTTGAGCGCGTTATTGTTCCACAGCTTGCCCGTTCGTTCGGCGTCTTTTTCAATTCCCAGGAAATCAAAGGCAAAAAGTACTTCGGTGCCAAGGTAATTCCGGGGCGCGGCGCCTGGCTTGAATTTGAATCCGATGCCGACGGGCTCATTTATGTACGTATAGACAGAAAGAGGAAATTCCCGGTAACTTCGCTTTTGCGCGTTATGGGTTTTGCGGCCGACAAAGATATTTTGAAGCATTTTAAAGACGGAACCGCGGCGAAAGTTATGGCTCTCACCATAGAAAAAGACCCGGCAAAAACACAGGATGATTCTTACATTGAAATTTATAAACGTTTGCGCGACGGCGACCTCGCAACCGCTGAGAACGCCAAAAATTTTATAAACGGTATTTTCAGCGCCGAGCGCTATGACCTTTCTCCGGTCGGTCGTTTCCGCTTCAATAAGCGGTTTCTGCTTCCGGTTGAAGGTAAAGAAGCCGATAGGCGCACTCTTTCAAAAGAGGACGTGGTGATAATCATCAATAATGTCATCGCGATGAATAATAATCCGGCCGCGGTTGAAGACGATATAGACCACCTGGGTTCGCGCCGTGTCCGCTATGTCGGCGAAATGCTTCAGCAAAAGATACGCATGGGTATGTCTCAGATGAAGAGAAATATTCAAGACCGCATGTCTACTGTTGATATAGACACGACTCTTCCGATACAAATCGTAAACCAGCGCCCGCTTCAAGCACGAATAAAAGAATTTTTCACCACCAACCAGCTTTCCCAGTTCATGAATCAGGAGAATATTCTCGCTGAGATTGAACACCTGCGCACGCTCTCCGCGTTGGGCCCAGGCGGCCTAACGCGTGAACGCGCCGGATTTGAAGTCCGCGACGTGCATCCTTCCCACTACGGAAGAGTTTGCCCGATTCACACTCCGGAAGGCCAGAACATTGGGCTTATTCTCCACCTTTCCGCCTATGCCCGTATAAATGAATTCGGAGTTATTGAAACTCCGTACGTGCGAGTTAAGGGCGGAAAAATTACCGGAGAAGTCGTTTACTTAAACGCTCTTGAAGAAGAAAAATACAATATTGCTCACGCCGCGACCGCTTATGACGACAAGAATAATATTATTGAAGAAAAAGTTGAGGCGCGCGTGGGAACGAAGCCGGGCATGGTCGGCAAAAAAGAAGTTGATTTCATGGATGTTGCCGTCAATCAGGCTTTTTCGCTCGCGACCTCAATGATTCCATTTTTGGAACACGACGACGCCAATCGGGCGCTCATGGGTTCAAACATGCAGAAGCAGGCGACCCCGTGCATATTGCCCGAAGCGCCGCTTGTTGCTACCGGCATTGAAGAGCACGTTTCCCGCGACACCGGCCGGCTCGTTGTTTCCGGTAAAGAAGGAACGGTTTCCTACGTTGACGCCCGCCGCATTAAGGTGAAGGGTGGAGACGGCAAAGAAAATGAGTACCCGCTCATTAACTTCGCGAGAACAAACAGTTTTAATATTTTCCATCAGCGCCCGGTTGTTTCCGCCGGAGACAAGGTAAAGCGTGGACAGATTCTCGCCGACAACTCTTCTTCGCAGGGCGGACAGATCGCCCTCGGGCAAAATTGTCTCGTCGCTTTCATGGCATGGAACGGCGCCAATTACGAAGATGCCATAATTCTTTCCGAGCGCCTCGTTAAAAATTCAAAATTCACCTCAATCCATCTCGAGGAATTTATTGTAAACGTCAGAGACACGAAACTCGGTCCCGAGATTACCACTTGCGATATTCCCAATGTCGGCGAAACAAAACTTAAAAATCTTGACCAGGAAGGAATCGTGCGAATCGGCGCGGAGGTTCGCCCGAACGACATATTGGTCGGCAAAATCACCCCGAAAGGCGAGTCTGAACTTACTCCGGAAGAACGCTTGCTAAGAAGTATTTTCGGAGAGAAAGCCCGCGACGTTAAAGATACATCGCTTCGCATGGAACACGGCAAGCGCGGGCGCGTTGTTGGCGTAAAAATTTTCTCGCGCGACAGGGGAGACTCTTTGGATTCCGGAATCATCAAACGCATTCATATTGAAGTAGCGCAGTTAAGGAACATTTCCGTCGGCGACAAGCTTGCCGGACGGCACGGCAACAAAGGAGTCATTTCCGTAATTTTGCCGGAAGAGGACATGCCGTACATGGCGGACGGTACCCCGGTTGACGTTATTTTGACACCGCTCGGCGTTCCTTCGCGCATGAACTTGGGACAGATTCTTGAAATGCACTTGGGGCTCGCCGCACACACTTTGAATTATCAGGCAATCGTCCCGCCGTTTCTGGGGGCTTCCGATACCGAAATAAAAGACGAACTAAAAAAAGCGGGGTTTCCCGAGAACGGCAAAGTCAATCTTTACGACGGACGCACGGGAGATATGTTCAATCAGCCAATCGCCATCGGCTACATGTACATTCTTAAACTCCATCACATGGTGGAAGACAAGATTCACATGCGTTCAATCGGTCCGTATTCCCTCATTACCCAGCAACCGCTAGGCGGGAAAGCGCAGGGGGGAGGACAGCGTTTCGGAGAAATGGAAGTGTGGGCGCTTGAAGGATACGGCGCCGCGTATACTCTCCGCGAAATGCTCACCATAAAATCAGACGATATTCAGGGACGTTCGCAGAGCTTTGATTCAATTATTAAAGATGAGGATATCAAGACACCAAATGTACCGGCGGCGTTTTCCGTCATGTTAAACACCCTGCGCGGCCTGGCTCTTGATGTTGAGCTTAGAAAGAATCCGAAGAAGTAAGACTTCATCCATATCAACCATGAAAACATTTGATACCAACGATTTTAATGAAGTTTTAATAAGGCTCGCTTCGCCGGAGCGTATTCGCGAATGGTCGTACGGGGAAGTGACCAAGCCGGAAACGATAAATTACAGAACCGGCCGTTCGGAGCGCGGCGGGCTTTTTGACGAGCGAATTTTCGGGCCGGAAAAAGATTATGAATGCTATTGCGGTAAATACCGCCGTATCCGCTACAAAGACATAATTTGTGAAAAATGCGGAGTTGAAGTTACGCGCAGTATTGTTCGCCGCGAACGCATGGGGCATATTGAACTGGCATCTCCGGTCGCCCACATTTGGTTTTTGCGCGGAGTTCCTTCGCGCATCGGCCTTATTCTTGATTTACCGGTTGCCGACCTGGAAAAGGTCATTTATTTCGCCGGTTACATCATTACCAAGGTTAATGAAGAAGAAAAGGCAAAAGTCGTAAGAAATCTCGAAGCCGAATACAAGTCAAAGATAAAAAATATCAGCGACGACAAGGGAAGGGAGAAACTTAAAGAACTCCTTCTTTCCGCCAAAAGAGAAATTTCCGACCTTAAAAAAGGCGCGGTTGTTGACGAACTTTCTTATCACCGCTTTTCCATAAAATTCGGGCCGATTTTTGAAGCATCAATCGGCGCCGAAGCAATTTACAATATTTTCAAATCGCTTGATTTGGGAAAACTCAAGGACGAACTTGAAACAGCCCTTGTTAAAGCAAAATCTCTGGAGCGGGATAAGCTTGAAAAAAGAATTGCTCTCGTTAAATCTCTTACAAACGCAAAACTCCGCCCGGAATGGATGTTTTTGGACACAATCCCCGTTGTTCCACCGGGACTCCGCCCGATGGTTGCCCTTGAAGGCGGGCGCCACGCCACTTCCGACGTAAACGACCTTTATCGCCGCGTCATAAACCGCAATAACCGCTTGAAGAAACTCATGGAAATCGGCGCGCCTGAGGTAATTCTGCGCAATGAAAAGCGCATTCTTCAGGAAGCCGTTGATTCTCTCATAGATAATTCAATCAGGCGCCAGTCGGAATCCGCCGCCATGAGCCAGGCGCAGAAACGCCAGCTTAAATCTCTTTCCGACAACCTTAAGTCAAAACAGGGGCTTTTCCGCCAGAACCTTTTGGGCAAGCGCGTGGATTATTCCGGACGTTCCGTGATTGTCGTCGGGCCGACACTCAAGCTTTCCGAATGCGGACTTCCGAAGCACATGGCGCTTGAGCTTTTCCGCCCGTTTGTCATTTCAAAAATTTTAAGCAATGAGCTTGCTTACAATATCCGCGGCGCCGGCAGGCTTATTGATGAAGGAATTCCCGAAGTTTGGGCGATTCTTGAAAATGTAATCAAAGACAAGCATGTTCTCTTAAACCGCGCGCCGACTCTTCACCGCTTGGGTATTCAGGCGTTCCGTCCGGTTTTGATAGAAGGCAACGCCATTCAGGTTCACCCCCTCGTCTGTTCGGCGTTTAACGCGGACTTCGACGGTGACCAAATGGCGGTGCACGTTCCTCTATCCGACGAAGCGCAGGACGAAGCGCGCAATCTTATGGCGGCGAATAAAAACCTTTTGAAGCCGGGTTCGGGCGACCCCATCGTAAATCCTAAATTGGATATCGTTCTTGGCTGTTACTGGATGACGAAGATTATTGAAGGAGCAAAAGGAGAAGGGAAAATGTTCCCAAACCCGAACAGCGCCATTACCGCTTACGATTTCGACGCCGTTGACTTCCGTTCAAAAATAAAAGTTATGGCGACGGATAAAATTAAGTATGCCAAATTTGAAGGCAAAATTTTTGAAACTTCCATCGGGCGCCTTCTTTTCAACTCGATTCTTCCGGACGATTTGCCGTTCATAAACGAGGAAATGAACGTAAAAAAACTCACCAATCTCATTGAGGACCTCATCATGCATTACGGCATAGACAAAACTCCTCAGATTTTGGACAAAATAAAAGATTTCGGCTACCGCTATATCACCATTTCCGGTATTACTTGGGGAATTGACGACGTGCGCGTAAGCGACAAAAAAGGAGGAATCGTCGCCCGCGGCCGCAAGCAGGCGGAAGAAGTGAAAGAACAATGGAGCGAAGGGCTTCTTTCCGAGGAAGAGCGCTACCGCAAGACGATTGAAATATGGCAGGGCGTTAAAAACGATATTGAAAAACTCATTCCGGAAACACTTGATAAAAACGGTCCGGTTTACGACATGGTTTATTCCGGTGCCCGCGGTTCGCTTACCCAGGTAGGGCAAATGTCCGGGATGAAAGGGCTTATCATAAATACCGCCGGACGAACAATCGACTTCCCGGTTATTCCTTCGTACAAAGAAGGACTTTCGCCGATAGAATACTTCATTACGACTCACGGTACGCGCAAGGGTCTCGCCGACACCGCGCTCAATACCGCCAAAGCGGGTTATCTTACCCGGCGCCTCGTTGATGTCGCCCAAGACGCCGTCATAACCGAAGAAAATTGCGGGACAAAAGACGGAATTTTGCTTAAAAACGAGGATGCTTCCGGTATTCCCGTTCCGATTTCTAAAAATATACGCGGACGCGTACTTTCGGAAGATATCGTTAATCCGTCGGGAGAAACTCTCTTTAAGCGCGGGCACTTGGTTACGAAAGATAACGCCGTGTCTATTGAAGCCGCCGGCATTTCAGGAGTCAAAGTACGTTCTCCTCTGACCTGCAAAACCGTTTACGGGATTTGTCGTTTATGTTACGGGCTTGATCTAGGACGGAATAATTTGGTGGGTGTCGGAGAAGCTGTCGGTATTATTGCCGCTCAAGCAATCGGTGAGCCGGGGACACAGCTTACAATGCGTACCTTCCATTCCGGCGGTGTCGCGGGAATCGACATTACCATGGGGCTTCCGCGCGTTGAAGAAATTTTTGAAAGAAGGACTCCGAAAAATCCCGCTATAGTTTCCAGCGGCGCGGGGATTGTGACAGAGATACGCGAAGAAGGAAAAGAAAAAATAATCAAAGTACTGGAGAACGCGGAAGAAAGCAAAAAGAAAGACAAGGAAGTGGAATATACCGTTCCGTTTAGGCGCACACCGCTCGTTAAGGCGGGCGACAATATTTCAAGCGGTCAGATTTTGACCGACGGTTCGGCGGAAATCGGGGAAATTTTCAAGTACGGGGGTAAAGAAGCAGCCGAGGAATACATAATCAAAGAAGTTAACCGCGTTTACGAATTAAACGGCGCTTCAATTTCCCGCAAGCACGTTGAAGTTATAGTCCGCCAAATGTTCTCGCGCAGAAAAATAAAAAGCGCCGGAACGACCAGATTCTCCCCGGGAGAAATTTCCGAGTATGTGGAATTTGTTTTGGAAAATGAACGTGTAAAAAAAGAGGGGGGCGAACCCGCGAAAGCGGAAACAATGGTATTTGGAATTTCCGAAGTGTCACTTTCGACGCGTAGCTGGCTCTCGGCGGCATCATTCCAAAACACCACGCGTATTCTTATCGCGAATGCCGTTAAAGGGGGGGTTGACCAGATAAGGGGACTTAAAGAAAACGTAATCATTGGCCACCTTATTCCCGCAGGAACAGGTTTTAGAAAAAGAGGCGAAAAAGCCAAAGACGACGAAGAAGAAACGGAGGAGTAGGGGAATAAAATCAGGATAATAGTTGATAGGAGTTAGGAAATAGAAATCGAAGAAAAATTCTTAAACTAACTTCCTAGCTTCCTGCCAACTATCAACTAGCCATGTCTTCACCCACAGAGCAAATCAAAGAAAGGCTTCCCGTAGACCAGGTTGTTTCTTCGTATATAAAATTGGAGCGCGCGGGCGTAAATTTCAAAGCGCGCTGCCCGTTCCATAGCGAAAAAACACCGTCGTTTATAGTGTCGCCGTCGCGCAACACCTACCATTGTTTCGGTTGCAACCGCGGCGGCGATATATTCAGTTTCGTTGAGGAAATAGAAGGGGTGGATTTCAAGCGGGCGCTTCAGATTTTAGCCGACCGAGCGGGAATTTCTTTGCCGAACATAGACCCGCGTTTAAAAAACGAGGAAGGCGGCCTTTATAAAATTCTCGACGAAGCCGCCGCTTATTACGAAGAAAGAATCTCCGGGAACAAATCGGCAATTGAGTATTTAAAAGGCCGCGGGCTTTCCGATGAAACTATTTTTTCGTGGCGTATAGGATACGCCGATGAAGAATGGCGCGGGCTTCTCTCTCGCCTGAAAAGCAAAAAGTTTTCCGAGCCGGAGATGGAAAAAGTCGGATTGGTAATAAGGAGTGAGAAAGGATTCTATGACCGTTTCCGCGGACGGATTATGTTCCCGCTCAGGAACGCGCAGGGGAAAATCGTGGGTTTCTCCGGGCGCCATTTTGCCAAAGGGAATTCGGAGACTGACACGGCAAAGTACATTAACACGCCGGAAACTCCGCTTTTCAGCAAGTCGCGCGTTCTTTTCGGATATGACCGTGCCAAGCAGTCGATAATGCGCGAAGATTTCGCGGTGCTCGTTGAAGGGCAGATGGACCTCATTCTTTCTCATCAAGCCGGGCTTACGAATACGGTCGCTTCGTCCGGTACGGCTCTTACGGAAGAACAAGTTAAGATGCTTAAGCGTTTCAGTAACAATGTCGTGATGGCTTTTGACGGAGACGAAGCGGGGATTGCCGCGGCCGCGAGAGGATTTGATATCGCGCTTTCGCTCGGCATGAACGTGCGAATCGCTAGAATGCCTAAAGGGGTTGATCCGGCCGACTTGATTGCCAAAGATAAAGAAGCCTGGATTTCGGCGGTTAAGGGCGCCAAGCATATAATTGATTTTTATTTGGAGGTGATACGCGACCGCGGGCTCGACGAACGGGCGTTCCGGCTTGAAGTAACGCGACTGGTTCTTCCTCATATTGCCAATATCAGAAACCGCATTGATCAGGCGCATTTCGTCGGCAATATCGCTTCCGCATTGGGGCTTAGCGAAGAACCGATATGGGAAGAAATAAAAAAAATAGAAACGCGTTCCGTGGAAGAGCCGAATAAAGACGAAAAAATGCCCGCGCCGCGCGGTCGGGAAGACCGGATTCGCGATAAGATAACGGGAATCGTCTATTGGCAGGATGAAAAGAAAAAAGACGAAAGAATTATTGACACCGTTCTTTCAAAGGAACGTTTTAAAAAAATAACAGGGGGTGCTTTACATCCCGGGGATGAAGGCAAAGAAAATCTTATTCTTCAGGCTGAGGTATACTATCGTGATACCGAGCGTTTGGACGAGGTTTTAGATGAGCTTTTTTCAAATCTCGAACTTATGTTGCTTGAGCGGGACCTTTCTCTCGCGATGGCGGCGCTTAGGGTGGCGGAAAAAAAGAAAGACGAGAAAGAGACCGAGGCGGCGCTTAAACAATGCCACGATGTTTCAAAAAGAATAAATGAAATTAAGGGGAAATTTTTAAAATAGATAATCACGCATGAATCCCGTTAGAAATTCACGAAAATCAGCCATCGACGAGTTTACGGGAGAGGCGTTAAGAAGAAAAATAAGATACAATCTGGTAATTAATTTCTAACAGGATGAAAAAGAAAAACAAAAAAAAGAATACAGGTTCCAAAAAATCGCCCAAGAAAGCGATAAAACGCAAGGGGCGCGCGCTACCTAAGAAAAAGGTTCCCGCAAAGGGGAAACTCGCCAAAGGCAAAGGCCCGCGCAGGGACGAAAAAACGGGGAAAATTTTAGGCAAGAAAGTTTTGGCGCGCGAAGAAAAGGCGGATGAACTTATAGAAAAAGGCAAAGACCGGGGATTCATAACTTATGACGACATACTTAAAACATTCCCGACCATAGAAAGCAATATTTTTTTCCTGGACGAACTGTATGAACGCCTTGCCGTAGCGGGCGTTGATGTGCTTGAAGGAGGGAATCTTTTGGATACTGAAGAAAAGGGAAAAACGGAAAAGAAATACGGCAAGGAGGGCTCTTCTTACGACTCAATACAGATGTACTTGAAAGAAATAGGCAAATATCCGCTTATTTCCGCCGCCCAGGAAAGAGAGCTGGCGAAAAGGATAGAGAAAGGGGACAAGGAAGCGAAAAACCTTCTCGCTAAGGCGAACTTGCGTCTTGTCGTTTCCATCGCCAAAAAATACGTTGGGCGCAGTTCCGACCTTACTCTTTTGGACCTCATTCAGGAAGGCAATTTAGGGCTTTTTAAGGCGGTTGATAAATTCGACCACACCAAAGGATTTAAATTTTCAACTTACGCGACATGGTGGATAAGGCAGGCTATTACGAGAGCGCTCGCCGACCAGTCCCGCACAATCCGTATTCCCGTGCACATGGTGGAAACCATCGCCAAATACAAGCAGGTGGTGAGGAGGCTTTCCCAAGACCTCGGCCGCGACCCTCTGCCCGAAGAAATCGCAACCGAAATGGGGGTTGAGGTGGAGAAAATTCACAATATTGAAAATATAAACCAGGATACCGTCTCGCTCGAAAAACCTATCGGAGAAGACGAAGACAAATCAACACTGGGGGAATTTATTGCCGATGATAAAATTCTTTCTCCCGACCAGGAATCAAGCCACCGCATTTTGAAGGACCAAATAGGGGAGATTTTAAATGATTTGTCTCCCAAGGAGCGCAAAATTCTTGAAATGCGCCATGGACTCACTGACGGAGTGATGCACACGCTTGAAGAAGTTGGTCAGGAATTCGGCGTAACCCGCGAGCGCATCCGCCAGATTGAAGCGAAGGTGCACGAAAAAATCCGCCAGCACGAAAAAGTCTCACGGCTGAAAAATTACTAAAAGAAAAACGGGTCACTTGGACCCGTTCCCGCAGAAGATACTTTCTGTTTTTTTCCTTTCGGCTCTCTCCTTGAGTATGGGGCGGTTGAGCGAATATTCAATCAGCCGGCTTTGGCGCATGGGTAGGGCGCGCTCTATTTCGCCGTCTCGGTAGAAGAATGTGTTTTCTTTTCCTTTGTGAGTACCGTCTTTAAAGCCGGCGACGCGTATTTCTTTCCCGTCGATTTCTATCTTGAAGACGGCTCTCAGTCTGATTTCCCACCGGTAGCCGTGGAGACCGTTTTGCCTGAAATATCCCTTTTTGGCAAACTCCATAACCTCTCTAAGTAGCATGTGAGTTTCTCCCTCTGAAGAACAGTATGCGAAAAATAATATCATTAGCGGGGAAAATGTAAATATGTCGTTTCCAAGGGGAGTCCTTGGAATATTTTTTTATCCCAATTATTGTGATTTATTTGATAGTTGAGAAAAAATAATGGAAAGGGCATACTGCGTGGTATGAGAAAAAAGACGAATATGGCAAGCAAGGGAGGACTTTCTCTGGAGCTTGTTCGCCATATCTCAAAATCTAAAAACGAGCCGGATTGGATGCTTGAAAAGCGCCTGGCGGCGCTTGAGCTATACCAAAAAACGGCGCTTCCCGGCTGGGGGCCGTCGCTTGAAGATTTAGACCTTGAAAACATGGTCTATTACGTCGACCCGGAAACGGCGGAAACGGACAAATGGGAGGAAGTTCCTAAGGAGATTTCGGAGACTTTTGAAAAACTGGGAATTCCCAAGGCCGAGCGGGATTATCTGGGCGGTGTCGGGGCGCAATACGATTCCGGTGTCGTTTATCACCACCTTAAAAAAACTCTCTCCGACAAAGGAGTGATTTTTGAGAACATGGATGTGGCGGTGCAAAAGTACCCCGATTTGGTTAAAAAATATTTCATGACCGACTGCGTACCGGCATCCGACCATAAATTTACAATGCTACACGGCGCGGTCTGGTCTGGGGGAACATTCATTTATGTACCTAAGGGCGTGAAAGTGGATATGCCGCTTCAGGCGTATTTCAGAATGAACCGCGAGCGCTCCGCGCAATTTGAGCACACGCTGATTATCGCCGACGAGGGCTCATCTGTGGAATATATTGAAGGATGTTCGGCGCCGCGTTACCGCGCCTCGTCGCTTCACGCCGGATGTGTTGAGCTTTTTGTACTTCCCGGCGCGCGCATTAAATATTCAAGCATAGAGAACTGGTCAAAAAATGTTTACAATTTAAACACCAAAAAAGCACTCGTTTTTAAAGACGGAATTATTGAATGGCTAAACGGCAACATGGGCTCGTGCGTTACGATGCTTTACCCGTCGTCGGTTCTTTTGGGCGAGAGTGCGCGTTCCGAGTCATTGGGAATCGTTTTGGCGGGGGAGGGACAAGTGCAGGATACGGGGTCTAAGGTTTTGCATCTTGCGTCGAACACATCTTCCGTTATCCGTTCAAAATCCGTGTCCAAAGACGGAGGCGTGTCTAATTATCGTGGGTTTGTGCAGGTTGGCAAAAAAGCGGAAAACACTCGCTCAATTGTTTCTTGCGACGCTCTGATTCTTGACGGCGAGTCGGTTTCAAATACTTACCCAACCATAAAAAGCGACAATTCATCCGCGGAAATTTCCCACGAAGCGCGAGTCGGGCGGATAGGGGACGAGGAAATTTTTTATTTGAAATCGCGCGGCTATTCCGAAGCCGAAGCCGTGCGCCTCATCGTCGGCGGTTTCGTGGAGCCCATGATTAAAGCCATGCCCCTTGAATACGCGTTGGAATTGAACAAATTAATAGAATTGGAGATGGAGAACTCTGTTGGATAATTATGGCTAAAAAGAAAAAAACAAAAAAACATAGTAAAGAAAAACCAGAAATTTTACTTGATTCTTCTTGGATTCTGGCATACATGAACGAAAAGGATTTTAACCACAACGCTGCCATATCGTCTTGTGGCGCCATTCTCCCCTATAAGCCAATTTTTTATATACCATCCCTCGTTTATTTAGAAGTTTTTTCAAATTTACGCAGAAGAAAAATTCCAGTTAAAAAGTGTGAAAAAACTTTAAGAGATTTTTGGGTAAAGATAGACAACCGACACCAAAAAAGTGGCCCCAACAAAGAGGGTATAATTGAGCGGTATAGAATTTTTTCTAGAGTAAAAATTTCTCTTTTGCGTCCGAATGATTTTTTGATTGCGACAGAGGGTATGCGTTTAGGGGCAAAAATTTTAACCCTTGATTTAGAAATGTATAAGAAGGTTTATAAGTACTACAAATATATTTATTATTTAGCTGATCACTCTAAGAATAAAGAAAGTGATCTTCCTCGCCTGATTTCCGATATCCTAAATATCAAAAATTAAACTCGGCAAATCCCAGCCCGCCAATCCATCTATTCTCTAATTGTAGCGAATAGGGGGATATTAATAGGGGGTATTATAAATGTGGGGTAATTAGGGGTAAGGAATAAAACAAAAAAGCCCCGTGTAAAAATAATTCGGAGCTCCTAGAGTCTTTGGAGGTGGACAATTGACCAACCTTCTTTCAGATTTTCTTTTTTGGCTTTTTCGGTGGCGACAGACCGCAGTTCTGTCGGATTGAGCGGATAGCTCATCTCGGCAGACCAGTCAGCCATTTTCGGTATAGGAGGCTGAGAATCGGTTTCCCCCTCTATCTGTACGAAGTACTTTGCGGTAGGCATTCGTTGCTCCTCATCTTTATTGTTTCCTTAAAGCACTATATATTTTGTTTACGCTATGTCAAACAAAAAAGCCCCGCGTGGTGCGGGGCCTCAGCTTTCAATGTTTTACAATTCCTAAAATAGTGTTTAGTGATTTGACAAGAAATTTTAATTATGCTATAAAAGAAAAAGGTCAACAGGTTGATTTTTGGCAGACTACCCTAAAAGGAGAGGCGATGCAAATCACTTTTGAGGTTACCCCGCAGGCCATAATCTGGCTTGTGGGGAAGAGGAACGTAAAGAAGATAGACAACAACGAATATCACATTACCTCGCACGAAGGTCTCTCGCTTCAGCGCAAGGCGACCGGCGAGGAGGTGGAAATCGTAAACTTTTCGGACGGGAGACACCCGAAGAACCCCGAGTCGGTAAAGGTGCGCCAGCTCATGTTCTTTTCCAAGTGGATTCCCATGCATGAATTCACGTTCCCCCCGGGGGAGACCCCGCAGGAGGTTCTGAAAGATGCCAAAGACGGGCTCGGTGCGGACGACGGACCCATCGCAAAGATCGCGAACGTTGCCCGGTTCGTCCTGTGAAATGATTCGTCTTGTTGCCGCGCTTTTTCCGCGGCTGTGCGGCACACCTTTTGGTGGCCGCTTTTTTTTGCTAAAACGCGAGTTTTAAAGTAATCTCTCAATACATGGACAAAGAAAAAATTTCCCGTGAGTATGGCGCGCCAAATGCCTACAAATATGGTTTAAAGATTACCTCGCCGTTTGTGGAGGAGTTTTCGCGCGTGGTGGAGGGAGGCGGAGAAACTATTTATGTCGCTCCCGGCACCCGCAAAACACTTGTAAATAATCTTTCCCGTCCGCGCTTGATTATAGTTTCCGTGGAGGAGGAGGGCGTATTTGAGTACGAGGAAAAGGTTGAAGGCGAGGCGCGCGTAAAAAACGACATACATATATTCCTGCGCGGCCGGGGCGCCCGGGCGTCCATAACGGCGCGCTATGCTTTGTCCGGCGGCTCGCGGCTTGATATTCTCCATAAAATTTATCACGAGGCGGATGAGACGGTTTCCCATATCGGCTCGCGCGGGGTTCTCGGCGGGGCATCTCACCTTATATACCGCGGCGGGATTGATATGTGTAAGGGGCTAAAAAATTTGGACGGCAGGGAGGAGGCGAAATTCCTCGTTATGTCGGAGAACGCGAAAGTTGACGCCATACCGGCGCTTGAAATCGCTTCGCGCGAAGTTCGTTCAAGCCACGCCCTCTCAATCAGCCGCATAACGGAAGAAGCGCTTTTTTACCCGAAACTCCGCGGAATAGCGGAAGAGGAGGCGTGCGAGCTTATCGCTTCAGGATTTTTAAATTAAACATGTTTGATTCAGCCAATATAAAAAAAGATTTTCCGATATTTGAAAATTACAAGCGCGAAAATGGCGCTTCTTTGTCATATCTTGATTCCGCCGCGTCTTCCCAAACTCCCAAGCAGGTTGTGGAAGCGATGGATGATTACTATTTCAAATATCGCTCGAACATTCACAGGAGTCTTTATAAGATTGGAGAAAAAGCAACCGGCAAATATGAAGAGGCGAGAGACGCCGTCGCGCGGGTTATAAACGCACTGCCGGAAGAAATAGTTTTTACCGGCGGGGCGACGGCTTCTTCAAATATGCTTGTTTACGCGCTTGAAAAGGAGCTTGACCTGAAGGAGGGTGATGAAATTGTGACGACCGTTGCCGAACACCATTCAAATCTCGTTCCTCTTCAGGAGCTTGCCCGCCGCGCGAAACTTTCTTTAAAGCACATAGGAATGGATAAAAATTCGCGCCTTGACGTTGATTCTCTTCCGAAAATAATTACGCCGAAAACGAAAATCGTATCCGTTACTTTGGCGAGTAACGTTACCGGAGAAATAATAGACGCCCGCCGGGTTGCCGATTTAGCCCATAAAGCAGGGGCGCTCGTTATATTAGACGCTACAAAAGCCGTAGGACACACGACGGTTGATGCCAAGGCGCTTGATTGCGATTTCTTATTCTTTTCGGGCCACAAAATGCTTGGCCCGACCGGTATCGGGGTTTTATACGGCAAGCGCGAGCTTTTGGAGAAAATGGAACCATCGTTTTTTGGCGGCGGAATGATTGAAAGCGCGGACTTGAAAGAAGCGCGTTTTTTGCCTCTGCCCTCGCGGTTTGAGCCGGGGACGCCCAATATCGCTGGGGCGATAGGACTTGCAGAAGCCGCGCGCTATATTGAAAAAATAGGGCTTTCTGAAATTAAAAAACACTCAGAAAAATTGGTTTCGTACGCCATAGAAAAACTCTCCGTTATTCCGGGCATCAGGATATTATGCGAGCGCGAGCCGGCGCGCAACATCGGCATAGTTTCTTTCGTAATCAACGGGGTACATCCGCACGACGCGGCGGAAATTCTTTCGCGCGAGCATGTGGCTATACGCGGCGGGCACCACTGCGCCATGCCGTTCATGAAAGAACTCGGCGTAACATCGGTAAACCGCGCCAGTTTTTATATTTACAACGACGAAGGAGATATTGACGCATTGGCGGAAGGAATTAAAAAAGCCAAATTAGTTTTTAGTTCGTAAGTTTTTAGTTTTTAGAAAATGCAAATACATGAATAGCGAGGAACTTTACAAACAGAATATTATCGACCATTATAAGAACCCACGCAATAAAAGGGAGATTAAAGATAATGCCTTCCACGGCTCCGGAATAAACGCGAGTTGCGGCGATAAAATAGATTTTTACGTAAAGATTGCCAAAGACGCAGTGCAAGACGCTTCTTTTACGGGAGAAGGTTGCGCCATAAGCCAGGCGGCGGCCTCTATGCTCACGGAGAAAGCGATAGGGAAGTCTCTCGCCGAATTGCGCTCGCTTTCACCGGGAGATATTTATACAATGCTTGGTGTAAAAATAAGCCCGGGGAGAGCCAATTGCGCCCTTTTGGCATACCAGGCGCTCTCAAAGGCGCTGGCGGCAATAAAATAAATTATGCATTCATTGGATATAAAAAATTTAACAGTAGAAACCGGCGGGAAGCGCGTAGCTTCCGGTATTTCTCTTTCTATTAAAGGAGGAGAGATCCATATTCTGATGGGTCCGAACGGTTCAGGGAAAAGTTCTCTTTTAAACGGCCTTTTGGGGCATCCTCGCTATAAGGTGTCGGGCTTTATTTCTTTTGACGATAAAGATATAACCGAACTACCGACGGAAAAAAGGGCCGCCTTGGGGATTTTTCTTTCGATGCAGCATGTTCCTGAAATTTCCGGCGTATCCATGCTTAGTTTTATTCACCGTGCTTACAGCGGCATTATAGGCAAAAATATATCGATCCTTGAATTCAGCAAAACAATAAGCGAGCGTGCCGATAAATTTGGCATACCGAAAGAATTCCTTTCGAGGCAGGTAAATTCCGGATTTTCCGGGGGGGAGAAAAAGCAAGCGGAGATACTTCAGCTTTTAGCGCTCCGCCCGAATTTCGCGCTTCTCGACGAGATTGATTCCGGCGTTGACGTGGATTCTTTGCACAAGGTTTTTACCGCCATAGAGGCTCTCAAAAAAGAGGGAGTAGGATTTCTTTTGATTACTCATTATCCTAATATTTTGAAAAAAATTACGCCTGATTTTGTTCATGTGATGAAAGATGGGAAAATCGTAAAATCCGGCGGCAAAGACCTCGCGGAAGAAATAGCGGAGAAAGGATTTGAGGGGGAGGAAAATAGTTGATAGGAATTAGGATTTAGGAAATAAAAAATGAAATTAACCAAAGAACAAGCAATAAATGTATTAAAGACTGTTAAAGACCCGGAACTTAATATTGATGTGTGGACTCTCGGGCTTATTTACGACATTAAAATCGCCCCGCCTGCCGACGAATCGGCGCGGGCAGGCGAGGATGGGATTGATATTTTGATGACACTGACTTCTCCTTTTTGCCCGTTTGCCGACGAGCTTATAGAGTCGGTGGAAAAAGCGCTTGCTCCGCTCGCGAACGGGGAAGCGCGCGTGAACATTACTTTTGACCCGCCATGGGAACCAACCACCGAACTCAGAACGATATTAGGAATATGAAATCTCCGTTATTTTATTGAATCCACCGCGTCTCTCACGTTCTCGTAAGATTGCGCGCCTTCCAAAAAAGTTTTTTTGCCGTTTTTAAGATTAATCAATATGCTTGACGGTGTTCCGGTAACGCCCGCCTTAACGCCGTCTTTGTATTGCGCCTCCACCAGATTTTTATATTTTCCGCTTGAAAGGCATGTATTGAATTTGGCGACATCCAAACCAGTTTCTTTTGCGATTTTAGGAAGTTCCGCCGGGTCCAGACCGTCATTTGAAGGAGTTATTTCCAATAATCTGTTCAAATAGGCCCAGAATGCGTCGTTACCTCCAAGCTCAGCCGCGCATTCGGTCGCCTCGGATTCTTTTTTTGCTTTTGAGTGCAGTTGTTCAATAGGGAAATGGCGGTAAATCCAAACTACCTCGCCTTTTGAGTCGCCGATAATTTTTTGAAGCGTCGGATGGAAGCGCTTGCAAAACGGGCATTCGGTGTCGGAAAACTCTATGATTGCCACTTTCGCGCCGTTTAAATCTCCCAATACGTGGTCTTTCGGAGTTATGGGCTCAACAGATATGTCTTTAAGTTCTATCGACGGAGCCTTTATTTTAGCGGGGATTTGCCCTTTAAAACCGGTTAAAAGTATTGCTATCGCGATAATAATGCCCGCCAGGACTATCGCTTGCGGAATGCCGAATTTTTTCTCTTCCATAAATTATTTATTTTAATGGTAAGATTATACCATACTAAAAATAGCCAGATTTTCCGTAATTTTAACGCTAAAAAGGAATCAATGAGCCAAGAAACCATAAAAAAACTTAATGATGAAATAGCCGAGCTGAAGAAAGAAAACGAAAGGCTTAGAAAAGACGCCAGCCACGACAAACTGACCGGGCTTCCAAATAAGGCGCATTTTGAAGAAGAATTAAATTCCGCCGTATCGCGCGCCAAGCGCCAAAAGGGGAATATTGCCGTGCTTTTCATGGACCTTAACGGCTTTAAAAAGGTTAACGATGATTACGGGCACGAAACAGGGGACAAGCTTTTAGTGGCCGCCGCCCAAAAATTAAAAGCGGTAACCAGAGGCGGCGACATGATGGCACGTTTGGGCGGAGACGAATTTACCGCCATAGCCTTTGATGTTTCGGAGGAGAAGCAAGCCGAGATGTTTGCGGCGCGCGTTTATAAAATTTTTGAGACTCCAGTTTCAGTCGGGAAAAACGATTTTAAAATAGGAATTTCAATCGGGATTGCTATTGGCCCCGCGGGGGAGGAAAGTCCGAAAGAGTTCCTTCACCGCGCCGATTTGGCGATGTATCAATCAAAAAAAGAGAAAAAGCCGTGGTGTTTCGCCTTAAATTAATTTAGTAATACAGTTTTCCTTTCCTGAACAAATCCCTAAAAAGCCAAAGCCCAACAGCGAGAGAGGCGACAACGGCAACCTGCACGGCGATATGGGTGTTAAAAAACGCATACGAATAAAATCGGTAAACCGCGGAGATGTCCGTAACCGCCGGCATGTTGGCGATAACGTTTTTAACGGAAACAAGCTCCGATTGGAGCAAAACAAGGCCGATTAAGGCATAAGTTTTGAGAGCTATGCGTCCATATAATTTTTTCATGAAGAAAATCATGTATACGCGGCCCATCGTTTCCTTTTTATATTGTTCGTTCATAGGTTTATATTAAACTGAAAGATATTTTTTTAAACTCTTTTTTGGCGCGGTGGACGCGCGTTTTTATAACTCCGACCGATACTCCTTCTTGCGCGGCGATTTCTTTTTGAGGTTTTCCTTCAATGAAATACATTCTAAGGACATTTCCCAAAATTCCCGGCATGCGCGAAAGAATGGACAGGACATAATCAACGGTGAACTCTTTATCGTAATCGTTCGTTCTGAAGTTGGGCAAGAGTTCCGCCAATTCTTCATCAAGCGGCATAGTCGCTTCGCGGTCGCGCTTCTGTTTCTTGTAGTAAGAAAGGCAGGTATTGATAAGAATTTTATAGGCCCACGATTTGAAAGACGCCCCCTCTTGGACTTTGAAACGCCCGGCATTCAAATAAATTTTAACGAACGCTTCCTGGACTAAATCTTCCGCGGATTCAAACCCCACGATTTTTTTTGCCTTGCGGGCGAAGTCGTCGTGATAGCGGTCGAATATTATTGAAAAAACCGCCGGGCTTGAAACGGAAAGCGCCAAAATTTCCTCGTCTTTTTTAGAGCGTAATTCTTCTGGTATGTCTTGTTCTCTCACAATCATGAAAAGTCTTTGATATTTAGAGGGATGTAGTCGCATGCGGAACGGGGCTTATCCCTAGCCCCATATTCCGACTTGCCTTTCGGCAACGACCTCATAATATCGACCTTTCTCGCCGATTACAACCGCGAGAGGCGGGATTAGGTTACGCGCCGCGCGGTTTTTCCCATGTCGTGATGCGAGCCGTTTTTATTTCAATTTTGTCTACGGGGCGTAGTTTTTTCAGGTTTTTCTTGGGGGCGATGGCAAGATGGCGGGTATCAAAAAGAGCATCGTTTATTTCCCATAAATCGCTTTCGGCGGTAAGCCAGCCGGCGCCAAATTTTTTAAGGTTGATTGGCGGGGTGTAGCCGCGCATTGTTTTTCTGCCGTCTTCGTACATGTAATATTCATTGAAATAAGACATGGCGAGTTCGCGCGGATTTTTATAAACCGGGTCGCGATAACGCATGGTGGCGTGGTTTGATTTTGAAATCGCGCCCCAATATCCGCTTTCTTTAAAAAGGGCAACCACATGGTCTTCATCCTCGGGCGATGTCAGGAAGTGCATGACAAGCGGCGGACGCCCGTGATACCAAAGCGCTGCCGCCGCAAGCATGGCTCCTTCAATGCAGTGAGCTTTTTTCTCGCTCAAAACCCGCCGCGGAGACATGCAGGTTTCGCCTTTTTCCTCAAAATTATTAGGCAGGGTATTTATGAAATCTTGGATTTTGGCCGGAGTGTTTAAACGCTTAAAAATAACGCTTTCTTTTTTTGTCAGCCCCTGTTCTATTTTTTGCATTATCTGACTATTATATTCGTTTGTTGACAATAACCAAATTAAGTGAGAGGTTAAATACAGACTTTTGCAAAAGGAGGCCAAACATGGCCATGAGAGTAAAAAATAAACCTGCCGGCAACGCAGAGATAAAGTGGTTCGTGGAAGGAGAACCCGGTAACGGGCCAACGAACGAACTGATTACCAGGGAAATTTCAGCCGAGTGCGCCCACAAGGATGTTCTTTGCTCCGACGGGCGGAAACACAATCTCTGGGAGTGTTCCTCGCTCAATGAAATCCGGGTTTTTGTCCGGCATTATCGCGAGACAGCGAATTTCCTGCGTTTTGCGATTTGGATGCAGTATAAGAACAGAAAGCCGCAAAGATTGGGGCTCAAGAAAAAAGACCAACACCTTTGCGGTCTCAAGAGGAAGACAAGCAGGGCTTCCATGGGGGAGAATAAGACGGCTTGAACTTAAGCGTAAGCAAAAGCTCGCTCCCGGTTGGGGCGAGCTTTTTTTCAATACTTATTTTATAGGCTATCTCGTTTCAACCGCAATTTCAGGGAAGCGTTCTCTAAGCAGAGAAGCGATATTTTTCACGTCAATTTTTTTAGTGCGGTCTAAAGATTGGTCCAAATTTTTCTTATAGCTTATATCTTGCAGGAAATATTTCTCCCCGTCGTTGAAATATGAAGCCATTTCTAAGAAATCGTTTTCATTGTGCACGCCCGGTAGAACCGTAGTCCGCCATTCGTGGGGGATGCCGGAGTTCTGAATTATTGAAAACGTTTCGCGGCATCTATCCAGAAATTTTTCCTTGCCGGGGGCAATTTTGGCTATTAAGCCATATTTATCCCAAGTATTTTTTATGTCCATGGCTATATAATCAACCAGTTTTTTCTCGAGTAGTTCCGCCACCATGGACGGGGTTACTCCGTTTGTGTCGAGTTTTACGCTGTATCCGAGCGACTTTACGCGCGCGATGAAATCAGGAAGGTCTTTGTGAAGAGTCGGCTCTCCGCCGGTGACGCACACCCCCTCAATGAAGTCTCGCCTCTTTTCCAAGTGCTCAAAAACATATTTTTCGTCAATTCCGGTTGAATCTTTATACTCGACAAGCTCGGGATTGTGGCAATACGGGCAGCGGAAAAGGCAACCTTTGGTGAAAATAATGGAGGCGATTTTCCCTGGATAATCAATCAGGCTTATTTTTTGGAAACCGCCAATGATCATGGGGGATTATTTTTTTACGTGAACTAACTCGGCCTCTTTTTCATTAACTTTTTTATTTTCCAAAACATATTCAATCCGGTCGGCGTATTCTTTCTTTTTCCCCTTGTTCCATTCGCCGACTGGCCTGAAGTAGCCGACAATGCGCGACCAAATTTCGCAGGTGGCGTTGCATGAAGGGCAAGATGATATTTCTCCTCGGATATAACCATGCGTCGGGCATACACTAAATGTGGGAGTTATGGTGAAATACGGAAGATGATAGCGTTCCGCCACTTTTTTCACGAACGAACGGCAGGATTTCCAATCGCTGATGCGTTCGCCCAAAAATAAATGAAGAACAGTCCCGCCGGTGTATTTGGTCTGGAGTTCATCCTGATGGTCGAGGGCGAGAAGCGGGTCTTCGGTGAAGCTTACCGGCAGATGGGAAGAGTTTGTGTAATAAGGGGAGTCGGGCGTTCCCTGATGAATCATTTTCGGGTACTTTTTTATGTCTTCTTTGGCGAAACGATATGTCGTTCCTTCGGCCGGCGTCGCTTCAAGATTGTACAGATTACCGGTTTCTTCCTGATAATCGGCGAGTTTTTTTCTCATGAATTCCAGAATTTCAAGCGCCAATTCTTTGCCTTCTTTCGTGTCCACGCCTTTACCCAAGAAATTGAGGCACAACTCGTTCATGCCGTTTAATCCTATGGTGGCAAAATGATTATGGAGAGACGGAAGGTATCGTTTGGTGAAAGGCAAAAGTCCGCGCTCAATATTCGCCGCCACGACTTTTCGCTTAACTTCAAGTGATTCTTTGGCAATATCCATCAAGCGTGACAGTCGTTCAAAAAGCTCTTTTTTGTTTTTTGATAGATGTCCCAGCCGCGGGAAATTAAGCGTTACAACGCCGACGCTCCCGGTCATTTCCGCTGAGCCGAAAAGCCCGCCACCGCGGGCGCGGAGTTCCCTCAAATCAAGCTGTAATCGACAGCACATGCTTCTGACGTCGCTCGGATTTAAGCTTGAATTTATGAAATTTTGGAAGTAAGGCGTGCCGAATTTGGCGGCCATTTCAAAGAGTGCCGGAGCGTTGCCGTTATCCCAGTCAAAATCCTTGGTGATGTTGTAGGTCGGGATAGGGAAGGTAAAAATGCGCCCCCTATAATCACCTTCTGTCATCACCTCTATAAATGAACGATTTATGGTGTCCATTTCTTTTTGACAGTCGCCGTAAGTGAAATCCATTACTTTCCCGCCGATAACCGGTTTTTTGTCGCGCATATCTTCCGGACAAACCCAGTCAAGCGTGATATTGGTGAAGGGCGTTTGCGTGCCCCAGCGCGAGGGAACATTTAAGTTAAATACAAATTGCTGGACGGATTGTTTAACCGCTTCGTACGAAAGATTGTCTTTTTTAACGAACGGCGCTAGATATGTATCAAACGACGAGAATGCCTGCGCTCCCGCCCATTCGTTCTGAAGTGTGCCCAAAAAGTTCACCATTTGCGCGACGACGGTTTCCAGGTGTTTCGGCGGAGCCGATTCCACTTTTCCCGGCACGCCGTTGAACCCCTCTTCTATTAGTTGACGCAAACTCCACCCCGCGCAGTATCCGGAGAACATATCAAGGTCGTGGATGTGCATATCGCCGTCGATGTGGGCGTTGCGCACCGGCTCGCTATAAATTTTATTCAGCCAATAATTGGCGATAAGTTTCCCCGAAGCGTTTAAGATGAGTCCGCCTAAAGAATATCCCTGATTGGCGTTGGCGTTTACCCGCCAATCGGAACGGTTCAAATATTCCTCCATCGTTTTTTCCACGTCGACAAATGCGTTTTTCTGGGCGCGCAGTTGGCGGCGTTTTTCTCGGTAGAGAATATAAGCCTTGGCGGTTTTGAAATAGCCGTCACCCATGAGCGAGCGTTCCACTATGTCCTGGATTTCTTCTATGGAAATTTTATTTCCCGACTTGTTTGAGTTCCCGATGTAGTTTACGGCGAGATCGGTTATTTTTTTTGTTTCCGGCGCTCCGAATTCATCAGTTGCTTCCGCCGCTTTGCGTATGGCGTTATATATTTTTTCTTTTTCAAAACGCATCAGGCGCCCATCCCTTTTTTCCACAAGCAACTGCTCCATATTTTTAAAAAATTATCTTGTAATTAAAATAATTGAAACAAAAAACCGCCCAATGGCGGACTTCATGAGTCTCTTTTGTACTTCTTTCTTTTTAATGCGCTAAACTTTCTCTTTTACGCTTATCCGGTTGGGGCAGGGGAGCTTCAAGCATACAAACTCATTTCCCGGCACCCCTTTGATAAGCCGAACTTCACCGCAACGCTTGCATTTAACTTCTACCTCGCTGTCCACAAGTATCCCTTTGAAGAAAAGCTTATTGCATTTCTTGCATCGGTACTCGTTGTAGGCGATAGAGTTCATGACGAGCGGTTCGGCGCATCCGTAAGTGAAGTATAGCATTTTGATAGCACTGGTTTATCCACAGAAAAACATCAAAAAACGCCTAATTTTAGGCGTTTTTTGAAGAGCAAGCAAAACCCAGGGTTTCGCTATTTTTTATTTATGTTTTGCCAAAGCCAGACGGCGAGAAGTATTCCCACCACAAGCCAAACTCCGGCAAAAAGCACCATCCAAAACCCGCCTCCGAGACCCCACATGCCGTATCCCCCAAGATATCCCATCATATTTTTATGGATTATCGATTAAAATAATTCCAGCACATTGCGACCAAATATCCGACAATATACCAAACAACAAAGACGATTGCCACAAGTTCAAGCGCCGTAACCAGGTCAAACGTTAGAACGATGACGGGATTCATGGCCATGTGCACTTCAAACATGAAATCAAGCATCGGCTGAGCCCAACCAATATAAACAAGCGCGGCCCACGCGACATGAACGATGGCTCCGAATGTTCCTAAAGCAAGACCCGCTTTCACTGCATTTATTTTTTGCATATTTTTTTATTTAATTTATTAATTTAACTTATAATCTTTTTTATGAATCTTACCGTTAGTCGGTGTTGATGGAAGCGACCCCCAAAATTTTATTGGCGGATTCATCGTACAGTATAGCCTTTTTGGCGCCGGTGAAAATCAGCACCTTGTCTCCCAATTTCGCGTTTGAAAAGAATTGCTGTTCTTTTAACTTTTCCGGGTCAGTGACGGTAGCTATGGTCGGCATCTCTTCTTCAGGCAGAGCCATGAGACGCGACACTTTTTTCAGAAGCCTTTCGGTTTCTTTTTGCGCCACTTTCTGGGGATTTTTTATTAAGTCGGAATATTCTTTATAGAAAAATACGGCCGCGGCGGACGATGCGATGAATAACGCGCCAAGCGCGAAAATGACGGAAAATAAAATCCTATTTCCGTTGAATGCGTCAACGGCGGTTTTAAACATCGTCTTTTTGTCATTTTCATCCATGATGTTTTTTTAAAATATTAACACGATTTTAAATCCCGGACGTTTCTCAAAGCCGGTTTTACTGATTTCGGTGAAGTATTATCTTTCCGTTCACTAACTGTATTTTGAACCCCCCAAAAAGCCGCAGAGTTCGCCGCAGTGTCATATCCGTGCCCGCGGTAAAACTTTGAATGCTCCCGTATCCCGTGCCGGTCGCGTTCGTGGCATACGCCCTGAAATAATAGGTAACGCCGGAGAGGAGGCCGGAAACGTTTTTTGTAAAAGCCCCTGTCCCGAACGAACCCGACTCCGTAGTCGTGGCGAAGACCGTTGCGAGCGAGGAGTTTGTTCCCCAGGCGAACCCACGGACAGTTGAGTTTGAACCACCGGTGGCCGTGATGTTGCCGTTCAAGG
This sequence comes from Patescibacteria group bacterium, assembly GCA_038065675.1. Lineage (GTDB taxonomy): Bacteria > Patescibacteriota > Minisyncoccia > Phycocordibacterales > VMEP01 > JAUYLU01. The sequence continues at coordinate 11,446 of JBBTQM010000012.1, read as the reverse complement.
TCGCCGAACTGGCATCTACGTTAGTTGCGGCGTTTGTTGCCACCGCAGGGGCGGTGCAGGAACTAGCGGTAAATGTTTCAATTGTCCCATATCCAGTTCCTGTGGAGTTGGTTGCATATGCCCGAGAATAATAAGTTGTGCCGCATGTCAGAGTTGAAAGATTGGCGGTAAATGCTCCGACGCCGAAGGCGCCGTTTTCGGTGGTGGTTGCCGTGTCGCCCCCACTCAAGGCCAAATTAGTGCCCCAGGCGAAGCCGCGGACGGTGGCGTTCTCGCCGCCAGTTGCGGCAATGGTGCCGTTCAATGTAGCGGCGGTAGAGGTGATGCCGGAAGCGGCTTGAGTAGTAACAGTAGGGGCTACAATAGGCTCTTTTTCTATAGTGAACATACGACCAGAACCTATCTGGGCCGTACCGGTCGTAGTTATCGTTTTAGCGGTCACTGTCTGGCTTGCGCCAGAAGCATTAAGGCCGTTCTGGGTTATTGAGCCTGCATCCGTTCCTAAGTTTGTGTTAGCTAGTGTTTTGGTCGCCCACGTTAAGCTGTTCCCTGTTAGTACGGTTTGCGCTGTGATGTTTTCGAACCGCCCGCCGAATACAACAACCATATCCCCATCATCAACTGTTGCTGTCGCAGGAGCAGAAATCGGTCCCACGTTTAGAGAGGACGCCCAGGTTGAATTTGATGCCGTGAAATTTACTATAGGATTCGTAGCGTCCATGCCCCTATATGTTTCTATGAATTCAGTAATAGTATCGCCGGTAGTTCCTGTCGCATGATTGGTTACCCCCTGTGCGGTATACGTAGTATCGCCCGATTGGTATATCCTCCATCCGATCGCCACCAGACCGCTTGTTGTCACCGCATTAAAAACCTGAGTGAAGCCGACCGGCAGAGTCACTGTCTCGTTTCCACCTGGCGAGCGAGAATAATGGTAAAAAATAAGCAAATCTCCGACCGCGGTTGAGGCGTGCGGGGTAATTGCTCCGGGGGCTGTGCCATCGGTCAATATGATGTTGGATGCACCTATGAAACTGACAGCCGCCCATGCGTGTCCGGGTATGGCAAAAAAAACTGCGAGAACGCCAAGGATAATGAGTTTTTTTGGAACACTCATGGCGTTGTGGAGGTTACTGTAGTGTCTGTTGTAGATGCCGTGGCCTCTATAGTTGTCGTTGACATAATGTTTGGATTAACCATGTTTACTGTTCGCGTCGCCGTGCCGGTGTTGCCGGCATTGTCGGTCGCGCTGAAGAGAATTTCGTGCGTACCCGCTACTGAAGTGTCCAATGAAAGCTCGTGCGCGTATATGAGCGGGCCACCGTCAAGCGATACTTTGTAACCAAGATTCTGGTCCACGTTATCGGTCACCATCGCGCCCAAATCTCCGTAGGTCTCGCCGATGTTTAAGGTCGCCGGGTTGTTGCCGGAGAGCGTGATAACCGGCGGCTCGATATCGGCGGCCGTACTCGGGGTTTCCGTGCTTGGGGCGGTACCACTCGTACTCTGACTCCCTGAGACAGAAGCGGCCTGGCCGGAGAGGAGCGCATCAAGCTGGGCTTTGGTGATACAGGTTTCCCCGGACTGGTCGCCCACGCACAGCTCTTTCGTGCGCACCCGGTTGGCAAAGAAGTCGCCGATGTTATTCGTTGCCGAAGAAAGCCACTCTCTCATGCGGGAGAAGAATCTCGCCGCGAATGAATCCGACTTTGGCGTAGAACTTGCCGCAATTCCCGCGATGGCCTCAAGATTGAGATTGAGTTCCTGGAGCGCTTTAGTGAGAAGCGAAGCCACTACCGGATAATCCAATCCTTGTATCTGGCCAGCGTTGTTATAGCTCACAAGCTCCGGGATTATAAGCTCAACTTCTTCGGCGATGAATCCCAAGTGCGTGGAAGTGCCCGAGTTCATTTCCGGCTTATACGTGAACATGACCGGATGAAGCCTCATCACCTCGTCAATCCCGTACGAAAGCTCCCGAACGTTCTCTTTGAATCGCAAAGATGAGGCCGTGCATGCGACTCCGTTGCCGCGGAGAATTTCAAAGGTAGTGATATCAATGCAGAGATAGTTTCCTCCCGTTCCCGCTCCTAGACCTGAGGAAAGCGAAGTGGTGCCGGATTTGCCGATTTGGAAAAGAACGTTTGCCGAAAGATTCGTGGACGAGGCGATTCTAAAAGTTTTATCCGCAGAGAAATATCCTATTGACCAAGCATCAATGTCGGAAGCGAACTGGAATAAAGCATCTCCGGTGCCGGTACTGTCGCCTATGGTGGTTAGGCCGGTATTATCAACGCTGAAAAGCGTCGTCGTCGCGCTCGCCGTAGAGCTTGCTATCGTAAAGAGAATTTTGTTGGTACCCCCGTTATTGGCATGCACCGCAAGGAGCGATGATGGGGAAGTGGAACCGATGCCTAATCTGGTGCCGTCAAACGTAAGGCCCGTACCGGAAGTTATGGAGGTGCCGTTGAAGAAGTTTACTCCGCTTGAGGTCTGCGCCGTGGAATTTGTGCCGCCCCGATTTACGGCAAGAGTGCCGAGCGTGTCGCTGATGAGAAGCCCGAGCGAGGAGGTGGCGATTTGCGTCCAGGTATTTCCCGCCGCTCCGAGAAGCAGTTGGTTGTTGGTGACAGCTGAAAGTCCGGTGCCGCCCCTTGTGGCGGCGAGCGTGCCGGCCGTGTCGGAGATGGCGATGCCCAGCGTTGAAGTGGCGACCAAGGCGTAGCCGGTGCCGGTGCCGCGCAGTATTTGGCCGAAAGCGGGAGCGGCGGTTAATCCGGTGCCGCCGTAAACCACGCCGACTGAAGTTGTGGCGGAAATCGTGCCGCTACTCGCCTGAAGTGGGCCGGTTAGGGAGCTAATGGAGATGTTGGCGGAAGTAATTGTTCCCGTGGCGGTCAAGTTTGCCAAAGAAAGATTTCCCGAAATTAGGCCGTTGCCCTGAACCGACAGGACTGTTGAAGGGGAAGTTGTTCCCAGCCCCAAGTTTCCGGACACATATTGGTTGCCGATGACTTCAAGCTTGGCGAGTGAAGTGGTGGCGGTTGCTCCCACGACAAGCTGGTTGGTAGTGGTGGACATGTAGACTCGGCCGTAAGTGACGTCACCTGAGTTAGCGGCGTAGGTGAAGTTGATTTCGCTGCCGCCAGCGCCTCCTCCGTCAGGGTCACAACCGAATTTTCCGGAAGAAAGAGTGTAGACGATTGTGTTAGATGGCCCCTGACAATCGGCAAAACCGGACTGGAAGAAAGCAGCAATGGAGGTTGTACCGGCAACCGCCAGATTACCGCTGAACGTACTCGTCGAGTTTGTCCCCAACACACTTAGGAATCCCTGAAGTGTGGAGGTGCCTGTGGTCGCTCCTTGAATGGTGGAAGTTGCGGCACCTCCGACATAGAGAGTGTTGTAGACGGACATTAGAGTCGTTGAGGCGCCGCCGGAGAAAGTCGCTAGGCCACTTACGACAAGTGTTCCGGTCGCGGTTATGTTAGATGAGGTTATGTTTGAATCAAAATATCCGCTTCCGGCGACGGCAAGAGTCGTAAACGGCGAAGTTGTCCCGATTCCCAAGCCAGTTCCGGTCAGGCGCATTTCTTCCGTAAGCGCAGTAAGGTTGTCGGAGAGAGTTCCGAAAGCAAGGGAACCCTGCGTTGACGAGGCGTACCAGTGTTTTAAGTTTGTCCCCGCGCTCGTATCGGTAAGAAGCATTTGCGGGCGCGTTGAAGAGGCGATGTGGAGGACTCCGTAGGGAGTCGTCGTGCCGATTCCCAGGCGTCCCGCGCTTGCCAGATAAAATAATCCGTCGTTGCCTCCAAAATTGCCGCCGTTATTGAATTGAACATTTCCGGAGTTGCCGCCCGGGGTGCCCGAGCCGCCAACCAAGCTCAAACAGGCTCCGTTTACGGAAAAACATCCCGTGGTCAAATCAATGCCATTTGAAAAAGTTGAAGTGGCCGTCGAAGAAACGGAAAGGGAACTGGCGCTTACTCCGCCGCTGAACGACCCGGCTACCGATGAACCGGTAATTGTTGAGCCGGAGATAGTAACGGAACTTAATTGATTTATGCGTTGAGACAATGATATTGCCTGCAGAAGTCCCGGGCCGATGGAGGAATTCTGCGCGACACGGTATATTTCCGCCCTTAATGAATTTTCCAGCGCGTTTAACTTGATGTCTATGGACGAAACCGAAGCAGTTTGGCTTGACCCTTGGACGATGGTCAATGAACTCTCCGTTTCCGAGGAAATTTTATTTAAAGATGATGAATCTTTTTTTGCCTTTTGTTGGGCGGTTCCCGCCGGTTGCTTAGCGAGTTCTTGTATCAAGGAACTCTCGTCGGTTTCTTTTTTGGTTTCTTCCTCGCGCTTTTGTTCTTCAGGCGGTCGGGCTGTATTTATTTTTTCTATCTGTATTAAAAGCCACTCGCTTACTCCTCCCGTTTTTTCTTCTCCGCTTATTTGCCTGTTGATTGTTTGTATCAAAGACCATTCACTTGTGCTTTTTTTGCCGCTTTCTTCTTTTCTTTCATTCGTTTGAGCTTCGGGAGAAGGAGTATCGGTTGTTTCCCGTATTCCTAATCTTCTGATGGTTGACTCAAGCCCCTGTATTCCATTTTCAACCGCGGCCATCAGCGCGAATTTTTTATTAATGGCGGGCTGTTCTTCAGAAACGACCACGTTTTCTTTTTCATTGACTGTTTCTTCTATTTTCGGCGTCGCGGGCAAAGTATCGGGTATGGTTAGTTTTTGTTCCGGCGGTCCGGTTTCTTTGGCCACTTTAAATTTGCTGAAAAATTCGCTAATGGAGGAAGAAATGGCGGCGGGCGCGCCTAAGGAAACGACAAAAGGAGGGATTGAGGGCTGTTCGGAGCTGAAAATTACGGGAGTAACAAAAAACACTGCCCGTGTCTCGTAAGGAAAGACGATGGCTAAAATGGCAAGAATGCAAAAGCCTGCCGTACGCACGACCATTTTATAGCTCATTATTTTATACCCAAATTATACACCCGAAATCCACAGTAACTTGTGGATAAATAAGTTATTTTAGCCTTTTAAATTAAGGCTAAAATAAAATTTTTAATACCGCGGTTCTTTTATAAAAATAACTGCTTATCTATAGTCCGCAATAAATTTAATATTTAGTCAATATAGATATCCAGATACCGCATGGAACGGGATAGCGTCTTTTGGTACACTTATTGGAAGGAGGTCTTATAAGGTCTAAGCTAAAAATAATAATTTTTATGGCAGAGATAGCATATTGCGTGAAGTGCCGCGAAAAGAGGGAGATGAAGGACCCGAAGGAAGTTTCAATGGGGAAGGACCGCCGCGCCCTAAAAGGCGTGTGTTCAAAATGTGGCACAGGCATGTTCCGGATTTTGGGAAAAAAGAAATAGAAAATCGCTTACATTAAAAAATCCCGCCGGCGGGATTTTTTAATTGGGAATTTTTCAGTCAAATATCTTTATCAGATATTGGTCTATGTCGCGTTTTGGCAGGTCGTAAAAATTTTTATTTTGCTCGTGAAGGTAGGTGGAAAGATACACGCCGACGAACCGCCAATGCCACGGCTCAAAAATGTAATAAGAATTGCCCTTGGGATAGGAAAGAATAAAGCCGAAGCGATAAGCATTTTTCAAAAGCCATTCATAAGCGGGAGTTTTTTCAAAACCGGTAAGCGCCCCGCCGATTTTCTTTGTCGTAAAATCCACCGTCGTGCCCAGCTGGTGTTCGGAGTAGCCCTGGTCGGCCGAAAACTTATTTGAGTTTGAACCGTATATCACCGAGTATTGCGATTTAAGAGATGCTTGCGTGCCGAAGGAGCGGTAAGAGGAAAGGATGCTCATATCTATACCGTCGGCATTTGCCGCGCGCATAAGCATTTCCAGATACGACCTGATTCTGGTGTGAATTTGCAAAGGCTTCGTTTTGATGAAGGCAAAATCCGGAGTTATAAGGGAAAGCTCGGACGGTATGTAATTTTCATTAAGGAAATAAATTTTAGAATATTTTTGAAGAAGTTCCGGGTCGGTGTTTTTGAGCTTTTCAAGTGTGAAAACTTTCAAGCTAATATCCTGTATTTCATTCTGGAAATCAGAATTGCGCGCCTTTAGTATTGTCACGAAATCATTAAGGTCTCGGTTTTGGATTGTTGTGCTGGCAAGATTTTCCTGAAGCCTCCCTATGATACTCGATAAATCTTTTGATGTCGTTTCAAACTGGTTTCTGGCGTGGGTTAAATCCTCATTTAATAAATAGTAACGATAGCCTCCGTAAACAAAAATTGAGGCCGTAACAACAATCGCCAAAAGAAGCTGGAATAAACTGAAAAAAAATTTTCGATGGGGTAAAAGCTCCATGAGCGTGATTTTACCATACGTAAAAGACCCCCGCTTTTGCCGTAAGGCAAAAGCGGGGGCGAGCGGGGGACGAGGCAAGGGTAGTTATTACATTACCAAAGTATAAAGGCGTCTCCATTGGTCTTGCGTTCCTCCCTTGCCAAACATCACGTCAGACATTGTCCTGAATGCACGCGCGCAAACAAGGGAATGGTCATCTGTGCCTCCGCGCCTTGTGTCCATTTCTTGCTGGAGCCGGCGCATTGCCGGCCTCAAATGTTCAGGAGCGCTTTCTATGATTTTCTCTTCCTCTTCTTTGAGGAATTTTTTCAGTGCTTCAGGGTCAGTTCGATGAAGTTTGAGCCACCCATCAAAGTCAAACGGGGTGTTGTACATGGAGCCTCCTCGGGGGGTGTTCTTTGCTCAAAATATTCCTTATGGCGGCTTTGGTCAACCCTATTTCTAGCCTTATTTAATCCCCCCTTGCAAGTAAGGTGGGGGATTGACAATTTGACAAAATAATGCTACCATTGTGCTATAAGAGATATAAGACATATTTGCCTTATATCTTTTAAATTTATGACTGGAATTCTTAATGTTGCCCTTATGGGCATTTTTGTTTGGTCGGGAGTGGATGTTGGAATTCAAGAACCGATTTCACAAATTCCCGCCCGTGCGAATGCTAATATAGAACTTACTTTGGTTCGCCTTACCGGCTATAACGCCGTGCCGGAGCAGACCGACGGGACCCCCAATGTGACCGCTTCCGGTACTTTCTCAAATCCGGAAGTTGTCGCCGCGCGTTCGCGTGACTTAGCCGAGGCAATGCCTTACGGAACCATAATCGCGCTTGAAGCGCCGGGGGAGAAGGAATTCTCTTGCGGGTTCAAGACCGTCGGCCATCTTATCGGTTACCGCGTGATTGCGGACTCAATGCATGAGCGTAAGCGCCGCCAGATAGACGTTCTCTACGACATAAAAAATCTCGTGCAGGTTGGGACTAAAGAAATGAATCCCGCCGTAGCCGCGGGCATATGCAATGTTACCGTGCGCGTTATTGGGAAAATTCCCGTTAAGGAAATTCCCGCTACGCAGGAAGACCTTGCCAAGTTCGTAAATCGGAAGATTGCGATGAGATAAATTTACTACTAAACACAAAACCCCCGCCGATAAGGCGGGGGTTTTGTGTTAATTCTTACGGATTCCGTTTTGTTTCAGCTTCCGGTTTTTTTATTTGCCGAGTATTTTTGGACGTCTCTGTTTATATATCTGGGCTTTTATCTGTGTAATAGCTGTTGGAATTTGCGAGGCTAAACCTCGACATATGTCGAGAATAAACTAAACTCTAACTCCGGAGGTAGGGATCGAACCTACGACCAATCGCTTAACAGGCGACCGCTCTACCGCTGAGCTACTCCGGAATATATATTTTTGGAGTAGCTCAGCGGAACCGCAGGTCACAGATATTTTTCTGCTGAAAAATTCTGCGACCCCGGCTCGGCACCTGTGTGCCTCCGCCTTTGAAATGCTCAATTTTTCGCATTTCAACTACTCCGGAATACACGAATAATCTAGCAAAAAAATAGGTTTTCGGCAAAAGGCCGCGCGTGGTAAAATACAAATATGATAACTCTCTATACCAAAACCGCCTGCCCTTATGTTGACGGCGGGCGCGGCGTTTCCATGTACGAGTTGGGGGATATAATCAGCTATTTGGAGACGAAAAAATAACAAGCAACAAGGATATGTATGTCAGAGTGAAAGCCGCGCCCGGGGCGCGCAGGGAATCGGTTGTAAAGAAGGGCGAGCTTGAGTACGAAATTTCGGTGCGCGAAAAAGCGGAACGCAACCTTGCCAACAACCGCCTGCGCGCCGTGCTTGCCGTTGAATTCGGCGTTTCCGAAAAGGCGGTCCGTCTCGTAAATGGACACCGTTCCCCGTCAAAACTTTTCAGGATTGAAACGCCGGGGGCGCGCAAAAAGTAACCTTTAATGTCGGTTAAGTAATTGATATAATTAAAAGAGATTGTATTAAAAAACTAAAAATTTTAATATGCAAATAAGAATTCAGGCGACAAATCTGGAACTTACGGCGGCTATAGAAGAGTATGTAAGAAGGCGTCTCCTGCCCTTGGAGCGTTTTCTTGGGGGGGATAATCAAATTGCCCGCGCCGATGTTGAAATAGGTCTTATTACGCGCCACCACAAACAGGGGAATGTTTTTCGAGCGGAAGTTAGCATTCATACGCCGCGCCAAAATTTTCGCGCGTCGTCCGAGGCGGATGATTTGTATGCCGCGATTGATGACGTAAAGGAAGAAGTGGAGAGAGAAATCGTTTCGGGGAAAGACAAATCGCGCACGCTTTTCCGTCGCGGGGCGTTTATAGTGAAAGATATTTTAAAAGGATTCGGCAAGTTTAAATGGAAGCACTTCCCGCGCTTGCCGAAAATGCCGCGTAGAAAAAGATAGCAAAATAATAAATAACAAAATAATAAAATAAGGGTATGAAAAATATAATTCTTATTACGGGGCTTCTTATTATAGCCGGAGGAATTTATACCGGTATGGGGTTATTCAAGAAAGTAGATATAGAATCAAGGAATGATAATATTTATAAAACTTCGGGAAACACTAACCAAAAATCAATGGGAAATCCTCACGTAATTTTAAAAACAAACAAAGGAGACATAGAGATTGAACTCTTTGCCGACAAAGCGCCCAAAACCGTGGCGAATTTTGCCAAGCTAGCAAGTGAAAAATTTTACGACGGCACCAGATTCCACCGCGTTATAAAAGATTTCATGATTCAAGGCGGCGACCCGCTTTCAAAAGACGTCTCGGCGAGTGCCAGGTGGGGGAAGGGGGGACCTGGATATAAATTTGACGACGAGATTAACGACGTATTACTTGTGCGCGGAATTCTTGCCATGGCAAACGCCGGCCCCGATACGAACGGTAGCCAATTTTTTATTGTTACCGCGGAATCAACTCCATGGCTTGACGGCAAGCATGCCGCTTTTGGGAAAGTTGTGAACGGAATGAATGTTGTTCTCGCGATAGAGTCCTCAAAAGTCGGACAAAACGACCAGCCGGTGGAGGAGATAGTTTTGAAAAGTGTGACAGACAAGTAAAAAGTAAACCGCCCTGTTTTTAGCGAAACTGGGGCCGAGCTGTTTAACGTCAACAAATTATCCGCGCAAAAAATCCTCGTATTTCATTTCTTTACCGCCCTCAGGCAGGACGCGTTTGATAACGAAGACCCCATTTTCAAAAGAAGCGTTTTTTATTATGACGCGTTTTTTTTCGTCGCCGCGTTCCGTAAAAAAATAAGTTCCCGGCCAGCTGTAATATGCGCGATATTTTCGCCAGTTTTTTTCGGCGGAGCCGCTCAAATCAATGAGTCCGTCTTCTTTCGTAATTTTTTTGGTGTGAGTCGCTTGTTTGTGGTCTTGCTCCCGCAATTTAGCCGTTCCACTGATTATTTTTTGAATTGTTTCAACCAAAAGTTTTTTGCCTATATCATTCAGCCGGCCACGGAGTTCCGGCGCAGTTTCGGTTTCTCCGATAGATATTTTTTCTTCGGCGGCAACCGGCCCCGCATCAAGCTCAAAAACCATTTTTTGTATTGAAACGCCGGTTTCTTCATCCCCGTTTAAGATGGCCGATTCAACGGGCGTCGCCCCGCGATATTTCGGCAAAAGAGAATAATGGACATTGTAAGTTCCAAATTCAGGTAAGTCTATTATTTCTTGCGGCAGAATTTTCCCGTAAGCGACGACGATGAATAACTTACAACCGGCAACCGACAACCTACGGCAAAATTCGGAATCCAATTTTTCGGGCTGGAGAACTTCAATTTTATTTTGTTCCGCCCAGATTTTTGCCGGCGGGGGAGTGAGAGCCAAACCGCGGCCCTTCGGTTTATCCGGCGCGGTTATGACAAGAGACGGAATAAATCCTCCCGCCTTAAGCTCTTCAAGAATCGGCACAACCAAGCTCGGAGTGCCAAAAAAAACAAATCGGGTTTTATTTTTCATGCAATTTTTCGTGTTCTTTTTGCACCTCGGGAGGTATATTTTCTATATCACGCGCCTTATCGGTGAAAAGAATCCCGTCCAAATGATCTGTCTCGTGCTGAAAAATTTGAGCTAAAAGCCCGCTTGCTCCTCGGGTAAACCTTTTGCCGTGTTCGTCGTATGCTTCAATTGTCACTTTTTTGGAGCGCTTAACGCTTCCGTAAAGCCAGCGTAATGACAAGCACCCCTCAACCATAAAAGCCGTGGCTCGTGATTTGTTCGTTATTACCGGATTGATGCAGATAAAATCCCGCAGTTTCTTTTTTGCAGTTTCCCTCGTCTTCTCACCGCCCTTTTTTATTATTTCGCCGCCATCTACGTAAGATATATCAAACGCGCGCCCGGCTACAATAAAAATCCGGAGCGGCACCCCTATCTGCGGAGCGGCGATGGCAACGCCGTCTTCCTCGGCGTGAAGGGCGCGCTTCATTTCGGCTAAAACGCTTTTTATTTTGGCGCCGCCGATCTCTGACAGCGGGATATCTTTTGCCTTGCCGCGCAAAACTTTATTATTTTTGTTTACCAATCCATTCATAATGTTGAGAGTATCAAAGTAAATCTTCCGGAGCAACGCGGATTGAAACATTGGGCGGAAGAACGGAGAGTTTTTTGAAAAGCCCCTCGTTTATTGTTCCCTTCGGAGAAATTTCAGGCAATGACCAGTCATTTGTCGGGAGCCTTATAGCCACGTTTGTGCGGTACATATTTTTAATTTTTGAAATGAAGGAACTGAATATATCCGGGCCGTAATTAGAGAATAGGCCGGCTATGGTCGGCGCCTCCGCGGCAACCGCTTCTTTTTTCCCTTCTATCGTAATTTTTATTATTTGTGAAACGGGCGGATAGTTGAATTGCGTTCTCTCCTTCATTTCTTCGCGGTAAAATTCTATTATGTTTCCGGTTACTGCGCGTTCAATGGCTTCTTTATCTTTTCTGCGGGTTTGAACAATGAAAAGGCGATTTGTTTTTTCACGCAATGCCGATATAAGCCGGAATACGCGTTCGTTTATCCTAAACGACGGAATATTAAAA
>JBBTQM010000011.1:0-39768 GCA_038065675.1 Patescibacteria group bacterium | reverse complement strand
CCTCAAGGCTATTTCCTTTTTCAACATGAACCATTTTATTGACCGGGAAATCAGCCGGCGCGCGCAAAAAACGACATAAAGAAACGCCGAAAATGCCAGTATAATTCCCAAAACTAAACGTATGGCGCGCCTATGCATGGAAAAATAATTTCGTAACAACGAAACAGCATCCGCGATTTTTGCGTTAATTTTTTGCATGTAAAAAATTTAAATAGGCAAATTGACCGGCGGCTCCGACTTTTTTGATTCGATTCTTCCGAATGACGGGGTTTCCGAAACTCCGCCCGGGAAGTGATACATTGTAGCAAGTTCTTCCGAACACAAAATTATCGGCGTGCGGCTGTCCGGCGGGTAAAAAAACGAGCGCTTCAGGTAAAGGTCAAACATTTTCATTTTCTTCGCTCCGGCGCGGATTCCCTTGAAATCCTGCCATGGGTATTCAACCCCGGTAGGGCGGGCAAGCCTGAACCCGTTTAAGTTATTGGAATTGTATTGTTTCAAAATATTTATGACCGCGGGAATATTTGTTCCCCTAAAGGCATCTTTTTCCGCTATGTATATGGCGCGGATTCCGGCGTCAAAGCCGATCTTGTCTATACTTCTTTCTATCGCGGTTATTGTTTCTTTTTCCGCTTTGGTAAGCATGTTTTCGTTGAACTTTTCGTCTTTTTCTTTATTGAATTTTTCACTTTTTATCTTTTCTATTTCTTTTTTGCCGAGATCTTTCCATTCCTGCGTGGTCGCGCGGATAATAATCTGAAGCCACATTTGTTCCCCTTTTTGCATAGAGCCCATGAGTTCTATGGTCGGAGTAATCGGGTCGATTCTTTCTTCTTCTTTGGCGCTTTTGTCCATGCCGTAATCAACATAAGTTTTTACCGGATAAGGGTCGGGCTTTGTAAATTTGTATTCTGTCCCCCATAGAACATATTGCCCATTTTTGGTATACGGAATCTTCTCCGCATAATCCGGAATTTCGGAAATTTCCGATTCCGGATATTGCGCATATATGTATGATTCAATGGCATTTTTAAAACCAACCGGAGTACGGATAAAAAAATGGACTCGCCCATCTATTGAAGCAATCTCAAGAGAGAAAAAAACTCTTACCTTCCCGTTCCAATATCTATCAACCCACGTTGCCGTTCCACCGGTCTGGTGCATGGCGTTTAGGACGAGTTCCATGGCAAGAGGTGAACGCCTTATCTCGCGCGGAAGCTTTATTTCAATAACGGCAAACTCCATCTTTGCCAAAAAATCGGCATTAACATAAAACACCCAGACTTTCCAGGCGATAAAACCCAGGATGAAAGGAGCAACGAGCCATGACCATTCGTAAGCGGCTTTCACCACTCCCGAGAGCGAAATAAGGAAGAAATCAAATGACACCATTGTTTGATATATTGTAGCGCAAAAAAACCCGCTCTCCCAGCGGGTTTTTACTTGGCTAAAGCGTAAAGTCCGTTTTTATTCTTTTTGAAGTGGCTCTTATTTTGAAGGTTGACGAGGATGGTATTTTCCTTAACATAACGTTTTTCAAGAACTTTTTTGACCAAATTTTCTTTGGAGAGAGGGCCTTCTTTTTTTAAAATTTCCCGTATCACGTCGCGGACCACCCCGGAAGAATATCCCCACTCCCTGAGAGCATAAAGTCCTCGTCCGACAAGCACGAATCGCTTGTCTTTTATAAGCTCATTGTGTGTTGTCGCCACATGCGCCTTCCTGTTGAAAGTTTTTTTAATTTCTTCCGCTACTTCGCGAAAGTGCATCGGTTTCTTGTTGCGGCGAAGGATAAGAAAGGCGTAATCTTTGATGCCTCGAGTATTAACCGAAGACATGTGCGCTTTCCCCCACTCGCCGAGAGGGTTCTTTCCTATGGTTTTTGAAATTGAAAGCCAGCGCTTTAAGATTTCTTCATTTTTATAATTGCCGGCGATGTCTTCAAGGTGCGACAAAAATTTGTTTATAATGTCTTCTTCAACCAAAAGGTCATTGTCGCTCATTGATTGATAAAGCTTTTTAAGAGAAGCGTGAACACGCTCGGAAATATCCGAGTCGGCTTCCCAGCGGTGTTTGAAGTCGTCATCCTCTTTGTGTTTAACGAAATCGTCATGAAGAACCAAAAAGAAGTGGATATGGTTGCGAGTTGGTTCGTCTTTCCCAAGTTCCGCCAAGAGTTCCTCTTCGGGGACAACTCCTCCCAAACCTATAATCGCCTCTTTAAGCTCGCGGAAAGCCGCTTCTTCTTCTTTGTAGGACGGAGATTTCTTGATTGAGTTTAAGGCAAACGATTCTATTTGGCGGACGCGTTCCCGCGTAATTCCGTAAGATTTTCCTATTGCTTCAAGAGTTTTTTTCGCGGCGTCTTCCCTTAAACCAAAACGGTCAAAAAGGACTTCGCGGGCGCGTTCAGGCAATGCGGAGGTTAAGCGTTTTGTCACCTGGCGCGGCTTGAATGAAAGAATTATAGAAACCATAAATGTTATTACTAAATAGGTAACATATCTTTACCATAATTGTCAAATTTTAGCAAGGAAACAGCTTTACTCGCTCTTACACTACGATACTGACCAATCTCCCTTTCACGTAAATTATGCGTTTTGGTTTCCCGCCTGAAATCCATTTGGCCGTCTCGGGCAGAGACAACGCTTTTTCTTTTATTTTTTCTTCCGGAGTTTCCGATGGAATCGTAAATTTGCCGCGCACCTTGCCGTTAATTTGAACCATAATGGTCAGAGTGGTCTCTATAAACGCCGTGGCGTCGTATTTAGGCCACGATTCGTTGTGTATTGATTTTTTGTTCCCCAGAATAGACCATATTTCCTCGGCGACATGCGGAGCAAACGGCGCTAAAATTCTTAAAAATTTTTCGTAAACCGGCTTGGATATTGAAGACGATTTATCCAAAGCATTGGAGACAATCATAAGTTCCGAAACGGCGGTATTGAACCGCATCGCTTCAATATCTTCGCTTATTTTTTTTACCGCCTTTTCCACCTGCGCCGTGGAATCCGCGTCGCCGGTTTTACCGATTTTCTCTTTCATTTTCCACACGCGTTCCAAAAATCTGCGCGGACCGACGATGCTCTCCGTGCTCCAGGCAACCGCCTGGTCAAAGGGTCCGATAAACATTTCGTAAAGGCGCAACGTGTCGGCGCCGAACGTATTAACAATACTGTCTGGATTTACGACATTCCCTTTTGATTTGGACATTTTTTCTCCTCCTTCCGCCAGAATCATCCCGTGCGAAGTACGTTTGGCATAAGGCTCGCTCCCCGGAACAATTCCTATGTCAAAAAGAAACTTATGCCAAAAACGCGAATATAAAACATGGAGAGTTGTGTGTTCCATCCCGCCGTTATACCAATCCACCGGCATCCAGTATTCAAATCCTTTCTTATATTTAGAAATTGGAAATTTTAAATTTGAAATTCCTTTCATTATGTATGAAAGGTAATACCACGATGAGCCGGCCCAGTTCGGCATCGTGTCTGTTTCGCGCTCCGCCTTGCCTTTGCATTTCGGGCATTTTACGTTCACCCATTTTTTAACCTTAGACAGAGGGGATTCTCCGGTATCCGTCGGCGTGTAGGTTTTGATTTCCGGAAGTTTTACCGGTAAATCTTTTTCAGGCACGGGCACATAACCGCATTTGCCGCAAATAATAATGGGAATCGGCTCGCCCCAATAACGCTGGCGGGAGAACACCCAATCGCGGAGTTTATAAATCACCTTTGGAATTCCGCCGACAAATTCAATAATTTCCTTTTTTGCCGTTTCTGAATCGAGCCCGTTCCATTTGCCGGAATCGGTGAGTATCCCTGACCCCTCATAACACTTTCCCAATACGAACTTACTGAAGATATATAAATGAAGGGGGTCAGACACGTCTCTTCCGGCTTCCTCCTCGCTAACCCACTCAATTTTGAACTTGCCTCTTTCCGAATCCTCGTGTCTAACGTCCGTGCGCTCGCCGTCCAAAAGTTCAAAGTAAAGCCCAGTGGCCTCTATTTCGCGGGCCACGCCCTTCGCGTGGGCGAAGTAGTGATGATGGATTTTTTCCGAAACGGACGTAAGCCGCACGTTTTTGTATCCGGTTTCTTCCAGAATCTCGCGTCTAGCCGCCTCCTCGGGGCTTTCCCTGTTTTCAAGACCGCCGCCGATGAAAAGGCGGCCACCGAGCGCTTTACCCCAGTCCAGTGAAAGTATTTTTTTTGTTTTGGGGTCTCTGACCAAAGCAACTATGCTCCGGCGCTTTTCCTCGCCCTCGCGACGTTCGCCGGTAACCGGTTCAACGACGATTTTTATCGGCAATCCAAATTTTTTAGCGAATTTATAATCACGTTCGTCGTGTGCCGGCACGGCCATGATGGCACCGGTCCCGTATTCCTTGAGGACATAGTCGGCGATGAAAACCGGAATTTTTTCTTGGTTGGCGGGATTGACGGCAAAGACTTCTTCCAGCCTTACGCCGGTTTTTTCTTTTCCTTCCGCCGTGCGTTCAATCTCTGTTTTCTTTTTGGTTTGTATGACATACCGCGCGGCTTCGTCCCAATTCTTGATTTGCCCTTTCAGTATTTCAACAAGCTCGTGATCCGGCGCGAGCACCATGTAAGTCGCTCCAAACAGCGTGTCCGGACGCGTAGTAAAAACTTCAATTTGAAATTTAGAATTTAAAATTTGAAATTTAATAATCGCTCCTTCGCTTTTGCCAATCCAATTTTTTTGTCCGATTTTTATCCTTTCCAGATAATCAACGGCTTCAAGGTCTTTATCCAGCCGGTCGGCATATTTGGTGATGGCAAGCATCCACTGTTCTTTTTCTCTTTTTTCGGTCGCTCCGCCGCAACGCTCGCAGGCACCGTCAACCACTTCCTCGTTAGCCAGGCCGATTTTGCAGGTAAGACACCAATTAACCGGCATTTTCTTTTTGTAAGCCAGTCCGTGTTTGAAAAGCTGTAAAAATATCCATTGAGTCCATTTGTAATAAGACGGGTCGGTGGTATTTATCTCGCGCGACCAGTCAAAAGAAAGTCCCAGGGATTTCAGCTGGCGCCTGAACGTATTTGTATTTTTCTTTGTAACGACCTTGGGCGGGGTTTTTGTCTTGATGGCGTAATTTTCCGTCGGCAACCCAAAAGCGTCCCATCCTATGGGGTAAAGAACGTTATAGCCCTCGGCGCGGCGCTTCCTGGCGATAATATCCATCGCCGTATAGCTCCTCACGTGTCCGGTATGGAGCCCGTCTCCGGACGGATACGGGAATTCCACCAGGCAATAATATTTTTTCTTTTTGCTTTTATCGTCCGCCTTGTGGAGTTTTTCTTTCTCCCACCTTTTTTGCCACTTAATCTCTATTTTCTTATGGTCGTATGGTCTCATTAAATTTTTAGTTTTGCCTGCCCGCCGAAGCTCCTGCCCGCGTGCAACGCGCAGGCGGGTCGGCGCAGACGAGAGTTTTTAATTTTCGGGTGAACAGCGGATTATCTTTGAGTTTCTGCTTTAAACTTAAAACTATAAACTGAAAACTACTTATGTTACATCCTGAATCTCTTTATTCCAATGTAGATAAGAGTCACTAGAGCCAAGCCCAAAACGACCACGCGGAGCCAGTCGGCCATATCCGACCAATAGCGCACCGCGGCAATGACCAGCGATACTACGCCACCCAACGAAAACCCGAGCGATACCGCTTCATAAGCCGCCAGGAAAAATCCGCCGATAAGAGTAATTATGCCCAAAACAACCAGCCCCACGAAAACATTTCGATTGTAAACTTTGTGCGCCGTATCGTAATCTTTCTGGCAAGTGTAATATACGTTGCAATAACCAGCGGGAATAACTTCGCCCGGGACTGTGGCTTTCGGGGAACGCATGTATGACGGGTCTTCCGTCCATTGGCCTCCAGCGGCTACACATTTATTTTTTGTGCCGGGAATTACGTTAACTTGTTTTTGTTCGCAGAATTTATCAAACTGCGGCTCCTTGTAGAAAGCGTCTATGGCGTAGCTGAAAAAAAGATTCAAAACGACGACGAGCCCGCCGACTAGAATCCACTTGAGAGCCTTGGAGCCCTTCATTGGAGAACCGCCGGAATTATTGTTATCCATGGAGATTGCTTGTTTATATTAATAATTACAATAATACGGTAAGCTATATACAAATGCAAAATGGGAAACCAAACGGTACAGATACCAAAACAAGCGCCTTAGGGCGTTTTTCTATTCGCGCCACTCGCTGGATTGGCTCTACTCCTTCGCTTATCACTCACACCTTTCTTTTTGTCGGCGCGTTCGTCTTAGTTTATATGGGAGTCGATTTTGACCGAGTCCTTCTGGCGCTCACTACGGTGGTATCGCTTGAAGCGATATATTTGGCAATTTTCATACAAATGACTATTAACCGCACCACGGCGCAATTGAAGGATGTTGAACAGGATATTGAAGAAATTTCCGAGGATATTGAAGAGATTCACGAAAATGTTGAGGATATCCAGGAAGATGTGGAAGAAATAACTGTCGGAGAAGAAATTGAAGAAACAACTGAAAACGCCAAGCTTGAAAAAATAGAACAATCGCTCTTAACAATCGTGAAAGAAATTGAGGAATTAAAAAAAGGTACGGCTACGCCTAAATCTTAGATTTTATCGCACCGCCATCTTCTAAAAGCACTAAATTTAAAATATTTTTAGAAACCTCGCTTAAAAATAATAATAAAAGGGCCCCACTCAACCGAAGTTGTGCTGGGGGCCCTGTATGGTCCGAAGACCAATAGTTTTTCTGTCCTAAACGCGTGCCAGTTTATGAGGCGTCGTGGCTATTTTGACCGGCTCACGAAACCAGACTGACCAAACAACAGTAGACCACGTTGCGCATTCTGCGCTTAAAGAACAGAAGGGACTTTTGCAATTATCCCATTATGAGTTCGCCACTTTCCGGTCCCACCTCCGGTTTGCACCAAAGGTTGGCTCCCTCATCACTAAAAACAAGTATAGCAGGTCCATTGTTTTTGTCAAGTACCCTAGATTCTAAACTCAATCACGTCTCCGTCTTTGACTATATATTCCTTTCCCTCGGTTCGTACCAGCCCTTTTTCGCGGGCGCGGGCGTAAGAACCACAGTCAAGCAAATCTTTCCAGTAAACGACCTCGGCGCGAATAAACTTATCTTTGAAGTCATTATGAATGGCCGCGCCGGCAATTGGGGCGGTGCTACCTTTCTTTATGGTCCACCCGCGGGTTTCGTCTTCCCCTGTGGTGAAAAAAGTGATGAGTCCTAAGGTTCTATAGCTTGCGCGTATAAGAGCGTTTATCCCGTCATCTCCTCCACCCAGTTCGCCGCGCAAGGTTTCTTTTTCAACTCCTTCAAATTCTTTAAGCTCGTCTTCTATCTTCGCATCAACCACTACATATTCCGCCCCCATTGATTTAATAAATTCTATGAGTTTTTCAAAGCGCCCGTCGGAAGTTTCATCAAGATTTTTTCCTCCCCCTTTTTTATTCAGCGCGTAAAGAATCGGCTTCATGGAAATGAGGTGACTGCTTTTGAGCGCCGTTAATTCTTCTTGGCTGTAATCGCCGGATGATGCCAAACGTCCCGCTTCAAGCAGGGCGGCGACTTTCGCAAGAGCCTTCTCTTCAACAGCGGCGTTTTTGTCGCCGCGCTTCGCGTCCTTGCCGATTAAAGAGAGCCGTTTTGTAACTGTTTCAAAATCGGCGAGAACAAGTTCCAGATTAATGACAGAAATATCGCGAATCGGGTCTATTTCCCCATATACGTGTATGATTTCTCCTCCCGAGGCGGACCCGTCTTGGACGGAAAAAATTCTTACAACCTGAAGAATAGCATCCGTTTCTCGAATATGGGCTAAAAATTTATTTCCCAGCCCTTCACCCTTAGCGGCACCTTCAACAAGGCCGGCAATATCCACGAATTGCGCCGCGGCCGGAACCGTTTTTTTGGAATTGGAAAAAGAAGAAAGCGCCGCAAGTCTTTCATCGGGAACGGCAACTATGCCCACCGACGGATCAATAGTGCAAAATGGATAATTTTCCGCCGGAACAGATTTTTTGGTTAAAGCGTTAAACAGCGTGGACTTTCCGACGTTTGGCAGTCCGACAATCCCGATTGAAAGAGACATAAATAAATTACGAGGCTTCTATGCCGCAAACCAAAGACCATTTTTTAGCCGATTCTCTTTCTTTCTCACTCATATTTTTTACGGCTCCGATTTTTTTTACCCGTACCGGGCTAAATCCGGCAAAACCGAGAATCGCCCTCTTTATTTCATTACGATTATCGCCAAACAATATTCTCGATAAAAGAGGCGGGCTATCCATGGTGATAACTACCCTGGCGCTTCTTCCCCTTAAGAGGCGTTTCCATCCAAGCCCGTTTTTATTGAAGGAAAAAGCAAACATCGGAAGCCACATCCGGTCAAACATTCCCTTTAAAATCGCCGGCATCGTTGCCCACCAATTCGGGTAAAAAAGCGCCAAATGGTCGCACCACTTTATTTCGTCCTGAACTTTTAAAAGGTCCGGCTCAAGTTGTTGTATTACCCTGTATCCCTTGTGAAGAATCGGGTCAAAAGATAAATCGCCGATATTAATGCGTTTAACCTCATGGCCCGCCTGTCGCGCCCCTTTCTCGTAGCTATCGGCAAGGGCCCCGCAAAATGTTTCCTTGTCTGTGTGACCAAAAAAAACCAATATTTTCTTTTTTGCCATAATGGCGCTATTGTAGCGAATTTTTATCAACCCGTCATCTTTATGTACGATATTTCGTACAAACAGATTAGCCAAGCGGAGTTGTTTCTTCTATGGAGGGCGTTATTATTACCTCAATTAAATTTGACGTGAATACTGTCCCCCCTCTGTCAATTTTTGCTTGGATGGTTCCGCCAACTTCTCCTATTTCAGAATCTTCCGGGCGTATTTTCGCGGTAAAAATTCCCTTCTCAACCGAACCGACAAACCCCGTCACCGTCCAAGAAACGGCGCTGGTTACATTTTCTTTTTCACCGTTGTTAAAAATTACTGTTGCGACAAGAGAAACTTTATCTCCTTCCGTCAGGGCTGTTGTTTTGAACCCTCCTATAGTCAGGCGGGCGACTTTTCTTGAAGAAGTTGTGTCTACCTTCTCTGTAACAGACGAGTTAGAATCTGCTTTTGGAGAAGCGCCTGACGGAGACTTTACCTGTGTGGCATCGCCTGATTTTTCGGAATCAGTAGTTTTTGTTTCCTCGGTTTTATTATCCTGCTCTACCCCTTTTCTTTCCTCTTTTATTTTTTTAGCCTGTTCTTTTATCCGCGCCCGGAAATCAGCCGCGTCTTCTTTCATAATTTCCTTTTTTATTTCTTCGTCGCTTTTTTCTTTGTTTTTTAAATCAATAATTTTATCGCGGAATTCTTTTGACTCCGTGCGAATTATTTCCCTAACTTCATATTCGCTCAGCCCTTCTTTACGGATAATCTCTGTTTTTTCGTCAAAAATTTTGTCTTCAGACTTATTTTCTTTAATGAAGGGGTCATTCAGAGCTTCCCGCGATGCTTTGCGCGGCAAAAGAAGCACAATACCAAGATTTTCAGCGGCTTTTTTATTTTCGGCAAATCGCTCGGCAATAACCGCCGCGTCTTTGTCGCTCAACTCAACGGCAGTATTTTCTTTCACTTCAGACTGTATGCCGGGTAATGTTTCCCCTGTTTTTTGGTCAACCGGATTAACAATAATAACATTCTGCGACCCCAAAACACGGGATTTCCCATTCGCGTATTCCATGGAAAATGCCGTCCCGCGGACAGTTGCCACGGCGCTCGCCGTTTTAACTTCCCAGCTTGATTCGGGAGTAACAAGAGACGTAACTTTAGACCACACCCGTCCGGCGATAAGAGAAATTTTTACATTAAGGGTTTCTGTTTTGGGGTCAAATAAAGCGGAGACGAGTATGATTTTTGAATTACTATCAAGACGAATGACTGATCCGTCCGGAAGATGGATTGAGGCTTTCCCTGAACCGTCAGAAATAATTGTCGCTCTTGAAGTTATATCGTCACCGGTGTTTAAACTTACCAAAACGCCGTCTTCTTTCAAAAGAGAAACTCCGGGGGACGTGATTTCTATCCAGGGAATCGAAAGAACGTCATTAACCGGAACCGAGGCGCTTTTCATGGAGAAATACGCCCCTATTGCCGCAAGGACAATACCCCCCAATACGAGCCAAAAACGCTGTTGCATGTTTTTATAAGGCTCCGCTTCCGCTAAGCTCTTTTTCTATAAGTTTTTTAAAGTCCTCCAAACTTCCCGGGCTTTTTATTTTTTTGCCGTTTAAGAAAAATGTCGGGGTGGACGAAACGTCAAGACGAAGTCCGTCGCGGTAGTTTGCTTCTATTTTTTTCGTAAGCTCGGCGCTTTCCAAATCTTTTTCAAAGCGAGCTATATCAAGGCCGAGGCTTTTCGCGTAGCCGATGAATATTTCTTTCCCGTTTGAAGCGGTGGACCATTCAGATTGCTTTTCATAAAGAATGTCGTGCATTTCCCAAAATCCCCCCTGGAGGCCGGCGGCTTCCGACGCCTTGGATGACAATAAGGCGTTTTGGTGGATTTGCACTAGCGGGAAATGCCGATAGCCGAAAGAAAGTGTGTCTTTGAAATCTTTACTCAATTGCTGAACAACGCCTTCATAAGAGCGGCAGGCAGGGCACTGAAAATCTCCATACTCTATAAGAGTAATTTTTGGATTTGGGGCGCCACGAGTCCAATCAGAAGAATTAAGGGAAGTAACGGAACCCCCCTGCGCGCTCCCCTCTTTTTGCCAAAACGCCGCGAGGAGCCCGAGAGAAATCACAATTATTACAACAGCGCTTATTGTTTTTTTATTGGGCATGTTTTGGTGTTTTTTAAATTTAATTTACAGGCTTAAGCTTAAATGCTTCTTCTATTTGTTCCATCATTTCTTTAATTTTGTCGGTGATTTCAATCATCCCCCCTGCTTTCATGGCGTCGGTTCTCATTTTCCCCAATTCTTCTTTGATGCCCCTAAGCTGTAACAACCGTTCAGTGCTTTCTTTTTGGGATGAGTCTTCGTTTCCTAATCCTTCAATGAGTTTATCAATTAGTTCCTGTTTGGAGTTGAGTTCTTCTTCGTAGTCTTCAAAAGAAAGACCTATGGCGATTTCTCTATCGTCGCCTTCGCGCTGGGGGGAAATTTCCATATTCATGTGCGTTTTTGTTAATCCTTACTATTCAGAAATATTACAACAATATCTATAAAACAAAAAGGCGCCGACAATTGCCGGCGCCCGAAACGGCCTGGTAAAACCAGCTCACCAAGTCCAAAATCTTCTTCCGGTTAGCAAGTCCATCTCCGGAACTGTTTCCACCGTGGGGCGGAAAAACCTTCTTAACCCTTGAATCAGCAGTTCCGCCTTGCCCCTGTTGTTTTGATTGAGATTACAGGCGGATGGAAAATTTCTTACCCCGAACTCCTCCGGCCAAGTCGCAACAACGATATGAGATTCGGCAAGGCCGTTGAAATATACGTACCCGCTTCCTTCACCGGGGTAAGGACAGAGAATCGAGCCAACGCTTTTGAACCCCGATTTGGCAACTATTTCGTCAAGCGCCGCCTTGGTTTTAGGACTTGCGCCGGTGAGTACTTCTGTGGGGCATTGGCAGCCGGAAAACTGAATTCCGTCTTCAACCTCCACCCCCACTTCTGTCGCCTTTTTTATGTACACTTTCATGTCCATAATAATTCCCTCCAAAGGGTGGGTTGAAAAAACATCTGAAGTTAGTATAAATCTTTTTTCCAAAAAATACAGTAAAAAATTCTTCCGAACTGTTGAAATCCTCTTTACATTGACAAATTACAAACAATGTATTAATTTATCAAAAGCTGTTCCGACCAAAAAGAGGAGAGATTTATGAGAGTCGAAAAATTCTTCAAAAAGTACAAAGTACTAATCATGGTTGCTTATTTCGCTATGGTTGCCGTTGTTACCATCGTTGGTGGCGTCGCTTTCTACACCATCGGCGACAGCCCGCTAGTCAAGGGCATGGGGCAGACGCTCCACGAGTGGCTTTTCAAGGGTATGGCAATCGCATTTTTTGCCCTCGCCGTGACTGCCGCCTACCTTGTCCTCACAGACGAGGTCTTCGTGCCCAAGGACGAAAACGCTACAGACTAAATTCTCCTGCTTTTGCCAATCTCCCCCCGCGGCACATTTGCTGTCGGGGTATTTTTTTAAATTATAAGAAGACAAGTAGGCCTGTGATTGGAATCAAAAAAACGGCAAGCCACGCAATGGTTGAAAAAAGAAGCGTAAACGCTTCTTTTTTAAATCCATCCATATACAAACAAATTGGCCTGCCTAAAACCAAAAGTCCGGTTATTGACGCCGATATTACGAAAAGGAGGAGCATAAACACGGGGATAAAAAACTCCGGCTCGTTTTCAAAAATCTTCTTATTGAAGAGAACCGAAACCACGGCGGTGATGTAGATAAAAACCCCGCCCGCGTGCATAAACCCCTTTAAAAAATATTCTTTTTTCATAAAACTTATAACCAACGGCAATCAAAAAAGTTTTAATGTGGTGTTTGGTGGGATATTCTGAAAATAGCGCGAGCCAATTTTGAGAAAAGAAAAAGCCCCAAGTGGCGAACCACTTGGGGCTTGATAGTGAGTGAGGCCGTGTCCTCAACTCAATGAAAGAACTCTGCGCGACACAGAAACTAGCTGGCGCGAGTAGTCGCGGCCTCGACGGCTTCGGCGAATGAAGCGAAGAGACCGAGCTCCCGGAGCGTTCCGGTTTGCCCGTATTCCTCACGCGCCTGGCCGTCGGCCATGTTGCCGTTGTCGCGGACGACGAGCGGCTTGCCCGAGTGCGGCCAACCACAGGTGAGCCCCTCGGCCACGAAGTACCGGCCGAGGACTATCTCGACCTCGTGCCCGCCGCAGGAGCAAAGCTCCGCGATTGAACCATACTGTCGGTTTCCTTCCTCCGTGGGACGCAGGAGATACTGCCCCTCGGACAGTACCACCCGGCCCTTCTTGAGGCCGTGGCACTTTTCGCACCACTCCCAACAGCCTGAGTTTAGGAATGGTTCGTAGAAACGCGGCTTCCCGCCGTTGACACTGCCGCCAAGCTCCTCCACAAGCTCCGCGACATAGCGGAACTCTGTCAGGGAGTTGGTCTCAACGAATTTTTGCAGGTCCGCCTTGACCTCTCTGAGCGGCATGTCGATTGTTAGCGGAATCTCCCCACCCCTGAACGAGTGGTACACCAGAGAAAAGGTTGGTGCCCCAGAGCTCGCCACTCGGCTCTTGACTGAGAACCAGCGGCTCATGCCGCGGCCAACGATCGTTTCCACCAGCTTATCCGAATTGCGAATTTTCTTCATGGTGCCCTCCTTGGGCTGCTAATGAAGCTGTTTGCTCCGCGGGATTGCGGTTTGAAAAAGCGCTTCATCGTCTTTCGACGCGAGTAGCACACCAGATACCTTATTAAAAATTAAAATAAGATACCCATTGGGCTACTCACGGAGCAGACAGTTTGTCGTTCTCTCACTTATTCTCAAAGAGCTATTTTACTAATATAGCATATCTAATCTATTCTGTCAAGTCCAATCTATATGATTAAACCAACAAAAAAGCTCTTATTTCAAGGATAATTTCAAGTTTTTCTTTGGCGGCAAACAAAATCAGTTCTTTTTACAATCAACAATTAGATTATAAAAGGGTTCAGTAAAACTATCTGCAAAAAGGTCGACTTGCGGATTTGATTGCACCGTTCTTCGAGAAAGAACTTGAAGCCCGTTATCATTAAGCCACTTCTCGGCCACTGCTTCTGTCTCCCAAGACATAAAATGTACTGGCACAGGGGGACCAATTGGTATGGAAAAGAAAAATGTTGCATTCGCAGGTGAAGCTTTGACAATCATTTGCAGATACTTCGTTGGGTCTTTTGTATGTTCAATGGAATCCCAAAATATATATCCGTCATATTGCCCGGGCGATTCAAGAGTATCCATATTGTATTCCCGAAGTTCGATAGTTTTGTTCCAGCTTGTATCCCAAAGCGCTAAAAGTTCTTTCGCAAATTGTAAAGCCGACGGGAAACAATCCAACAGAATCGTTTTACACCTTTCTTTCAGAACGTATTCCTTCGTGTATTTCCCTGGAATCCCAAAGCCCACATCAGCAAGAGTTTTTGGTGAATGTTTTTTGACTAAATCAAATAATAATTGTTGTCTCTCGATATGCCAACTGCCGCGCAAAACATTGTGCATATAGAGAACGAAACGCATTGGCAGAGATTCATAGATTTCGTTTTTGTAGGCAAAAATATCAAGGTCATAATTAACATACGTCTGAATAACAACATCTTCCGTGAGTAATAATCGAATGAGCAACTGCTTTAATTCATCACTATGTTCTGGGTCAGCTAAAACAGATTTAGCAAATTTTATGAGTTTTTCTTTTTTAATTTCTTTATCCATGAAAAAATTTTCTTTTCCCAAAATTAAAATGCAGTTTCAGCCGATTTGTTCACGGGCTCCTTGGCGGTTTTCGGTACAGGCGAGGACAATCTTTCTTCAAATTCAGAATTGTGGACTCACCGGGAATCGGACCCGGGCCTCGTCATTGCGAACGACGCGTAATACCACTTTACTATGAGCCCATTTATTCAAAAATTTTCTGTTGATTCCTAATCGGGCTGCCGGGCTTGCACTGAACACGTGGAAGTGCAAGAGCCGCAGGCAGACGTGCCGAGGCGGGGTCGCGCGCATTTATAGCAATAAACGACGCGTGACTCGAACCCGGTCTTCACAAATTTCTCCTGGAAATTCCCACGGAAGCAATTTGTGCTTCCGGTCAATTACATTGTCGGGGTGCCGGGAGTTGAACCCGGGTCTCGCACTCCCGAAGCGCGTATACTACCGCTGTAATACACCCCGACAATGTAATTGACCCCGAAGCGCGCGTACTACCGGTATACTACAGCCCGAATCAACCTAACCAGTAAAGCAGATTTTTTAAAAAAACTCTAGAGAAATTAAGACCGCTTAAACGAGTCAACTTCTTTTTTACTCAATACTCTGGCGTTCCCCTCTTTCAGTCCGGCAAGATTAATAGTCCCTATTCTTACGCGGATAAGACGCGTAACGGTCAAATGTATTTTATCCGCCATTCGCCGAATTTGATGATTTCTGCCCTCTTTTAATGTTAAAGAGAACTCATGCCGTCCTAATCTTCTGGTTTTAGCCGGAAGCGTTATCCCGTCGCGGAGGCGAAGCCCCGCCGCCATAGCCCGCAGTTGCGTATCCTGCACATCTTCCCGAACGGACACTCTGTATTCTTTTTCAATGGAGTGCTCTTTACCGGTTATTTTTTTAGCCAGTACGCCATCATTCGTAAGAATCATTAACCCCTCGCTTTCTTTATCAAGTCTGCCGGTTATATGAAGATGGTTAAATCGGGGAAACAGTTCAAACACTGTTTTACCTTCTTTCGTTATTTTTGATGAGACAATCCCCCGCGGTTTATTTATCGCGACTGTTTCAAAATTATCCGTTCCGCCAGCAACTTCAACCTTATCTTTCGCCGGATCAATCTTGGCGCCAATTTTAGCCACTTCCCCGTTTATTAAAATTTTTCCCGCGCGAATATACTCTTCCGCTTTCCTGCGGGATAAAATCCCCTGTTCCGATAAATACTTTTGGACTCTCATATTTTGTGGTACCTTTTGGTTAAAATACGAACCTACTTTGGCGAACATCCAGACGAGGACTGAACCGCCCCGCGAGCAAAAATTTCCCTCATCTCCTCCATTTTTTTGCCTGCTCGCTCGAAACGGTGAAGTCGGCGCTAACTTATTGTGAAGTACATTTTAAAGGAAAGTCTGCGATATTAGGGTAATCACCTCCAGCTATGGTTCCGCAAATATTTCCCCCGCCATCAATCGCCATTGAAGGAGGATTGAAAAAAGGTGCTCGAAGTTTAGAGTTAAAATTATTATTGACAAACTGATTGTTAGAAGCAATATAAGGAGTATTATCGATACCCCCTTTTTCACCTCCACCAGAGGCGTGAAAGGAAAAAACCGCAGAAACATCTTGAGTGGGGTTTAAAAAGCTATTACCACGAAAAATATTATCGGTAAAATAGACCGCACTTTCACTCGGGCGCAAGGCGTACAATCTAAAAAAGTAAAATATTTTTGGAGATGAGTCTATAATGTTATTTGCAATGATATTTCCTTTCCAACTATTATTGTACCAGGCACCTATCCCGCAAATACCGCTATTTATGATAGTATTGCCCGAAATTGTAGAATTTTGAATTAATCCATCTGTTTCTATGCCACAATCCCAATTGTTTTTAATTTTATTTTGTTGGATCGTATCATACGATTCATCGGCGAATTCAATCCCGTCATCGGCCCCAAACTGCAAACTCGGATCGCTACCATTCCATTTACCATCAATAATATTATTGCGAACAATATTGTGACTTCCATGATCCATGCCAACAGGAACTAGAATCTGTTTCAAGGTTTTTAGCGTCGGAGAAAAGGTATTGTTCTCTATAGTATTATTATTTGAATAATGTTGTTGGTAGATACCGTACACAATATTGCCACTGAACTTGACTCTTGTAGTACGGTCAAGAATTATAGAAAAAACATCTAAACCATTTGATGTAACAGTTGGGTCATAAAAAGTCGAGTTCAAAATGAACCCATCGCTGCTGTTTTCAATAACTACAGTTGAGGGTACAGGGCTCGGGTTAACTACCTTAAAGTTGCAGGATGTTACAGAAAATCTTTTGACATTATTAAACCCTAACAAGGGTTTAATCGCTTCGTTATTAG
The DNA here is from genome assembly GCA_038065675.1 of Patescibacteria group bacterium. Lineage (GTDB taxonomy): Bacteria > Patescibacteriota > Minisyncoccia > Phycocordibacterales > VMEP01 > JAUYLU01. Next base: position 22,893 of record JBBTQM010000011.1, on the reverse strand, counting down.
GTTTGTTTTGCTGATCAAGGATGATCGCATGTCCACCGCAATCAACAATAACATCATTTACGTTCTTAATATCCAAACAGCCGTTGCCAGTAACATTTAAATCTTTGTCCATAGTATAACTTCCGGCTTCTGTAATGGAACTACATGATGTGATTTTTTTATTTCCCGATTGACTAACCGAAGTTGGGTTAGGCACTGTAGGAGAGACAGTTTTAGGAGTAGATGTTTGTTTAGGGGTGATTGTCTGGGTTGATTGCGGTTGATTGCTCGATGTGGTATTTTCTTCTTGCTTTTGAGAAGTTATTGGGGGTTTATTAACTTCGTTCTGTGGTTTATATAGATTATCATTAACCGATGTTGTTGGAGTAGGAGGCCGATTCCCCTTTTGGGAAACTACATAATAACCAACGCCACCGGCAACGGCTATTACCAAAAGGAGAACAGGTATACCAACAAAGCCTCTCTGATTATTCATAAATTAATTGTATCAGTATTTATTGAATTATGACAAAAGTGCTCCAAATCCCGATTTTGAAAAAAGGTTGCCTCGGCGCTACGCGCCCATATTAAAAATTAAAATAAAATAAACGGCGGTTCTATTAAAATACGCAAAAAATTATAGCCGATAAATATGCCGACGGTATTGAAAACGATGTCAATAAGTGCATTATTCCACGATTCGTTGCCAAAAATAATTTTAAAACGCCGATAAAGAAATGGGCTCAACACGAATATCTCTATCGGCTCATAAGCGGCCAAAAGGGTAAAAGCAATTATCGGGTCTATAAGCCACCCCGCAATAATTCCGCTTCCGAGATGCACAAAGCTCCAGTTGTCCCAATGGCGCGCGTTGATTGGAATTGTATCTTTGTCAATTTTCATAATATGGTGAACCTACGGGGAGTTGGTCACGCGTAATTTTATGCTGAAAATTCGCGCGACCCCAACTCGCCCGCCAAGCTGGCTCCGTCTTGCGACTCCCCCGACGCTTCGCTACAGCATACCAAATAACCGACGTTTCGCCGATTATTTGTAATGCTGTGGACCTACGGGGAGTCGCACCCCGGACTCGTCCATGCCATGGACGTGTGTTACTGCTATACCATAGGCCCAATAACTACGATACTGTACTAATTTTTGGCGTTTTTACCAAACCGATTTTTGTCTCGACCGGTCATTTTGTCAAAACTTTTGCGTATGGCTTTATCCAAACTAATGCCATTTGAATTAGCAAAACAAATAAGTGTGTAGATGATATCGCCAATTTCTTCCTCCATCTCCTGTTCTTTCTCGGTATCTTTTTTCTTTTTATCGCCGTGAAGATGATTGACCAGTCTGGCAAACTCCCCTCCTTCTTCAAAAAGACGGCCTAAAATTGAAAGCGGAGACCAGTATGGCCAGCCGTTCTTTTTGTAAAATTTATCTAATTCCTTTTGATATTTTTCCATAATCGTATCGGGCTGCCCGGAATCGAACCGGGACTACAAACACCCCATGCTTGCGTACTACCACTATACTACAGCCCGTTTTATTCTTAAAATCTATCAAAAAAGTTTGAAAATTAACAGTTTTCGTCGCAGAGAAACTATATATTTGATACACTTAATTCATTAGAGTGTCTGTATGAATACCTCCCCATCTTCAGATAAAAAACCACGTCTTCCGGGATTCCGCGCGGCAACTCACCTTGTTGCTTTAGGTGTCGGAATTTTTTATATCGTTTTGATTTATTTAGGGAAAGATTCACTTTCGATACTAAGATACAAGGAAATTGTCGTAGGCGCGCTCTTGTTTGCCTTTGTTTACACGGGGATTTTCAGGTTGCTTGGAAAAAAATTTAAATGGGAAAAACAATATTATATTTTTAATTTTGGCTGGATACCGGTGTACGTAGGAATTGTTTACGGAACAGGCGGAGCCAAGAGCCCGCTTCTTTTCCTGTTTTTAGTGCCTATTCTTACAACCGCCTGGAATTTGGATGCCGTTATAACCAAACGTGTCGCCTTTGTGATGCTGGCAATAGCCGCCTTGATACCGTTGGCAGACCCGCAATATTTAAGAACCTCCGGATTTATTCTTGAACATTTCATTATAGTGAGCGCAATGGGGGTAGTTATGTATTATATTTATAAATTGCTGAACGAAACATTGCTTCAAAAATACGAGAAAGAAGAGGCGAAAAAGAAATACGACGAATTGATGGAAGTAGACCGTTTAAAAACAGATTTTGTCACTATGGTATCGCACCAACTGAGAACTCCCCTAACCGGGGTCCGCTGGGGATTATCGGCTCTTTCAGAAAAAGAAAATCTATCCGGTAAAGATAAAATTCTTATAAAACAAACTCAAGAAAAAGTAAGTGACTCAATAAATATCGTTGATGGAATCATAAATTCAGTTGAATCAGGCGCGGGAATATTCCAAAAAGAGTGGGGCGCGGTCAATTTGGGAGAAATAATAAAAAAGGCGTCTGACAATCTTAGGCACACCATAAGTGTCAATAAGGTCGTGTTTAAAATAAATGAAAATTCCTCATGTGTTGTCAATGGCAATAAAGAAATTTTGTCATCGGCATTATTAAACATAATGGACAACGCGGTGCATTACACCCCGGGAGGAACGGTAACGGTGGATATTACATCGGAAGGGAGCAACGCAGTCATCAGGGTCGCGGATAACGGAATAGGAATATCATCCGACGACCAACCTCATATTTTCGAGCGATTCTACAGAAGCAAAAATGCCATGAGTGTTGAGCCGAGCGGGAGCGGTATCGGGCTTTACATAAGCAAAAGAATTATTGAACGGCACGGCGGGGATATTACTATTTCATCGGTTTTAAAAAAGGGAACTGTCGTAACAGTGCGCATCCCGCTGATTAAATAAATTAGTACGGGGTCCTAGACACGTCGTGCTCCGCAATAATCCGCCTATCCTCGTCATCTCCCTTAGGAAAACGAGAAATGTGATAGCGATATTTGAGATTTATGAGTATAAGTAAGAGAAATAGGATGACAGCATATGAGACCATGAGCACATAATCTTTGTGCGTTAGCCCATACACCACATACATGAACACCGCTGCGGAGATAATAAACAAAAACCACCATGAGATATCTTCCGCTCTTTTTCTGCGGTAAACCCGTACAATTTGAGAAATGTAACTGGCGGAAAAAAGAACGGCCCCGACAATCGCAAAAATTGACTCTCCCGGAATGTTCCATTCCCATAATAAGAGTGTATCCATAAAAACGATTATACACCGCTTCTATACCACACCAAATTTCCTGCAAATAACTCCGCGTTATTTTGTTAAAATAACCTTAAGTTTGTCTCCTCCGCGGCAAAAATAACTATGGATGTTAAACCGGACTGCCCGTTCCTTCCATGTTCTTTTTTCGGGAATTTGTAAATACCCTGTCATACAAAATAACTATCGCCACGCCGAGCAAGGTGGATATGATAAACACCGTCTCTTTCGAAAATGGGAACAGGGCGAATAAAACTACCGTTGAGGCAAGAATGGAATAAAAGCTCGCGTTTGCCGAAGTTTTTTGGGAATAGAGCCCGGCGTATATAGGCGGAACGAAAACCAAAGCAAGATAAGAAACAAACAAAAACAGGGTGACTATGTTTGGAATCAGATAGGCAAGCGTAAATCCGAAAATTCCGAATAACGCGGTGAAAATCCTTGCGTAAAAAACACTTTTTTTCTCCTCCAACTCCTTATTTTTGAATACCGCCTTATATATTATGGTTGAACCGCCTATAAGCATGCTGTCTATGGTGGACATTATGACGGCGAGTACTGCGGCAAACCCTATTCCAACCGCCCACGGAGGCAATATTTCATACATCAGAAAAAATAGGGCGTTTTCTTTCGGAATCTGCGGGAGTGAGACAGCGGACACGAGCCCGAGAAATAAAATTATTAAGCTCAGGATAGCGGTTATCGGCATAGCCAGAAAAAATGACTTCCTGGCGACAACATCGCTTTCAGCGGCAAATATTCTCTGCCAGTGTATTGTATTGCCAAGGTGCAAGAAACCGCTCACAAGAAGCACTCCCACAAACCAAGTAGCCCCACCGAATGCGAATAAATCAAGATGCCCCGGCGGGAGCCCGGAGATTAATTCGCTGAAACTTCCCACATGCTGATAACCGATGACGGATATGACAAAAAATACCAGCATTATTACCCAAAACTGGACAAAGTCAGCGATTATGTCCACTCTCAGTCCGCCTATGGAGGTGTACAGAATGGTTACGGCTGCGGTTAAAAACACGGCTGTTTTATAATCTATTCCCACCAAAACTGACGCGAGAGAACTTACCGCTATCGCCTGAACCCCTATCAGGGTGACAAGAATGAAAAGCTGGAGAATTCCGGTAAGGTTCCTGTTTTTTCTGTCAAACCTTTTCTCAAAAAAATCAACAATAGTGTGCGCGCCGTATTCATCCCCTATAATTTTTATTTTTTTGGCTATCATTCCAAGGATGAACATCCCGATGATAAGAGATATGGGAAGAGCGACTCCAAACGAGATGCCGGTATTGTAAACTTCGGCTATTACAGCCACCGTGGACCCGGCGCCGACAATCGTGGCAACCGTCGAAAATGTCATCAGCCAAACACTTGTCTTTCTTTTATTGACGAAATACGCTTCAAGCGACTGATTCCTTGAAAAAAACCAGGCAATAAAAAATACGGCTGCCAGGTATACCGCCAAAATAACCAAGGTTATGTTTATATCCATAAGGTTATTTTAACGCCCTATTATCTAAATTGCTATCGGCAAATCAACTTTGGTGGACCCGAGCGGACTCGAACCGCTTACCTCCTCATTGCAAATGAGGCGTTCTACCAGATGAACTACGGGCCCCTCACATGAGGGAATTTTTAATACGTTTTTTCAGGTGTATGGTACTACCAGAAAAATGTTTTAACATATCTTCCCTGTATCTTGCATCAGCTCGTGATTTATAGGCCTCATAATAGACGAGCTGAAAAGGTGCTTTGTTCTTTGTTGAGACATTTTTCTTCTCATTATGTTCAACAAAACGCCTTTTCAAGTCATCTGTATATCCTATATACAAACTATCGTCTTTTTTACTTTTCAATACATACACGTAAAACATACTCATGTGAGGGGCTACGGACCCTACGAAAAACACATAACAAGTAACCAGTAAACTATAACGAATGGAGAAAAACGAAAGAGGGTTATAGTTATAAGTTAACAGTTATAGTTAGCCAATAATATCCTACTTTCTGTTGAGCGCAAGCTTAATCAAGTGGTCGGCAAGCTCCCCAATATTTGAACCGACGGCTTCCAGGCTTTTTGCCATAATGGAACACGGCGCGCATTTTGGATTATTATTTATCTCAAGAAGATATATCCCGCGAGAGGTGACTATAAAATCCGACACCGACCAGTCGCGGAGGCCCAAAACATTATGGGCGCGAACCGCGAGCTCCGACACGGAATCTTTTTCTTCCCGAGACATGAAGCTCGGGCAAGTAAGGTCCGGGGATTGTTTTTTTATATGGTCAAAAATGTCTTTTTTATTACGTACCTCAACCGGCATAAGGGGATAATGTTTTTCACGGCGGAAACCGTCTATAACGCCGGAGCTTACTTCTTTCCCGCGTATATATTGTTCAACAACCAAATCTCCGCCGTAATCAAAAAGCTCATAAAGTGCCGATATAAGTTCTTTAAACGTTTTCGCAACTTTAGTGTTTATGGAAGACCCCCCACGCGCCGGCTTCAAAATCCATGGCGGCGGAATTGTGCTAAAAATTTTAAGAGCGAGTTCCCTTACTTTCCCCGCGCGATCCCCTCCCGCGAGAGATTCACGGTAGTCTTCAATTGCAACTCCCGGCGGAACCTTAATGCCGGCTTTTTTCAAAATTTCTCTGGAAATATTTTTATTGAGAGCAAGAGAAGAAGGAACGGCTTCAGAGCCCGTATACGGAATTTTAAGCTCTTCAAGCGCTCTGGAAATTTTTCCATCCTCGCCATAGTCTCCATGAAGCGCGTTAAAAGCAACATCAATATGGAGAGGAATGTCCTCCATCCGTCTGGGTATACCGCCTATATTCCACGTGCCATCTCGGGCAATAAAAATATCAACCGCCGAATAGGAATCTTTCGGCAGGCTGGCGAGTATATTGCCGCCGCTTTTTATGGAAACCTCAAACTCGTTGCTTGTTCCGCCCCTAAGGACTCCTACGCGAATCATAATAATTAGTTGGTAGTTTTTAGTGGGTAGTTTGTAGAAATAAATCCATATCGTAACTTACAACAAAATTATACCCCAAAAGGTGTTTTTTTCTTCTTCATTTTCCCCACTACTCACTACCAACTACAAACTACCAACTGATTTCACCTACCAGTCCAAAGTCCCTCCTGTTTTGTATTCAGTCACGCGGGTTTCAAAAAAATTCTTTTCTTTATTCAAATCAATCGCCTCCGACATCCATGGGAACGGATTGGGGGTGTTGTATTGGCTTGGAAGCCCGATGCGGTTTAGGCGGCGGTCGGCTATATGCTCTATGTATTTCTTGAAGCCATCGGCATTCATGCCGAAAATCCCCTTCGGGAAAACCTCTTGCGCGAAGGTATATTCAAGCACAACCGCCTTTTTTATGAGGTTTATCATTTTTTCCTGAAACTCCGGAGTCCATAATTCCGGCTGTTCTTCTTTTATGGTGTTTATCATGTCTATGCCGAAATTAAGGTGCATGGATTCGTCTCGCATGATGTATTGGATTTGCTCGGCGGAACCGGTCATTTTGTTCAATCTCTGGAAACCAAACATTACCGCGAAAGCGCTGTAGAAAAAAATTCCTTCCAAAATAATCGAAAACACAATCATATTTTCGAGAAATTTCTGGTCAGATTCCAATGTCCCGGTTTTAAATTCTGGGTTGAATATGCCTTCGTTGAAAGAGAGAATAAACTCGTCTTTGTCGTAAATTGCATCCACCTCCCGATACATGTTGAAAATCTCTCCTTCATCAAGACCCAAAGATTCAACTATGTACTGATAAGCATGAGTATGTATCGCTTCTTCATAAGCCTGGCGCAAAATATACAAACGGCATTCCGGAGAAGTAATATGGCGATAAAATCCCAAGGCGACATTATTGGCGGCAATGGAGTCCGCGGTGGTAAAAAAACCAAGAACCGTCTTAAGAGCCTTTCTTTCGTCATCAGAGAGCACGGAGATTGAACGCCATTGTTCTATGTCGCGTTGCATTCCTATTTCAGTCGGCAGCCAGTGGTTGGCGTTTGCGGCGTTATAAGCATCCCAGGCAAAAACATGCTTCATGGGATAAAGCTGTATCACATCTGCGTCCGCGCCGTTTATGATTCTGCGTTTATTTATATCAACCTTTTCTGTCGTTTTTCGGATGGGCATTTGGGAAACGATAACTTATAACTTTAACTATGACCGGTAATGGAATTTTCTTTGTTAAAGTTACTTGTTATCTGTTATGTGTTTTTCACTGGCATGACTCGCAATCCGGGTCCTCGATTTTACAAAGCTTGGGCTCTGACTTCACGGAGCTCACTCCCACAAACGCCGCCTTTACCGGCTCAACCGAAACCGGAACCTCTTCTTTCACGGGCACTTTCGCGGCAGCCGACACTGGCGATGGGATTGAGGCTTCGCTGTTTCTTAAGTGCGTAGACCCGTATTCGGAAGCGTTAACGGTTGATTTTTCAACCTGCGAAGCCCCCATGGTCCGCATGTAATATGTAGTTTTCAATCCCATTCGCCAAGCGTAATTGTAAACATCGGAAATTTCCTTGCCGGAAGAACCGGAATAATAAATGTTAAGTGACTGACTTTGGTCAATCCATTTCCCGCGATAAGCGGCGGCCTTAATGAGCCATTCCGGCCTGATTTCAAATACTTCTTTGTATTTTTCTTTCAAGGCCTGGGGTATTTCCGGAATATTTTTGATACTGCCGTCATTGAATTTTATTTTCCCGAGCATTTCGAAATTCCATAAATTGATTTTCTTGAGATCTTCAACGAGATACGGGTTTACAACGGTAAAATCGCCGGCTTGATTTGATTTGACGTAAATATTTTTGTAAATCGGCTCAATGGTCGGAATGGAACCGGAGATATTGGATATGGTGGCGGTCGGAGCTATAGCCATGGTGTTTGAATTCCTCATGCCGTATTTTTTCACTGATTCGCGCACCGGCGTCCAATCAAGAGCGCCGCTGTGTTCAACATCTACCCTCTCGCCGCGCTCCGCCTCAAGAAGAGAGAGCGTATCAACGGGGAAAATTCCCCTGTCCCATTTTGAACCTTTATAAGTGGAATAAGCGCCGCGTTCCATCGCCAACTCTGAAGAAGCAAGAATTGTGTAATAAGAAACTATTTCCATTGATTTGTCGGCAAAATCAACCGCGCTTTCCGAGTCAAAATTTATGCCGAGCAAATAAAGAGCGTCGTGGAATCCCATTATTCCCAGACCGACGGGACGATGCTTCATGTTCGAGCGCTTAGCATCTTCAGTCGGATAGAAATTGACGTCAATGACGTTGTCGAGCATTCGCATCGCCGTCTTCACCGTATTTTTTATTTTTTCCTGGTCGAATTTTCCGGCGGTTACATGTTTGGCGAAATTAACCGAGCCGAGATTGCATACGGCTGTCTCGGTTTCCGTGGTATTCAAGGTTATTTCGGTGCAAAGATTGGAACTATGTACAACACCAACATGGTCCTGCGGTGAACGGATATTTGAGGGGTCCTTCCAAGTAATCCAAGGATGTCCGGTCTCAAATAACATATTTACCATTTTTTTCCAAAGGTCGCGGGCTTTTATGGTTTTATACAGAGAAATTTTTCCGTCGCGAGCCATTTGTTCGTATTCCTCATAACGCTCCTCGAACCTTTTCCCATAAAGGTCGTGCAGGTCCGGTGTTTCGTCGGGTGAAAAAAGAGTCCAGTCTTTGTCTTCGCGGGCGCGCTTCATAAAAAGGTCCGGTATCCAGTTTGCGGTGTTTATGTCATGAGTGCGACGCCGTTCGTCCCCGGTATTTTTTCTAAGTTCAAGGAAATCTTCTATATCCATGTGCCAGGTTTCAAGATACACGCAAGTTGCGCCGCGGCGTTTTCCGCTCCGGTTAATCGCCACTGTTACATCATTCGCTATTTTCAGGAACGGAATAAGGCCCTGGCTTGGCACTCCGATTTTCTTAATCAAAGAGCCGGTTGCCCTGATTTGAGTCCAGTCAATAGCAACCCCGCCGGACCACTTGGATAGCTGAGCGTTATCGGCATAAGTCTTGAAAATATTGGTCAAATCGTCCTGCACGGTGCTCAAATAACAAGAAGAAAGCTGGGGGTGAACTGTGCCGGAATGAAGAAGCGTCGGAGTTGACGGGACAAAATGAAGAGTGGACATTGCTTCGTAAAACTCTTCCGCGCGCACTTCTTTGTCGGCCTCAATAACGGCAAGCCCCATGGCAACGCGCATCCAAAAAATCTGAGGTGTTTCAAGCAAGCGGGACTTATTTTTAATATCCGTGACAAAATAACGATCTGAAAGGGTTTGGAGACCGAGATAAAGAAGCGAGCTGTCGCGTTCTATTTTTAAAACTTTGGCGAGTCTTTCTAAATCAAAATCAAGCATTCTTTTATCAAGACGCCCGATTCCCACGGCATATTTTATATTTTCCACAAACGCCTTGCGATATTGCGCATCGAGAACTTTGAAATCAATTGAATCAGCGCCGATTACTTCTTTATAAATAACCGAGAGAAGAAGACGCGCAGCAACATTTGAATACGCCGGGTCATGTTCTATGAGGGAACGCGTGGTCATAATGAGAGCGCGTTTAATATCAGATGATTTTATTCCGTCGTAAATTTCAAGGCGGCATTGCTCGGCTATTGCGCCAATATCAACGACGCTTTCATATCCTAAAACGGCGTACTCAAGGGAACGTTTAAATTTCTCCATCGAGAATTTTTCTTTTTTGCCGTTCCTTTTTTCAATAAGTAGCTCCCCTTCTTCTATTTTTTCAATTACTTCTTGTTTTTTCTCCTCGCGAACCTTTGTGTGTTCGTAACGGTATAAAATATACGATTTTGAAACGTCAAAATACCCGGCTTCCATAATCGCGCGTTCAACCAAATCCTGGACATCTTCAACCGAGGGCGTTGACGCCCCTTCGCGATACAAGGGAGCAAGCCCGTCAATGACTTTTTCGGTTATTTCCAGAGCTTCTTTCTCGTGGGTATTCCCCCTAACGCTGTTAAAGGCGCTTTTTATTGCGTTCGTAATCTTAGAGCCGTCAAAGGGGACAATTTCACCGCTCCTCTTTTTTATTTTAAGGATTTCTTGCATACGAATCTCTTTAATAGCTTGTAAACCGAAGCGGTAAAAAACAAAAAACAAATGAAGAGCTCAATGCCGCCTTTTGGGCGGCATAACCTGTTTTTCATCTTTTATCGGAACTTCTTAATTGGAAGTATATCACCGCTTAAAGCGTGCGACCAAATTTTCTCTAAAATTATTGCAAATTACTAAAGAAGAAACGTCAATTAATTGAACTAAATCCCGCTGCGTTCTTATTTTTCTTTATTTTTAGAGAGAAAGAACGGGCGCGTATGTGGCGGGAAAGGGAAAATCGATGAGCTTCGGAGTTGGCGAGAAGGATTTGACCCTCAAAGTTATCCACAACCTCTTGCGGCCCCAATATGTTCTTCGGTTTGTGCCTATCATCTTTTACTACAGAAACTACCGGTGAATTTTGACCCTTAAAATTCATTATTTTTCTTGCAACATTGAACTGCGCGGCTCCCCCGTCGACGACAATCAAGTCCGGCATTCTCCATTCCGGGTGGTTAAATCTTCTTTCCAAAATTTCACGCAAAGCGTCCGTGTCGCCCATTTTTTTATCTCTAATGTTAAATGTCCTGTATTCGCTTTTATTAGGTTCGCCGTTTTCTATCACGGCCATAACTCCTATGCGTGATGCTCCGCTTAAATGCGCGACATCGTAAGCCTCAATACGGAACATTTTTTTGTCCGTTATATTTTCTTGCGAAATGTCCTTTAATAACGAAATGTCCTTTATATGCTTTAACGCGAATATTCTTTTTTTAATGGCGTTCGCTTTTTCGAAAAGAAAAAATTTGGCGGACGAATTCATTTCCCGTTCAAGATTTTTTATTATTTTTTCTTTCCCGCCGATAAAAAAAAGATTAATCTCCTTGATTCGTTTTGCATAATCCTTTTTTGTTATTTCGCCGGTGCATGCTCCCGGACAAAGGCCTAGTTGGCGATTAAAGCACGGGTTGCCGGAGCCGCCTTCCGAAAGCGGTATGCAAGTATCGCGATACGGAAAAATTTTTCTGATGATTTTCATGGCTTCGCGCAAAATGGCTCCATGAGGGAAGGGGCCAAGAATAGTTTTTAGTTTGTAGCGAGTGGCGCGTAGTTCATCTAAATTCTTGCCGCGCACGATAAGAACTCTAGGAAATTTCTCGCCAGTTATAATGACGTAATTAAAACTCTTATCGTCTTTTTCTTTTGTGTTGTAATGCGGCTTCCATTTTTTTATCAAACGGTTTTCCAAAAGAAGCGCTTCAAGCGTCGAATCCGTTTCAATCCATTTTATTGTGCGCGCAAGCGCCACCATATTGGATATATGCAAACCGCGCGTACGCAAAATATCGCCGCCGAAATAGCTTTTTACGCGGTCTTTTAGAGATGCGGCTTTGCCTATATAAAGAATTGTTTCTTTCCCGCTTTCTAAAGTCGGAGCCATAAACATGTAAATTCCGGGGGTTCCCGGCATATTTAACTTTTTTAGCTGTTGAATATTCATTAATTGTATAGTATAGTTTTAATCAGGTATGCCGCAAGGCATTTTTTGTTTTTCCACAACAGGGACTAAGGATGGTGCAGGGTAAACAATACTCAGGAACTGACGTAAGAAGGATAAACGGGCATCAGATACAAATCTGGAGAACCCCGAATTCTTTAAGATTTCACGCGGAAAAAGGAGGAAAAATCTCTTTGCCGGTAGAAAAAATCGAGAGTATGGTAATGGAAGAAAGAAAAAAAGGGAACATTTCCATTACCATAAAGATTCCCATTGAAAAAGAAAAAGATGTCCCGATAACGTTCTCTTGCCGATTCCTGGCAAGACAGGTCAAGCTGGCGCGCCTTAACATGTAGCGCCGCAAAATCACAACGACGACGCCGGAAAGGCGTCGTTTATTTTTGTGTTTTTTTAAGAACTCGTTTCAGATATTTCCCGGTGTGCGACTGCGCGCTTCCGGCGATTTCTTCGGGAGTGCCGCGAGCTATGATTTTTCCTCCGCCAGCTCCTCCTTCCGGCCCGATATCGATAATGTAATCGCAACTCTTTAAAATATCCATGTTGTGTTCTATAAGCATGACGGTGTTCCCTTTCTCCACCAGTTTTTGCAAAATTTCTATCAACTTTTTCACGTCTTCATAATGAAGCCCTATTGTTGGCTCATCAAGAAGATAAATTGTTTTCTCCAGATGTGGCCGGTAAAGTTCGGAAGAAATTTTTACTCGCTGGGCCTCACCGCCGGAAAGAGTCGTTGCCGATTGCCCCAGCTCAAGATAGCCGAGGCCAACTTCCATTAAAGTTTTCAGACGGTCGTAAATCTGCGGAATATCGCGGAAAAAATCTTCCGCTTCTTCCACGGTCATTTTCAAAACATCATAAATACTTTTCTTTTTATATTTAACTTCAAGCGTTTCTTTCATAAAACGCTTTCCCTGGCAAACGTCGCAAGTTACGTAAACGGTCGGCAAAAAATGCATTTCCACGGCTATTTCCCCGTTCCCCTGGCAGGCTTCGCACCGCCCGCCTTTTACATTGAAAGAGAATCTGTTGGCACGCCAGCCTCTCAGCCGCGCCTCCTCGGTTTCGGCGAAAAGGTCGCGGATAAAAGTAAACGCTCCGGTATAGGTCGCCGGGTTTGAGCGTGGGGTACGTCCTATTGGCGACTGGTCTATTAAAATGGCGCGTGAAAGATATTCCGTCCCAGTGAATGAACTGCAATTGAAAAGCCGACCGGTGCGGTACCGGCGCTCAAACTTCCCTTGTAAATTTCTGTAAAGAATTTCATACATCAAGGAAGACTTGCCGGAGCCGGAAACCCCGGTTATGGCAGTAAGGCGTCCAAGCGGGATATCAACGCTCATATTTTTTATATTAAAAATTTCTCCTCCGCGCACGCGGATAGTTCCCAAATCCTTATTACGCCTTTTTTTGGGAATCTCGATTTCATTGTCTCCCCGTAAATAATCAAGGGTAAGGGATTTTGACGGGTTGGAACGCGCCGTTAAAAGTTTCTCCAGATAATCCGCCACAACTATATTGCCGCCATGAACTCCCGCTCCCGGTCCGATATCAACAATATAATCGGAAGCATAAATGGTGTCTTCGTCGTGTTCAACAATAATTATCGTATTGCCCATATCGCGGAGTTCGGTAAGCGTTTTAATCAATCGTTCATTGTCTCGCTGGTGAAGCCCTATGGTCGGCTCGTCCAAAACATAAAGTGCGCCCACCAGCCGCGAGCCCAGCTGGGAAGCCAAGCGAATTCTTTGCGCTTCTCCACCCGAGAGAGTGTTGGCGCGCCTGTCCAAAGAAAGATAATCCAGTCCGACGTTCAAAAGAAATTCCAATCTGGAATTTATTTCTTTTATGACCACACTCGATATTTCGCGCTCTTGTTCGGTCAAATCAAGGCTGTCAAAAAATTTCTTGGTATCCAATATGGATAAGGCGGTAAGGTCTACGATATTTAATTTTGATTTTTCGCCGATAAAAACATTAAGCGCTTCTTTGCGCAACCTTTTGCCGAGACAAATTTTGCACGGGTCAAGACTCATAAAATACTCCGTGCCCAGTCCGTGGCAGGCTTCGCAGGCTCCGTACGGAGAGTTGAATGAAAAAAGCCGCGGCTCTATCTCGGGGTACGAAAAACCGTCCTCCGGGCAGGAAAATTTTGAAGACATAAGAATTTCTTCGCCCAAGACATTAACCAAAACCAATCCCTCGGCTTCATTTAAGGCGCGTTCAAGCGATTCGGACAACCTGAGAACTCCCTCTTTGCCTTTACCGAAATTATCAATTCCGATTTCATCCACCAAAAAATAAATTTCGTGTTTTTTGTTCTTATCCAGAACGATACGTTCACGCAGATTATAAATTTTACCGTCTACGCGCGCTTTGGTAAAACCTTTACCAAGCATGTCGTAAATAAGCTGGTAATATTCGCCTTTTCGCCCGCGCACAACCGGCGCGAAAATTTGTATGGCGGCGGTTGTGTATTTAACTCCCAATACTTTTTTGTCGTAAGGAACCTTGCCGGCGTGGCGGATTTTATCCAGCACAAAATTTAAAATTTCCTCGTTGGAAAGTTTTTCAATGCGGTTGCCGCAAATAAGGCAGTGCGGCTTGCCAACGCGCGCGTAAAGCACGCGCATATAGTCATAAATCTCGGTAATCGTGGCTACGGTTGAACGAGGATTGCGCCCTGCCGATTTCTGGTCAATGGAAATTGCCGGTGAAAGCCCTACAATCTCGTCCACGTCCGGCTTCTGCATTTGGTTTAAAAATTGGCGGGCATAAGCGGAAAGCGATTCCACGTAGCGGCGCTGGCCCTCGGCGAAGATGGTATCAAAAGCAAGAGAGCTCTTGCCGGAACCGGAGAGGCCGGTAAAAACCACCATTTTATTGCGCGGCATTTCCACGGTAATATTTTTAAGATTGTGGGTCCGCGCTCCCCTTACTATTATTTTTTCCGATTGTTTTTCTTTCATACAGATAAAGCGAAACTCCCCTGAGAGGATTCCTCTAGGGGGTAATACGAGTATTAATATAACACTATTTTATGCGCTTGCAATCTATTTCTTTCCCTTACTCTTGAGCAATTTAATTTCATCGCGTAATATAGCCGCCGACTCGAAATCCAAAACTTTGACCGCGTCAGACATTTGTTTCTCTTTATCCTTTATAAGTTTGTCCGGATTCTTTTCAAAAAGCGCGCGGTCGATAGCAAACATTTCCCCCACCGCCTTTTTATGTTCCGTCTCCAGATGCTCCATAATGTCGTGAATTTTTTTCTTGATGGTTGTGGGAGTAATTTTATATTTTTTATTGTGCGCAACCTGAATAGCGCGCCGGCGGTTCGTTTCATTAACCGCACGCTCCATGGAACCAGTCATGCGGTCAGCATAAAGTATTACCCGGCCGGCAGAATTACGCGCCGCGCGGCCAATCGTTTGAATCAAAGAAACCTCGCTTCTCAAAAATCCTTCTTTATCGGCGTCCAAAATACCAATAAAGGAAACTTCGGGCAAATCAAGGCCTTCCCGCAACAGGTTTACCCCCACAAGGCAATCAAACTCGCCCTTTCTGAAAGAAGTCAATATTTGTATCCGTTCAATGGTCTTGATGTCGCTGTGCAAATATTCCGATTTAATCCCGGCGTCTTTGAGATATAGCGACAAATCTTCCGCCATTTTTTTGGTAAGCGTCGTTGCCAACACTCGTCCGCCTGCCTGCCGCGCTACACCCGGCGCAGGCAGGCTTTTTTTAATTTCTTTTTTTGCCTCCTCAATAAAATCATGTATTTGCCCTTTATAAATGCCTTTTTCTAAAATCGGGCGGATGGACACTTCCGGGTCAACAAGCCCGGTAGGACGAATAATCTGCTCAACCACTTGTGAGCTTTCTTTTATTTCTATCTCGCTTGGCGTGGCGGACGTATAAAGAGTCTGCCCCACGCGTTTTTCAAATTCGGAATATTTAAGCGGCCGGTTATCCATGGCAGAGGGCAGCCTAAAACCGAATTCCACCAGCGTTTTTTTACGCGCCGAGTCGCCGTTGTACATGCCATTGAGCTGAGGCAGTGTCACATGCGACTCGTCAATGACTAAAAGAAAATCGGCGGAACCGTCTTTCTTGCGCGGAAAATATGAAAGTAAGGTTTCCGGCGGCTCCCCCGGGGCTTTCCCGGAAAGGTGGCGCGAGTAATTCTCAATGCCGGAACAATAACCAACTTCGCGTATCATCGCCAAGTCGTATTTGGTGCGGCGCCGCAGGCGTTCAACCTCAAGAAGTTTCCCTTCTTTTTCAAGTTTTTTGAGATGCTCTTTTAGCTCGAGTTCTATCGCTCGGATAGCCCTTTTGCGGTCGTCTTTGTTTGTAATGAAGTGTTTGGCGGGAAAAAGAAAAAAAGCGGTGACGTCATTCTCTTTTATTTTTTGCGAAACCGGGTCAACTTTAATAATGGAATTGATTGTCCCTTTCTCAAACTCGACATTCCAAACGAATTTTTCCGAAACAGGCATGATTTCAACCCGGTTGCCCACGGAGCGGAATGTGCCGGGGGTTAAGTCGGCATTTGTGCGCTCAAAATGAATCGCAACCAACTGGCGCATAAAATCTGTTTTTTCTATTTTGTCCCTAAGAGATATTTTCAGGTTTTCTTTTTCGTATTCTTGAGGAGACCCCAAACCATAGATGCACGACACGGAAGCGACAATGATAACGTCGCGGCGCGTCAAAAGCGCTTGCGTTGAGGCGTGGCGCAGGCGGTCTATTTCTTCGTTTATCTGCGCGTCTTTTTCAATATACGTGTCTGTAATGGGCATATATGCCTCCGGCTGATAGAAGTCGTAGTAAGAAACGAAATAATGAACCGCATTATCCGGGAAAAATTCTCGGTATTCCTGCGCCAACTGGGCGGCCAAAGTTTTATTGTGGGCGATAACGAGCGTCGGTTTTTGTATTTTTTCAATTACATTAGCGACGGTAAAAGTTTTACCGGAACCGGTCACCCCCAAAAGCGTCTGCTTTTTCATTCCCTCCCTCAATCCCTTCGCAAGCGCGTCTATGGCCGCGGGCTGGTCTCCCGCAGGCTTAAATTTTGTCTTTAATTTAAACTTAGTCATATATAAACAGGAATGAAATGTTACCGCGTCTCGCCCCGTAGCCAGCGCGAAGCGCTGTGGTACTGGGGTCTCCCGCAGTCTTAAATTTTGTCTTTAATTTAAATTTATTCATGCACACATACCATAACAAACTGTGCGTAAAAACAAAACGCCGCCCCGAGTAAAGCTCTGGGGCGGCAAAGAATCTCGCTCGGCCGGTAAGGCCAGTTGTCCTTAAATTTGTTTTTGAGTGGCGATATCTACCAATTTCGCCCCGTCGTATTCCGAAAAGAAAAGGATAGTGTCATCGCTTAGTGGGAGCGACAGAAGACGGCAGACCACTTCGCGGAGATCTCGCCTGACAGACTGTTTCCTGTCAAGCATATCCTGTTTCTGGCCTTGATAGAACAGCGCTCTGCGTTGTTCCCCGGTACATCTTACCCGCAAAACCTCCGACCCGTATTTACTGTCGTACATAAGGGCCCAAACGGCTTTCAACAGAATGTCTTCCGTTTTCATGCAATTCCCCTTAAAAAGAAAACTATTTTATATATAACACGATTATTAATAAAAATCAATGGTAGTATTGTTTTAGAAATGTATTTTTAAATTCAAGAAAATTCCCGTCTAAAATTGATTGGCGAATTTTTTTCACCAGATTAACGATGAAATAAAGATTGTGTATTGAAGCGAGCGTGGCGGCAAACATTTCTTTGGCGCGGAAAAGATGCGCTACATAAGCGCGAGTATAACTTACCCCGCCATGGCGTGATGAACAGGTATAACAACCGCAATCGTTTTCAATCGGAGAAAAATCCGCAGTAAAGCGCGCGTTTAATATGTTAATGCGCCCGTTCTTTGTATAAAGAGTGCCATTGCGGGCCTGCCTCGTCGGCGCCACGCAATCAAAAAGATCAACCCCATTTTCGACTCCGCCGAAAAGATCTCCCGGCTCCCCTATTCCCAAAAGATGCCGCGGTTTATCTTCGGGAAGTATTTTATTCACCCAACCGACAACTCCGTACATGTCTTCTTTATTAAATGACCCCCCGATACCAAACCCGTCAAAATCCATCCCGGAAATTATTTTTGCGCTTTCTTCCCGCAAGTCTCTATAGCGCCCTCCCTGCACGATTCCAAACAATGCTTGCTTCGACAATCGTTTACCCGACAATCGCTCGTGTTCAGCGAGGGATCGTCGGGCCCATCGATGCGTGCGCTCCATCGCTTCGCGCTGATATTCGTACGAAGCGTGGGGTGTCGTGCATTCATCAAAAGCGAAAATTATGTCGGCGCCGAGAGCTTCTTGTATTTCCATGGATGACTCAGGCGTGAATCGATGAGTGCTCCCGTCGATATGCGATTTGAAAGTAACGCCGTCGTCGTCTATCTTGGCAAGTTTCCCCGCTTCTTCCTCAACTTCGTCCCCTATAGATTCTTCCTTTGATATTTTACTTATCGTTTTCCCGAACGCGGCGCCTAAAGAAAAAACCTGGAATCCCCCCGAGTCGGTTATGGTCGGGCCGTTCCAGCCCATGAATTTCCCGAATCCTCCGGCCTTTTTTACAATTTCGTACCCAGGTTCAAGATAAAGATGGTAAGTATTGGCAAGAACCACTTCCGCGCCAAGAGAAGCAACCTGCTCCGGGCTAAGCGACTTAACAGATGCTTTAGTCCCGACAACGGAAAACGCCGGCGTTTTTATCGCGCCATGAGGAGTTTTAACCACCCCCGCTCTGGCAAGCGATTTTGATAATTTTTTCTCTATCGTGAATTCCATTTATTATTTTCTAACGAGCAAAGCGAGTTCTTGAAAATAAACACCCCTCACTTGGCTCTTATTTGTTCAAGTTATAGTTACATCGTACATGACATATACACTGTCAACCAAGTGAGGGGTTTGAAAATTATAGTCGCTATACTCCTTAATTTTCAAAAAAAAGTGAACGCTTAACAAAGCGAAGAAAAAGAAAAACAAACACAATAAACCCGCCGTAGAACAAATATTTATTGCCGAAGAAATACGAAACCGCGTCGGAAATAAACGCATAAGCGTAATAAAGCGGTTTTTTAACAGTAGAAACAACGCCGTTTTTTTCAAACTCGGCTAAAACTTCTCTCGCCTCTATTCCTTTGTTATCAGCCCAAATTTTACTTTTACCGCGCATTTCTTCAAGCGTTAATCCTATTACGTTCGCAGTTTTAATCACTGGTTCCGGCAAATTTTTGTCCGCGTATTCTTTTATCAAATTAATTTTCTCTTCTATATACCCTTTGGATGAAGACGCGATACTCCCTATTGCAATAGCAGCGACGAGCTTTTCACTCGCGTCAGTAGTGCCGTTACCCAAAGAAACCTTGGAGCTTGCGCCGCGTAGAGTTATCTTCGGCTCTTTAATAACGGCGAAAATCTTGTGATACCCTTCCGTTGCCCGCCATGATATGCTTGCGTCTTTAAACCCGCCATTTGAGGGGACATTTACCGAAATTTTTCCAAGAATATTTTCTCCGTCGTAAAATTCAATGACACCGGAAAGTTCTCCCTCATTACTGTTAAAAACCAGGGTATGAATATCTACAGTATCACCGGCGAAAAACGGGTCTTTGGAATACCAAATGTTGCCGGGAGTAAAGCCGGCATTTTTTACTTCTTCCTGCGCCAATGCGCTTCCGGCAAAAAAAGCAAGAAATGTTAACGTGATGATTATTTTTTTCATATTAAAATAAAAAGAATTAGGGCAAACGCAGGGGCGCATTTGCCCTAAAACCTTCTGACAATCTTTGATACTTCAGGGAAAGGACAATTGCCGCCCTTGGATGCCTTTTCCATCTGAAAGAGCTCTATCTCGGAAATCTGGGCAATAAAATCTTCTTTCCAATTCATGGGGACGAACCCGCGGCGGATTCTCTCCCTCACGACGTCTACAAGAGAAAAAGTTCCTTCGTAAACCATAGACAAGCGGAACGGGAAATCCAAATCAAGCTGTCTAATTTCGATGGAATTTTCAACCGTCGCGTCGGCCAAAAAATACAACTTGAGAAAGTGGCGCCGCCTGATTAAAAAATCTTCACCGCAACCGAGACGCTCTTCCATGTTTTCAAACACACGAAGTAAAAACCTGGGGTTCCAACTCTCAAGAAGAATGTCCGCTTTGTAAACGTGTACGAACATGTGGCCTCCCGATAATAAAAGAATGTCTTTAATAATTTTACGGCTTTTGAAAAGGAATGTCTATCTTACGTCTTTTCGGATAAATTTTGAAGTACCAAATATATAGGCTGAGTAGCAGGAAAATATTGGGAAGAAAAATAATCGGGTCTGACCATGGGAGCCCATTGAACTGAAAATCGGAAACCGGCCAGAGAAACGGGGTCGGGAAAAATCCGCTTGAATGTGTAGGGATGTCCAAAAGAATATGCAACCCCCAAGCGGCAAATTCCCAAATAGGACGCCGAAAAAGAAAAAGTAGAAAAAGAAACGCCGCTAAAAACACAATTAGGCTGTGGCTTATGTTGTAAACCTGATAAACATAGGCGGGAATGCTTTTCGGGTCGGGAGGCTCGCCTATTTCCCAATCTCTATAAGTAAGCCCTAAAATAGTCATCAGAAAAAACGGAGCAAAGGCAACCAAATCCGGCAAAATTCCGAAAACGAAAGAAAGCCAAAAACTACGCCTGTTTTTTCTCCCAAAAACAATGCTACCCCAAAGCCCGTGTGAAATTATGTCCATTACAAACTCAAATTACGCAAATTCCCGACATTATCTATGATTGAAAGATTGTCTTCGCGGATTGCACCATAAACAACAATATTGTCCCCGACGAGAAACCGTGAAAAAACTACCGTTTCTTTGTTCTTATTCATAAGGGCTGTTTTTTGGGAAAGTTTGACCGTGTAATTTTTTCCGCTTACATTAACGGTTATATCCAACGGCAAAGATGCACCGGAAATCGACGTTATTTTCCCGCTAAAGAACTTGGGAGAAAAAACGCTTTTATTCTGGTAAATCTGAACGGTATTGGCGTAAAGAGTGTTTTCTGAATAATCAAACGTTCCACGAACAGCACTAACTTTCTCCCCAGACAAAAGCTGTGAGGCGGTAATCGGGATTATCCCCCGCTTCATATCAGCCGCCGATGTTACAACTTTTATAATATTCCCTTTTTTCGTTTTCATCTTAAACTCATCTGCGCCGCCGTTTGAAGAAATCACGGTTCCGGAAGTTTCTAATTTTTGCTTTTCAAGCGAAAGATCTTTTATATAAGAATCGGTAAATATGAAAGTGTCGGAAGAACTCGGGAAAACTCCTTCAATGTCCAACATATCGCCTTCTTTTATATCATCTGCCGTGGCGGGTTCGCCATATTTCTTGGTTATTTTGGTTGAATCCCCCGTGACTACGGTAAGACGTAAAAATAAATCGCCCCAATAAATGCGCGCGTAAAAATTACGTCCCGCTTTTTGAAAAACTTTTGCTCCCTTTATTGATACCGCCCCGTCTTTGGTTATGCGGAGCTCGCCCCCGGATACGGCTGCTGAAACCAAAAAAGCGGAGAATAATAATACTCCCGCGAGGAAAACAGGCACTATCAGGCGTTTTTTTGCCATAAGATTATGGTAAAAAGCTTAGCACGAAAAAACCCAGTGGTCATCAATCAAGCCTTAACTGAAAAATAAACAACTTGTCCTATAAAATTTTAGTTTACTAACAAAATCCCCAACAATCACCGCCTCCGGTAATAGTATCTACAACAGTATTGGTAAAATTACTTACGGCATTTACAGTACTGTTAACAACGCCGGTAGACCCGCCGGGAACAAAAGAGCCACCACCGAGAAGAGGGAGAAGCATTGACCAATCGGTAACACAAACATCCGCCATGCAAATTTCATTTGCAGTGATTCTCCCGGCAGTAATTGTGCCCGAAACGTTAATACTTTGCGCGGTGATTGAATTTCCCGCGGTAATTGAACCAGAAACATCAATGTTACTGGCCGTTAAGTTTAAAACACCGAGACCCCCTAATTTAACCTGATCAACATGTCCAGCATTAATAGGCGGAGCCACATTTGTCTCGGGCGAAGGCGGGCCAGGAGGATTCCATGTTCCAGTCCCAGCCGGGCCAGAAGGATCCCATGTTCCAGTTGGAACGAAAGCTGAAACAAACAACACCCCCACAGAGAGAACGAGAACAAAAAAGAGCGGTTTTAAATAGTCTTTTATCATGGTGTAAAAATTATTTTCATTTATGACTACATTATCTATCGCGGTACGCTAAGTTGCAAGTGGATAATCAACATTTATTGTGGCATGCCAAATTTTGTCTGCGAGCTTAACAAAATCCCTATTTATGGTACTTTCTGGTGAGCCGTACATATCACAGGGGATAGAAATGAAACTGAAAAGAATTTTGAGTGCTGTTTTTATTCTTCTCATCATTATGTTCGTTGGGGCGGCTCTCTACTTGCTATTCGTAGACTCGACAGTTTTTTCCAAGGAAAACATCCGGGATTTGTTCGTCGGAGTCCTCTCGCTTGCCGGCTCGGCGGTGCTGGTGTATGTATTTCTTGTCACGGGCACTACGTTTTCGGAATGGCGTAGGGAAAGACGCGTGCGCCAAAAACTGGAAGCAAGAAAAGCCGAGAAGGAGATGAGAAAAAAATATCGTGTAGCCGTTTCTCGCCACTAAGCGCATGCGCTTAGTGGTTTTTATATATCTAAGTTTGCTACGGGGCTTGGACTCCTTTCGCCTTCTACGGGCGAAAGCCGGGGCGGTCCGGCATATACATGCATCGTACCGCCCTTCTCGCCCAAACGCACGCAAAGCAGTTTGCGTGCTTCCCCGCAGTTTTTCGCTGCGCTAAAAACTGCGGGGCTTGGACTCCTTTCGCCTTCTACGGGCGAAAGCCGGGGCGGTCCGGCATA
>JBBTQM010000010.1:12495-17380 GCA_038065675.1 Patescibacteria group bacterium | reverse complement strand
CACAGTTTAAAATGAAAATTGATTTAGAAAATTTTAATATTGAAACAGGGAATTTATTACTCGTTCCCATATCTATGAAATATGCGGAGACTATTTTTGATGTATTTGATGATGAAATAACAAAATATATGTACCCAGCAACACCCAAAAAGATTGAAGACACAAGAGTGTTCATCGAATCAAGTATTGACGGTATTTTAAGGAGTGAAGAAATTGTTGTTGCTATTCTTAAAAAAGATACTCATGAATACATTGGGAATGGTGGACTTCACCATATTGACACAAAAACTCCGGAGCTTGGCATTTGGATAAAAAAAGAAGCGCATGGTCATGGCTATGGTAAAGAAGCAGTAAGGGCACTAAAAGAATGGGCAGACAAAAACCTAAGTTATGAATATATTACATACCCCGTAGCAGAGGAAAATATCCCAAGTAGAAAAATCCCCGAATCTTTAGGTGCGAAAGAGGTCTTAAGATACCCTAAAACTAATCAAAGCGGAATTACCATGAACATGGTCGAGTATCATATTTATCCAGTAAAATAGTTCCAACTTTGTACCACAAACCCGTAGCCAGTTTGAGATAAGCCCGGTCTTCGAGGAGTATGAAATTTTTAAAATTTACAAAAAATCAATGGATAGGAGTTGTGGGAGTATTGGCCACTCTTTTTATTGGGGTGGCTACAACCTATTATCAACAAAATACTCCTGAACAAAACATAGTTGCTTCTCCAAACTCTATAAATACCATCGGTCAAATCGGGAATAATAGTGTTGTAAATAATATCCTCCCTCAGAGGACGATTTTGAGCGTAAAGAATGAACTCACTTCAAAACTCCGTTTATATCCGAGGCAAGATTTCAAAATCAAACTTTCGTACGGAGGCGTGGAGGCCGATCATTTAGCGACCGAAATTTCAACTACCCTTAAAGAAGTCAGGTGGAATGAAATTAGCTATGAATATCGCTTCGATGGCTACTATCCTACTGGGGTTACGATTGAGGTACAAGAAGTAAACAAAGAATCACAACTTCTCGCTGATTTATTTGCACAAGCAGGTCTAAAAGTTATCGGCAATAAAACACTCAAGTCAGAGATATTGACTATATACGTTGGGCCAAGTAAGTAGAAAAACATTCCGAGGAGCGTTGAAACGGTATTTAAGCTAATTTTTGAATATGGCGTTTTGGCCAAATAAGGCGTATTCTGGGGGAATATATGGAAAATGTATCTTTTACCACCTCTTTGGAGGGGATTGAAGAATCGAAATTACAAGGATTTTTTGTAGGATGGCTGAATGCGCCCACTCCAGAAAAGCATTTACAACTACTCAAAAATAGCAATTATTTTGTACTTGCAATTGATACAGAAAGCAAGAAAGTGGTCGGCTTTATTGCCGCGATTACAGACGAGATCCTAGCAGCCTACATACCTTTTCTTGAAGTCCTGCCGAGTTATCAAAAGAAAGGAATTGGAAAAGAATTAGTTGCACGCATGCTTGAGATGCTCAAGGGCTATTACATGATTGACCTACTTTGTGATCCTGAACTGCAGCCTTTCTACGAAAATATAGGATTGAAAAAAGCGACTGGAATGATGCGCCGTAATTACGAGAAACAAGGCGGAATACAGTAGAGCTCGAGACGCGTCGTCTAGTTAGTGTAAAATATAACTAATCCGCCTTGCGTGGCTTGATGGTTGAATTTACGAGACCAAGGAGACCAGTAAACGAAATTTTTAATTTTGTTATACTGCATAATATACATGACAAAGGAAAAACCACCGGCAAAGTGGTAATATATTCACATTCCGGTCGGCATCAATTTTAATAAGTTCAATAACATACAATCATATGAAAAACATCGTTATCATATTTATCGTTGCCCTCCTCGCCGTTGTTGGCATCGGTTTCTATTTCCTGAAACAGGGCGACGGAAAGATTGACCAAAATCAGGAAGGGACAGCCACTACGACCAAGACCGGAGAGAGCGACCAAGCAGGAGGGGCGCAAGGAACACAAAACAAAAAAACCGAAACAGTTATCGGCACATCCGTAGAAGGGCGTGATATTACCGCCTATCACTACGGTTTAGGCGACAAAGAACTTATTTTCATCGGCGGCATCCATGGCGGATACGAATGGAATGCGGTTCTTGTAGCCTATGAACTTATGGATTATCTCCAAACAAATCCGGAAATTATCCCGCAAAATATAAAAGTGACCATTATCCCGGTTTTGAATCCGGACGGTTTAAGTAAGGTTGTCGGCGCTAAACCCCGTTTCGCGGCGTCCGACGTGTCGGCGTCGCAGGCCGTACAAATATCAGGCCGTTTTAACGCGAACAAAGTTGATTTAAATCGAAACTTTGACTGTAAATGGAAGTCCTCCGGCGTGTGGCAAAATACAGCCGTGAGCGGAGGAAGCGCGGCGTTTTCCGAGCCGGAAAGCCAAGCAATAAAAATATATATAGAGAAAGAACTCCCTGCCGCCGTCGTTTCCTGGGACAGCGCCGCGGGGGGTGTGTATTCCTCAAGCTGTTCAAGCGGTATCTCGGCAGAGACGAGCGCACTCACGAAAACATACGCGAACGCATCAGGTTACCCGTCCTATAAGAGCTTTGATTTTTACGAAACTACCGGCGGCATGGCGGATTGGCTTGCCAAGAAAAATATTCCCGCCGTGAGCGTTTTTCTTACCAATCATAAGGACGTCGAGTGGGAGAAGAATTTAGCGGGCGTTAAGGCGGTGCTCAAATATTACGCCAAATAACCAGGATGTTCACTAAGAAGCAGCTCCCGGCCGTTTTTCTTGTTGTTTTTGTATTCGGATTTGGAACAGCCGCGATTTTGTGGCTAACGGAAGAATCACAGACGGCACAAAAAGTAGCCGTAGGCCAGGAGAAGAATCAGCCGAAAGATAAAGTTATCGGTGTGTCCGTAGAAGGGCGCGAGATAAAATCATATACATACGGAAGCGGGGAAACGCATATTGCATTCATCGGCGGTATACATGGCGGATACGAATGGAATAGCGTGCTTCTGGCGTATTCTCTAATAGATTATTTAAACGCGAGCCCAAATGTTTTTCCTGACAATTTGACGATTGCGGTTATTCCGTCGGCCAATCCCGACGGAGTATATAAAGTTATCGGGAAAGTTGGCCGTTTTTCACCGGCGGACGCGCCGGAGAAAGAATCAAGCGTACCGGGAAGGTTTAATGCCCACGGAGTTGACCTTAACCGGAACTTTGACTGCGAATGGCAGAGGGAGGCGACATGGCAGGGGAAGACAGTAAGCGCCGGAACCAAACCTTTTTCCGAGCCCGAAGCGGAAGCCATACGAAATTTCGTTTCCGATTTTCAGCCGGTATCCGTTATTTTTTGGCATAGTCAAGCCAATGCCGTGTACGCATCGGATTGCGAAAAAGGAATTCTTCCGGAGACGCTTAACATTATGAATGTTTATGCGAATGCGGCCGGGTATGCGGCGGTAAAGTCTTTTGACAGTTACAAGGTTACCGGGGATGCCGAGGGGTGGCTTTCTTCAATCGGCATTCCGGCAATCACAGTGGAGCTCAAAACTCACGAGACGGTGGAATGGGAGCAAAATCTGTTAGGCATCAAGGCGCTGTTTGATTATTACAGCCGCTAAAATTCTCGTTGGCGGTAAAATAGCAAGGTGTATACTACAGGCATTAATAGTATTCTATTTATACCTTTATGAAAAAAACTTTTTGGTACGGATTGGCTTTGATGGCGCTTGTAATTCCCTTGGTGTCGTTTTCTGCGGAATTCCGCGCTGGTGAACAGCCGTCGGTTGCGGCAAATGAACGCATTCAAAATGATATTTATATGTCAGGCGGAAGCGTGACCTCCGCCGGAAGCGTGGCGGGAGATATCGTGGCGGCGGGAGGAAGTATTTTTATAAACGGAAGTGTCGGGGCGGACATTATCGTTGTCGGCGGGAATATCACCATACTCTCAAACGTGGCCGATGATGTGCGCGCCGCCGGTGGCAACATAGTCATACAAGGCCGGGTCGCGGGCGATGTGATAGCAGGAGGCGGGCAGGTTACTCTCGGCGGTCCCGGTGTCGGCAAGGATGTGGTAATAGGCGGAGGAAGTGTCCGCATAGACGCGCCTATTGGAGGAAGCTTGCGAATCGGCGGTGGAAATATCTACATCAATTCTCCAATTAACGGCGATATTACGATTGACGCGGATAAAGTTACGCTCGGCAATGCCGCGGTGATTAATGGAAACATAACATACAAAGCGCGCGAAGAAATGGTGAAGGAGGACGGGGCGGTGGTGAAAGGAAAAGTGAGTTTCGAGCCGCGGGTTCGGAAACAAATTTCGGCGGCGCTTCTTGTCGGACTTATCTCCATTTGGGTCATAGGAAAATTCCTCGCGCTTCTTCTATGCGCGCTTGTAATCGGGCTCGTGTTCCGTCGTTACAGCAAAGAAATCATTGCTAAAGCGGTCGAGCGACCCTTGCTTGAATTAGGAAGAGGGCTTGTCGTTTTTGCCGCGCTTCCCGCATTGTCGGCGCTGATGTTTGCGACCGTGGTTGGCATACCGTTTGGAATTCTCGGAGTGGTGGCGTTTGTCGCCCTAACGCTATTTGCCTGGATTGTTACGCCGATTATCATAGGGAGCGTGGCCTATCGCTATTTCTTTAAGAGCGAGCTGGAAATTTCCTGGAAGACCATACTTTTGGGCGTATTTATTTTTGAGGTTATAGGAATTGTGCCGCTTTTGGGCGGACTTGCGCAGGGACTCTCTATGCTCATCGCTCTTGGCGTGATTGCCGCAATCAAATGGCGGGTTGCGCGGGAATGGAGGTAAGAAATTAACTAATAATCGGGGGAGCGGCGCCGGAAAAT
>JBBTQM010000010.1:0-12485 GCA_038065675.1 Patescibacteria group bacterium | reverse complement strand
TTACCGGCGGCGCTCCTTCCTGTTACAATACCTTATTATGAAAAAAACTATTTTATTCCTTGTCATCGCCGCCGCAGTTTTGGCTGGCGCGTATTTTTATAAAACCGGTTTTGATGGGGAGCGGAGTCCCGGCACCGATAATCCGAAAAACTCCGCATACATGATAGAAAACATCTCGGTTAAGCTCACAGACGGCGTTTCGGAGACGGAAGACGCGGCGGGCTCGGCCTCAAAAATAATCACGAAATATTTCGGCAACGAGTCGAAGGGTGATTTAAACGGCGACGGGCTTTCCGATACGGCGTTTCTTCTCACGCAAGACAGAGGCGGTAGCGGCACTTTTTACTATGCCGTGGCGGCGCTTAAAACCCCCGATGGATACCATGGCACGAACGCAATACTCCTCGGCGACAGAGTCGCTCCGCAGGCGACCGAAATCAAGGGAGGGGTATTGATAGCCAATTACGCGGAACGCTCCGCGGGCGAGCCGATGACCGCAAGGCCTTCGGTCGGAGTATCAATGTACTCGGTGATTGATAACGGGCAACTGCGAAAGATAAGCCCGCTTTCAAAGGGAGAGCAGGTGTTGTGGGGAAACGCGGCGATGGGGCATGAGGTCAGAACGTTTACTCCATGCGGCGCAAAAGCGGAAGAGTTTTGGGTTTTGGGAAATTCTTCCGCCTACGGTGGAATGCTTAAGGAATATCAAACATGGGTTGCCACGCAAGAAAATCCCTACGCGCCGCTTTTCATGGTGCTTGCGGGGCGCATCACCCCTGCCCCGACCGACGGATTCGGCGCAGACTACAAACACGGCTTTGAGGCAACGCAAATCGTGAAGATTTTGCCGGGCGGCAAGTGCGAATAATATGAAAAAACTACTTTTAATATTCGCGGCCGCCGCCATTGCCGTCGCGGGATATTTCTATTACTTTTCATCGGTAAAAACCCCTGATAACGGAGCCGATTTATCTGATCTGATACAGGTTTCGTATCCCAAGCCCGGCCAAAAAATCACAAGCCCTCTTAAGATAAGCGGGAAGGCGAGAGGATACTGGTTTTTTGAAGCGTCTTTCCCGGTGATTCTTACCGACTGGGACGGAAAAATAATCGCCGAACACTACGCCAAGGCGGAGGGGGAATGGATGACCGAAGAATTCGTATCCTTCACCTCGGAAATCAAATTTGAAAAGCCGGCCTACGGGGAGCGCGGGTTTCTTATTCTGAAAAAAGACAATCCATCTGACAGGAGAGAGTTAGACGATTCAATTTCAATTCCCGTAAATTTTCGATAATTAGAAAACCTCCAAGGGCATTCCTTGGATTAGTGTAAAATCAAGCTAATACTTATTATGCTGACTTTGTACAATGTAATATCGGCTGACGGGTTTATTGCCCGGAAAGACGGGAGTGAGGATTTCATTCCGGACAATTTGTGGCCAAATTTTCTTAATCTCTGCAGGAAGTATGGGGTATTGATAATGGGACGAAAAACATACGAGACTATACAGAATTATGAGGAAGAACCACTGCGGCAGTTTGAGGAATTGCCGATTAAAAAAATAGTGATAAGCGACAATCGGGATTTCCACCCTAAAGAAGGATATATAGTCGCGCATTCACCCGAGGACGCCTTGGTTTCGGCGCCGGATGCCTTGGTATCAAGCGGAACGACACTGAATGACTATTTATTGAAGCACCGTATGGTTGAAAAGATTATTTTACACGAGGTTCCAATCAGCATCGGTGAAGGAATAAAACCATTTGATAGAGAGGGAATCTCACTTACCCCTATCAATAAAGTTCCAAAACTCAAAGGAATAAGGGTGTATGAATATAGCGTTGGGAAAGTAGTGTAAGATAGGACTAATCATTAAATAAAAAAATATGGACAAGAACACACAGATTTCCGTGAAAGTCATTGTTGGAAGCACGCGAGAAGGACGATGGAGCGATAAGGCTGCCGCCTGGATTGCTGGAGAAATAAAGAAAGAGGAGGGGGTCGCAGTTGAAGTGCTTGATTTACGTGACTATGACATGCCGTTTTTCAATGAACCGGTGAGCCCGTCGTACAAACAAGAGCCGTATAAAAATGAAGCCGTGGCCCGTTTTACCGCGAAAATTGCGGAAGGGGACGCATATGTTGTCGTTACGCCGGAATACAATCACGGCACATCAGGAGTACTTAAAAACGCGCTTGATTGGGTGTATCAGGAGTGGAACAATAAGGCGGTTGCGTTTGTGAGTTACGGTAGCGTGGGAGGCGCCCGCGCGGTAGAGCAATTGCGCCTTACCGCCATAGAACTTCAAATGGCACCGATTCGCGAGTCCGTGCATTTTTCAGGAGAGCAATTTTTCCCGGTTTTATTCGGCCAGGCTGACGCCAAAGACATGTTCGCCAAACATGCCGAGAAAGCCAAAGTAATGACCGACCAGCTTTTATGGTGGGCTCGCGCCTTAAAAACCGCGCGCAGTTCAAAATAATCAACCAACAATTGACAAATTTTGAATCTTAGTATATAGTTGACGCATAACTTAATCTCATCGGTTTTCGCTTGTAAGCCCATACGGCTTTATTTAAAACCTCTCGAGACGTCCTAGTCGTACTTTTACCATAAGGACTAGAGGTTATAGGCCACTCGGCCATTAAATAAAGCAATGAATAATAGGCATTTTTCTAATGGGAACAAGACCCGAAAATCTTTCGGCTCTTTCAGCAAACCCTCTTTTTCAAGAGGCGGCTTTCGTCCGCGCTTTTCACGCAAGGGACCTCCGCGCGGCGAAAATATAAACGTATCAAAATTCATCAATAAGGCGGGGGTAAGCGAAACTGAAGTAAAATTTGTGCCAGTTCACAAATTTTCGGATTTCGCCATTGATGAAATTTTGAAGCATTCAATCGTAAAAAAGGGATATGTTATTCCCACTCCGATTCAGGACCAGGCGATTCCGCCCGCGCTTTTGGGTCGCGACATTTTGGGTATTGCCAACACCGGCACGGGCAAGACCGGCGCTTTTCTCATTCCTCTCATAAATAAAGTTCTGAAAAACAGAAAAGAACAGGTTCTTATAATCGTGCCTACCCGCGAGCTTGCTCTTCAAGTTGACCAAGAACTCCGTGGTTTTACTTACAGCATGAAAATATTTTCAGTTTGCGTTGTCGGCGGTATGAGCATCGGGCGCCAGATTTCACAGCTTCGCTACCAAAACAATTTCATTATCGGCACGCCGGGACGGTTGAAAGACCTTGTGGACCGCAAAATGATCCGCCTTTCCGAATTTTCCACGGTGGTTTTGGACGAAGCCGACAGAATGCTCGACATGGGATTCATCAACGACATGCGCGAGGTTATGGCGGGAATGCCAAAAGAGAGGCAGACGCTCTTTTTCTCCGCTACGCTTTCATCGACGATTGAAAAACTAATAGGTGAATTTCTCCGCGACCCCGTTCGCATTTCCGTTAAAAAAGGGGATACGTCAAAAAACGTTGACCAAGACATCGTGCGCTTGAAAAACGGGGAAAATAAAATAGACGTACTTCACGACCTTCTGATAAAAGAAGGTTTCAGCAAGGTGCTTATTTTCGGGCGCACCAAGCACGGCGTGGAAAAACTATCCGTAACGCTCACCGAGCGCGGTTTCAAGGCGGAGTCCATTCATGGGAACAAAAATCACTCCCAGCGCCAGCGCGCTCTCGGGAAATTCAAAGACAATCACGCGCAGGTGCTGGTGGCGACCGACGTCGCCGCGCGCGGGCTCGACATTGCCGACGTGAGCCACGTCATCAACTACGACCTGCCGCAAACTTACGACGACTATGTGCACCGCATCGGCCGCACCGGCCGCGGCGACAAACAGGGTAAAGCCCTAACTTTCATTGAATAACATGAAAAAAATTATTCCTCCAATCGTAATAAAGAAACCCGTCAACCAGCACGGTAAATGGGTATACAAACCTCTCAAGAGCGTTATTGTTACCTGCGCCTGCGGAAACAAATATATCGTAACTCGCAAGGGTCAGGTTGAGTGCATCAATTGCGCTTACGGCAAAACAGCGCGATAATTAAATTATCGTAGCTGTATGAATTACATAATTTGGGGATTTGCCGCGTTATCATTCGCGATTTCATGTTTTCTGGGTAAGTGGTTGAAAAGCTACTGGGCTTTAATCGCGGTTCTATTTGTGGGAATTATTGTTTCAGTCCCGTCTTTTTTGCTGTATATGCGTTTTGCCAACGTTATTGAAAAAACCGGCTTGGCTGTTATCGCCGTGATGCCCGTGTTAATCATTATGATTTCCTTTTTTAACATTACCGCTTCTTTTCTCGGTGGATTACTCGGAGTTTTTTTGGCAAAAAGAAAGAACAAAAAATCCGTTTCTTCGGTATAAAATCTCTTAACGTCATGTGATAGAATTTTCTTATGGAAAAAAATCACGCTTGGCACCTTATAACCATAGGCCTTCTCGGGTTTTTCGCGTCTTTGATTATGGCGGTTTATTACGTCCCTTATCTTAGGGGTGTGATAATAGACTCGCTTTTGCATAAATCCGGGCAAGACGCTTCGGCCCCCGCGCGGCCTTCTTCGCAAAACACGGCGGCGTCCGTTAATTCGAATAGTTCCAAGTAGACACGTGAAAAAGTTTTTTTATTTTCTGTTATTTTTGCCTCTTGCCGTTTTTTATTTTTCTGACGAGGCAACCGCTGCGACTGCGGTTGCTCAAACGAAACCGGCGGCGAAGTTTGAAGTTTCCGGCTGGATTCCTTATTGGCGCAAAGCGGCTGGCGTTGAAGAGGCCATAAAGCATATAGACGTTTTTACCGAACTCAATCCATTCAGTTACGCCGTAAAAGATGACGGCACACTTCTTGACCTTATGAAAATAAAAGAACCGCCGTGGACGGAGCTTTTTGCCGCCGCCCGCGAAAAGAAAGTCCGCATAATTCCGACGGTCAGCTGGTCAAACACGGCCGCCATTGAAAAAGTTTTGAAATCAAAAACACTCCGCGCCGGACACATCCGCGCGATTGTGGAAATGGTGAAAGAAAATAATTTTGACGGAGTGGATATAGATTACGAATCAAAAAACGCTGCGACTAGACCGTATTTTTCCGCGTTTCTCCGCGAATTGTACGCGGCGATGGGAAAGAAATTCCTTGTCTGTACCATAGAGCCGAGAACGCCGCTTTCTTCGCGGTTTGAAAAAATTCCGAAAGGCATAGAATACGCGAATGATTACAATGTTATAAACAACAATTGTGACCGCGTACGCGTGATGGTTTATGACCAGGGGACTATCGACTTGCGATTGAACAAAGACAATATTGGCCCGTACATTCCCGTGTCAGATCCGAAATGGGTTAAAAAAGTCATTGAACTTGCCGCAAAAAGCATTTCCAAAAAGAAACTTGTTGTCGGTATCCCAACCTACGGATACGAATATGAAGCGGTTAAGCTCAAAGACGGGATGTACCGCTACAAGCTTCTTTGGGCCTTTAACCCGAAATATGCCTTAGACGTTGCTTCCCGGCTTCAAGTTTCTCCGGTCAGAAACAGCGCCGGTGAAATTTCTTTTATGTACGTCCCCTCCGCTCTCTCGGTACCCCTGAGCGTGTCTCCGGATATTTCTTTTATATACAGCACTCACATCGCGACCACAACTTTTTCCGGAATATCTTCTTCCACTCCCGTCGGTTCGCCTTTCAGGATTCTTTGGTGGAGCGACCCGATAGCCATGATAGGAAAGATGGTTGTGGCAAAAAATCTCGGTGTCCGCGGAGTCGCCATTTTTAAGATAGACGGCTCGGGTGACGGAAAAGTGTGGGAATATTTCAAATAAGCTTAATCCTCAATTTAGAACAGAGGGGGATTTCTTTCCAGGTATAAATTTTGTATAATGCCTTTCAATGAACATTTCGCTTAAAAACTTAAGCAAATTTGCCCTTGTTTTCGCCCTTGCGGCGTTTTTCTTCGCGGCTTCTTTCGGGCTTGGCCACTTAGGCACGCCGATGGCAATGGGCGCCTCCGAATTTGACTGCCCGTACATGCCGGGAATTTCCATATGCAACATGATTCCTTTTGAACACATAAGCTCGTGGCAGGCGATGTTCGCGTCCTTGCCCGTAAGCCAAAGCGGT
The DNA here is from genome assembly GCA_038065675.1 of Patescibacteria group bacterium. Lineage (GTDB taxonomy): Bacteria > Patescibacteriota > Minisyncoccia > Phycocordibacterales > VMEP01 > JAUYLU01. The sequence goes on along the minus strand of JBBTQM010000010.1, from coordinate 6,348 downwards.
TTTTTGGCTCTCCTTTTTCTTATCATTTCTTTCATTGTCGCCATCCTTGGTTCCGAGCGGCTTTTTTACTCGCCCCCGCCTTTAAAACTATTTCCGGCGCGGCTATTTCGCGATAAAGGAGACTATGTTCCGAGCGCGTTTCTCAAAGAAGCGCTATCTCGCGGAATCCTGAACCCCAAACTTTTCTAGGAAATCTTTTTATCCTGCTTTTCCCGGCGAATTTTTTCCGCCGCAGCAGGTTTTTTAATTTGTGTTTTTAACTTAACAATTAAATCTTATAAAAATGAAAAAAAATATTATTGGCATTACCGTCGCAGTTATTGCTTTGAGTGCAGCGATATTTATTGCGCGGCCCGATTCTTCCGTTAACACGGCGTCATTGCCCGTGAACAACATGATGGGAACGCTCATTGTATCGGGAGAGAAAAATTACAGCTTCGGCTCCATATCAATGGCTCGCGGTGTCGTAAAACGCCAGTTCAAAATTAAAAACGATAGCGATAAGGCGGTTATCATCAGAAAAATGTATACATCTTGCATGTGCACGACCGCGACGCTTATGAAAGGAAGCGAACAATTCGGACCCTTCAGCATGCCCGGCCACGGATTCGTTCCGACGATAAACCAAATTATGGGTTCGGGCGAGGAGGCGGTCGTGGAGGTCGTTTTTGACCCCGCGGCGCATGGTCCCGCCGGTGTCGGACGGATAGAGCGGGCGATTATTCTGGAAACGGACAGCGGCAAACCGCTTGAGCTTCTGTTTAACGCTACCGTTACACCGTAAATCCCATGAGTAAAAAACTTGCAATTCTTGTTTCAGCCGTGGTCCTTATCTTCGGCGTTGTTTTGTTTTTGAAAATCGGCAACATCGGTACTACCGCGCTCTGGAACTTAAGCAATGAAGGAACATGGCTTCTGCCGCTTGTGGGTGTGGCCGCCTTGATTGACAGCATAAATCCGTGCGCGTTCGGGATTCTTCTTCTGACAATCGCGTTTCTTTTCAGTATCGGGAAGATGCGCGGCGGTGTCTTAAAAATTGGCGGAGTCTATATTCTGGGACTCTTTACGGTCTACATTCTCATCGGACTGGGGATACTTCAGGCGCTTCACCTCTTCAACACTCCGCACTTCATGGCCAAAATCGGTTCGGCGCTTCTCATTGTTCTTGGCGCAATCAATCTCATAAACGAATTCTTCCCGTCGTTCCCGATTAAACTCCGTATTCCGCAGGCGGCGCACCATAAAATGGCGGAGCTCATGAATAAAGCCTCGCTTCCGACGGCGTTTCTTTTGGGCGCGCTCGTCGGGTTATGTGAATTCCCGTGCACCGGCGGACCTTACCTGATGATTCTCGGACTTCTTCACGACCAGGTGACATACCTCTCCGGCGTTTGGTATCTCATCCTCTACAATCTGATTTTCGTCTTGCCGCTTCTCCTGATTCTTTTCATCGCGGGCGACGGGACGCTTACCGAAAAAGTCATGGAGTGGAAAAAATCGGAGACGAAACACATGAGAGTGTGGGGCGGAATCGCTATGATAGTTCTCGGCATTATTATCTTTTTCGTCTAAAACCATGCTTATCATCATTGCAACAATCTCAATTCTGACGATTACGGCGGCAGTGTGGCTCTTGAACCGCGCGTTGCCGTTCCAGATTTGCCCAATTTGCGCGGGCGTAGCCGGAACGTGGATATGGCTTGTCGCGGCGCATTTATTGGGATACCAAATCAATCTGGTCGTGCCGGCGCTTCTTCTGGGCGGCTCGATTGTGGGTATTGCTTATCAGTCGGAGAAAAAATTGCCGCCTAAAATCTCTCCGCTTCTTTGGAAAATCGTTTTTATTCCGGCGGGGTTTATCGCCGCTTACGGCCTTCTTGAGGAACAATGGATAATGTTTCTTGTTTCGCTCGGATTTTTACTGGTTGTCGGGTCCGTTTTTTTCTTCGGATACGGCGGACAGAATCCTCGTGAGGAAGGCGTCAAAGAACTGGAAAAAAAGATGAAAAATTGCTGTTAATGTCATGAAAAACGAAACAAAACACCTTGAGAAATATATCTTGCCGCTTCTCACGCTTGCCGCGGTTATTGTTATCGTCGGCGCTTTGTACGATGCCGTCCCGCCGGAGTTGTCGGGGAAAACGCCCGATGGAATTCTTGAGGAAAAAGTTTTGCCTTCGGGCGAGGTTCTATTGCCGGTAACTTGGGGTGGCATGGGCGTAAAGCTCGCGAACGCCGGCGTTATAGACGCCGAAAGATTCAGGGAAATGTATGAAAAACGCGGCGAGTTCACGGATGAATATGAAAGCCTGCTGTCCGGGCGGAATAACGGCCGGATAAAAATTACGAAAGACAATGCCCCATATCTTTTGAATTTGTTTTGGGCGCTCGGCCTCGCGAATAAAAATCCAATTTTGGATTATGGCGAAATGACGGACAAAAGATACGGCGGTGCCGAAACTTTCGCTTCAACCGCAGGTTGGACAATGGCGGAGGGTAACCCGATGGACCATTACAGCATGCATGAATTCCTTAATTTGACACCCGGTCAGCAAGCTTTGGCAGAGAAAGTATCTAAGGGAATATACAGGCCGTGTTGCGGCAACTCAACCCATTTTCCGGACTGCAATCACGGCATGGCCATGCTCGGACTTTTGGAGTTAATGGCAAGTCAGGGCGTAAGCGAAAAAGACATGTGGAAGGCGGCGCTTTCAGCAAATTCATTTTGGTTTCCCGACGCTTATCTAACCATAGCGGCTTACTTGAAAGGGAAGAGTGTTGATTGGAGGAGCGTAGACGCGCGTAAGATATTAGGCGACGATTATTCAAGTTCTTCCGGATACACTTGGGTCGTTTCTCAAATCGTAAAACCAGAGCAAGAAAACGGTGGTAAGGGATGCGGTATATAATTAAAGAACATGGAACATCAACACCATCAAACCACTTACTCTTGTCCAATGCATCCAAATGTAGAGCAAGGCAGGCCGGGAATGTGCCCTGAATGCGGCATGAATCTGGTGCCCGTAAAACAGAAGAAAAAAGAAACCGCCGACCATAACGCACACGATAAACACGCCGGGCATAAAACGGAATCTTTTTTGCGGAAGTTTTGGGTGGTACTGGCGTTGACCGTTCCTATTCTCGCGTACTCGGAGTTGTTTGAAAAAGCTTTCGGATTAACCGCGCCGGAATTCTCCGGTTCGGAATTTGTGATTCTTGGATTCGGCTCGGTCGTGTTCTTTTACGGAGGATGGATATTTTTGGCGAGCGCCTGGCGCGAACTGAAGGCGCGGCTTCCTGGCATGATGACGCTCATTGCTCTAGCAATCATTGCCGCTTATTCCTTCAGTGTCTTTGCCGTTTTAACGGGGCGGGAGCACAACTTATTATGGGAACTTTCAACCCTTATAGGAATCATGCTTCTTGGCCATTGGGTTGAGATGCGCGCGGTTCAGGGAGCGCAGGGAGCCCTTAAAGAGCTTGCGAAATTGCTTCCCGACACCGCGGAAGTTTTGCGCGGCGGCGCAAGCCAAATTATTCCGATAGCCATGCTCAAAATCGGGGACATTGTGCTCGTAAAGCCCGGCGGCAAAATACCGGCTGACGGAAAAATAATTGAGGGGCGTTCTGACGTTAATGAATCCATTATCACCGGGGAATCCAGGCCGGTTCCCAAAAAAACAAACGATGAAGTGATTGCCGGTTCCATAAACGGGGACGGGGCGCTAAAAATAGCGGTTGCCAAAATCGGTGAATCCACCTTTCTCTCCGGTGTCATGCGCCTTGTGGCCGACGCGCAGGCATCAAAATCCCGCCTTCAGGTTCTTTCAGACCGCGCCGCTTTTTATCTTACGGTTATCGCCGTCGCTTTAGGCGGCATAACATTTACCGTGTGGCTTTTTGCCGAAGCGGGCATTGTTTTCGCCACCGAGCGCCTTGTGGCGGTTCTTGTCGTCGCTTGTCCTCATGCCTTGGGTCTTGCCATCCCGCTCGTAGCTTCCATTTCAACAACAATGGCGGCTCGTAACGGCCTTTTAATACGGCAACGACTGGCGCTTGAGGTGGCCAGAAAAATAAACATCGTTCTTTTTGATAAAACGGGGACGCTTACCAAAGGAGAGTTCGGGATAGATTCAATCATTGTTAATCCTGAGCGAGGTCGAAGTACCGTGTCCGGCGAATCGGAAGATGAAATATTTCAGCTCGCCGCATCGGTCAACAGCCATTCGGAGCATCCTATTGCCAAAGCGATGGCGGAAGAGGCAAAAAAGAAAAATATCAAACTTCTTGAAATTAAAAACTTCCAAAGAATTCCCGGTAAGGGAGTAAGGGCGGAGGTCGGCGGCGGGGAAGTGATTGTCGGCAGTGTATCGCTTGCGAAGGAGCTCGGCCTGAAATTTACCGAAGAGATAAGGGAAAAAACCGGCAAGCTTGCGCGGCAAGGGAAGACAATTAATGTTGTTATAAAAGAAGGTAAAATAATCGGAGTAATAGCTCTTGCTGACGTTATCCGCGAGGAATCCCGTGAAGCCATTAAATCGCTTAAAGAATTAGGGGTGAAAATAGCAATGGTTACCGGAGACTCGGAAGACGTTGCCAAGTGGGTTTCCGAAGAGCTTGAAATTGACGAATATTTCGCGAAAGTACTGCCGCATGAAAAATCGGAAAAGGTAAAACTTTTGCAATCTAAGGGTGACATGGTGGCGATGGTTGGCGACGGGGTGAACGACGCCCCCGCCCTTACCCAGGCGGATTTGGGCATTGCCATTGGCGCGGGAACCAACGTTGCCATAGAATCGGCGGGAATAATTCTGGTGAAAAGCGACCCGCGCGACATACCAAAAATAATCCGTCTTTCAAAGCTCACTTATTCAAAAATGCTCCAAAATCTTTTTTGGGCGACGGGATATAACGTCGCGGCTATCCCGCTTGCCGCGGGGGTTTTGGCTTTCAAGGGAATAATTCTTGAGCCGGCGCTTGCCGCCGCGCTCATGTCCGTTTCAACGGTTATAGTGGCGATAAACGCAGTTTTGTTGCGGCGGCAAAAAATTTAATGGTGTTATACTTATTTTGAAGTCGAAAGCCAATGAGTTATTATAAATAATAAAAAAGCGTTTAATATCATGTTAAATAAAAAACATTTGTTAAAAGTTTCCTCGGCCTGGATTAGCATCGTTTACGTAATTTGTTTTGCGGGGGTGGCTCTTTTCCCGGGAATTCGTCCGGAATTCATGAGATACGGCCTCCATATGGGCATTGATATGGGTAAAAACATTCTTAATTTTGAGACATTCCTTTCAGGTTTGGTTATCTGGAACGTTATAGCCCTTATCGCCGTTTGGCTTTTCGTATTTCTCTTCAACAACATAAAGAGCAGGTAGTTTATGGACTTGCACACATTTCTCGTTCTCGGACACGTCATAGGGACGGCAATGGGTCTGGGCGGCTCCATTGTCGCCGAAGCGCAGATAAGAAAAGCGATAGAGGACGGCAATATTGAAAACGACGAGCGCGCCTTGATGCACGCGAATTATTTTTTAATCCGCGTCGGACTCGCGCTCGTTATAGTTTCCGGACTCGCGCTTATGTGGTGGTTTCTTTTGCAGGGGAACGACTGGGTTTTAAAAAGCCAAAAACTTTGGGTTAAGGATATTATGGTTGTCGCTATAATAATAAATGCCGTTGCCATATCCAAGCGCTTCGTGCCGTTGTGGCTGGGGAGCGCGATATCACTGGGTTCATGGTTATGGGCCACCATACTCGGAATTTGGAGAACCCCTTACTCTTTTTGGCCGCTTATGGCCGGTTACGTTATTCTTGTAGCGCTTGTTGCTGTTCTGCTTTATTTCTACGGCAAATTTTCATCGCGCGCGTGAAAAAATTGCGGTCGGCGGTTTAAAATAAAACATGAGCAAGAAATTCATAGCCGTTTCGGTTGTTATAGCGGTTGCCGCAATTTTCTGGTCATCCGCTTCTTTCCAGCACGCGTTTGAAGGATTTGCTTCAGATGTAAGCGCTTACATTTCAAAGCATTCGGTTTTAGGCATTGCAGTTTTTGTTTCCTTTTCGGCGCTTTCGGCCGTTCTTTCTCCTTTGACCAGCATTCCCGCCGTTCCATTCGCCGCAATCGCGTGGGGAGAGGAACTCACTCTATTTTTTTTAATGCTCGGGTGGCTTATAGGCGCGCTTGTTTCTTATTCCATCGGCCGGCACGGAATATACGCCGTCTTGCGCCACCTTATCCCTTTCGATAAATTTGAGGATTACCGGCGCCGGTTTTCCGAACACCATGAGTTTATACTGGTGGTCCTTTTTCGCTTGGCGCTCCCGGCCGAGATTACAGGCCTT
>JBBTQM010000009.1:0-9576 GCA_038065675.1 Patescibacteria group bacterium | reverse complement strand
TATCGCTTGTTTTTGGCGTTTCCAATTCCGCAATTCGTGAAGTAAGAATCGCTTCCGACTCATTGCGTTCAGTACAAAGCTATTTTGCGGCGGAATCGGGAAGTGAAGATGTCACTTACCGCCTGAAAAACGGATTGCCGACGGCGTCTTCTCAAACTCTTTCCGTCGGCGGGGCCACGACTACAACCGCGGTAAGCGATTTGGGAGTTGACGGTAAGGAAATTTTATCGAGCGGAGACACCGAATCGTTGGTCCGGAAAGTTAGAACACGCCTAACGGTGTCGTCCGGCGCCTCGTTCAATTACGGCGTGCAGGTCGGAGACGGAGGATTTTATTTGCAAAATAATTCGTCAATAAGCGGTAATGTTTATTCAAACGGGTCGATTGTCGGCTCCGGTTCAAATATTGTAAAAGGCGACGTTGTTTCCGCCGGGAGTTCCGGCTCGATTTCCGGCGTGCACGCGACTTCAAGCGCTTACGCGCATACCATCAGCAATTCAACCATAGATAAAAATGCTTATTATCAGAGTATTTCCGGAACGACGGTTTCCGGGACAAAATATCCCAATTCTCTTGATCAACCAAAGCAAAATTTGGCCATCCCGGATTCATTAATCGCGCAGTGGGAAAGCGAAGCGGCTTCCGGCGGGACAGTCGGGAGTCCTTGTCCGTATAAAATTACGAATAACACCACTATCGGACCGAAAAAAATTTCTTGCGACCTTGAAATAAGCGGCGGACCGATTGTCACCATTACAGGTCCTTTGTGGGTCACGGGGAACATAACCGTGAGAAACACGGCTACGTTAAAAGCCAGCCCCTCTCTCGGCAACAAAAGCGTTGTTCTTATCGCCGACAATCCCGCCAACCGTACGATGGGCAGCAAAATAAACATAGATAACAACATTACTTTTTCCGGCAGCGGATTCCCAAGTTCGTACATATTGATGATTTCTCAGAATCGGAGCGCCGAAATCGGCGGCAATGAAGAAGCTATTGAGGTAAAAAACAACATTGAGGGGGATTTGCTGGTATATGCCGGCCACGGAGAAATATCTCTTGAAAACACCATTTCTTTAAAAGAAGTAAGCGGGTACAAAGTTATCACAAAAAACTCGGCGGAAGTGGTATATTCAACCGGTCTTGCCAATTTACTTTTCACCTCCGGTCCCGGTGGTTCATTTTCTATAGACGGCTGGCGCGAGGTGAAGTAGTTAGTTGGTTAGTTTTTTAGTTGATAAGTTAATAGTTGCTCTCCCTGCGGGTTCATGTTTTAATTAAAAAGGTCATTAGTGCGTTCCTTAAGCAGGGGCCGCATGGATAGTTCTTGACTACGTGCATGGCCAATCCTTGAAAAGGAGATAGGCATGAAAACCCAACCTCCGCGCTCGGACGGCTTCACCGAGCGCATTGCGCCGTCGATCGCTACCTGAGGCCCGGCCCGACTCTGCCATCCCTCGCGGGATGGAGCAACAACCGGCCCAGCGAATCACCGCTGGGCCTTTCCATTTGCCGAAACCCCGTATGGTAGAATGGAGGAAATTCAATGAAGAAGCTTATCGTTGGAAACTGGAAAATGAATCCCGCAAGCTTGCGCGCCGCCGTGGAACTTTCCCGAAAAATACAGGCGTTTGCCCGCCGCCGCAAAAATGTTTCGGTCGTGATTTGCCCCCCAGCTCCTTTTCTCGGTTCAATTTCCGGAATTTCCGGAGCGCAGGACGTGTCCGTGGAAAAAGAAGGAGCCCATACCGGAGAAATCTCGGCTGAAATGGCAAAAAGCGCCGGGGCGGCTTACGCGATAATAGGCCACTCCGAGCGGCGTTTGCGCGGGGATACAAACGACATCGTCAATTTAAAACTAAAACGCGCCCTCTCCGCAGGACTTACTCCAATTCTCTGCGTTGGAGAACGCGAGCGCGATCAAAACGAACACTATCTTTCGGTGATTTCTTCGGAAGTGAGGCACGCGCTTCTCGGTGTTCCAAAAAACAAAGTTTCAAAAATAATTTTTGCTTATGAGCCGGTTTGGGCAATCGGCAAAGGCTCAAGTCCGCTTAACGCCGATGAAGCTTTTCACATGGGGATTTTTATAAGGAAAGTTATTTCCGACATTGTCGGAGATTCGGCCGCCAAGCGCGCCCGAATTTTATACGGCGGTTCGGTTGAACCGAAAAATGCCCACGAATTTTTCTCGGTCGGGAAAGTGGACGGGCTTCTGGTCGGACGCGAAAGTTTGTCCGTTGCGAATTTTTCGGAAATTATCGCTCATGCCGCGAAAAACTGACATCAAGCTCCCAAGGTCATTCAATCTTACGAGTATACGTGACGCGAAAAATCTGCGCGGCAAGCGCGTCCTTCTGCGCCTTGACCTTAATGTCCCTCTTTTGCGCGGCAAGGTTGCTGATACTTCGCGGATAGAGTCGTCTTTGCCGACTCTTAAATTTTTGCGCGCGGCTGGTGCGCGCACGGTCATCATTTCTCATTTGGGGAACGGCGAAACGTCCCTTAAGGAAGTTGCCCGCAAATTAAATTCATTTATCACGGTAGGATTTATTCCCGGACTTTTGGACGCGAAAACGGAAGCCGCCGTTACCTCCTTGCCTGAAGGAGGAATTCTTATGCTTGAAAATTTGCGTAGTGACAGCGGAGAAAAGGAAAACAGCACGTTTTTCGCCCTTTCACTTTCTCGTTTAGGAGATATTTATATAAACGACGCTTTTTCGGCGTCGCACCGCGCACATGCTTCTATCATATCCCTGCCTAAATTTCTTCCCGGGTTTATTGGTTTGCAGTTTGAGCGGGAAATTTTTGAACTCTCCAAGTCACTGACGCCCAAAAAGCCGTTTCTTTTTATAATCGGCGGCGCCAAGCCGGAAACCAAGCTCCCTCTTATTAAAAAATACGCCCGTGTTGCCGATAAAATTTTTGTCGGCGGGGCGCTGATGAATTCTTTTTTCAAATCCAAAGGATACGAAGTCGGGAAATCAATTGCTGAAGATGCCGGGGACGACTTGGCGGAATTGGCCAAGAACAAGAATTTCATGCTTCCGGAAGAGGTGGTTGTGGATGGAGGGAAAATTAAAAAAGTCGGAGATATTGATAAAAATGATATTGTCCGCGACATCGGCCCGAAGGCTCTTCAAGTCCTCATCAAGAGCGTGAAAGGAAAGAAGGAAATTATTTTCAACGGCCCGCTCGGATATTACGAGCTTGGTTTTGATAAATCTACGAAAGAGCTGTTGAAGGCGATGGCTAAATCCGGCGCGCGCACGGTTGTCGGCGGAGGGGACACATTGGCTTTGGTATCGCGCCTGAAAATCGGGAAGAAAATCTCTTTCGTCTCAACCGGCGGCGGGGCGATGCTTCTATTTCTGGCCACAGGCACTCTTCCGGGGATTGAGGCGCTGAAAAACAAGTAACCGCGACCCCCTTGAGGTCTACCGACCCCCCAATCGCCCCTTGGTGCCATGACGGCATCGGGGGCGTTTATTTTTCAAGAGCAGTTTCTATCTTCTTTAAATTGCTTTTACATACAAAATGTTTTAGTATTTGCCGCGGGTACAACCACTACACGGGAGCTATCAAATGAGTTCTGAAACGAAAAGTCATTGGGTGGACAATTCTCTTTTCCATGGCGCCCAACATCCTTCTGACTGTGGCATTCTCGACCAAGTCCCCGTCGCGGCAAAGGGCCTCCATGACCTTATTGAGGCCAAGAAACGCGAACTGGCGACGCTTGAATACGCTCTCAGCACTATTCAGAGCAAATGTCCCCACGAAAATAGCAGTAACGAATATCACGGCCACAAGACTGGTTCCTGCTTCACTTGCGGCTACAAGCACATGACCAGAGAACAGATAGACCTGCTGTTTGCCGAGTAAACAAGACGAGTGCGGAGAATTTCTAAAAGCGGAGACCTCTCCGCTTTTTTGTTTTGTTACAAATGTGATTTTATCTTCTCCGCCACGATTTCAGCTTCGCCTTCTTTGTATGATTTTTGCGGCCAATGTTTGTAGCCGTCGTTTGAAAAACGCGGAATCACGTGAATGTGCGCGTGGAATACCAGCTGTCCCGCGGCCGGTTCGTTGTTCATGGCGATATTTATCCCGTCCGCCGATACTCCTTCTTTCACCGCCTTCGCTATCTTTTTGACGCGAGCCGAAAGCTCTTTCATGTCGCTCTCTTCAATATCAAAAATGTTCCTGGCGTGATTTTTGGGGACGACGAGGGTGTGGCCGGGGTTGTTCGGATTGATGTCCAGAAAGGCAAAAACCGCCTCGTCTTCGTAAACCGGCGTACTCGCTATTTCTCCCGCTATTATTTTGCAGAAAACACAATTTTCATCTCTCATTTCGTGAGCAGTATACCATAGCCACGTGGTATTATTTATTTAAATGGAAGCTTACAAAATTGCCGATATTCCGGCCGGACCGGTTACAGACGAGCTTTACGAATACGACCCACTCACGCGAACCCTTCTTGCCAATCGCGGAATAAATACCGGAGGAGAAGCGGAAAAATTTCTAAATCCGAATTATGAGCGCGACATTCATGACCCCTTCCTTATTAAAGGAATGGATAAGGCGGTAAAGCGCATAATCCGGGGCATTGAAAAGGAAGAGAAAATCGTAATTTACGGCGATTATGACTGCGACGGCATTCCCGGCTCGGTGGTTCTCCATGATTTTTTCAAACGCATAGGCTATAAAAATTTTTCAAACTATATCCCGCACCGGCACAACGAGGGGTATGGGCTAAATTCCGCGGCCGTTGATTTTTTCGGGAAAGACGGCGTCACTCTTTTGATAACCGTTGATTTGGCCATCGCCAATATAGATGAAGTCGCGCAGGCGCAATCTTTGGGGATTGATGTCATTATTACCGACCACCATCTTCCGGCCTTGTCGCCTGATGGCGGGGAAATTCTTCCTCCCGCCTATGCCGTTGTCAATTCAAAACAATCCGGTGACACGTATCCGGACAAAATGCTTTGCGGCGCGGGCGTTGCCTGGAAACTTGCTTCCGCCCTGCTTAAGGCAAGGGGGAAAGAGTGGGGAGTGGCTCCCGGATGGGAAAAGTGGCTTTTGGATATGGCGGGGCTTTCGACGATTGCCGATATGGTTCCACTCCGCGGCGAAAACAGGACCATCGCCCATTACGGAATTAAAGTTCTGCGCAAGTCTCCGCGCTCGGGACTGCGGAAACTTTTGCGAAAAATGAGAGTTGACCAATCAAATCTTACTGAAGATGACATATCTTTTATGATTGCTCCGCGCATAAACGCCGCGTCGCGCATGGATATTCCCCTTGAAGCGTTTCGGCTTCTTTCAACCGATGACGAGAAAGTAGCGGACGAACTTTCCGACCATTTACATAATTTAAACGACAGCAGAAAAGAATTGGTGGCAACGATGTCGGCGGAAATAAAAAATTCCATGTCGAGACGCGAACTTAAAGAAGTCATCGTCATCGGCAATCCTTTGTGGCGCCCGGGGCTTTTGGGAATTCTCGCTTCAAATTTGGTTGAGGAATACGCCAGGCCGGTTTTCGTGTGGGGGAGAGAAAACGGCGTCGCGCTTAAGGGTTCGTGCCGTTCCGATGGAACGGTCAACGTGGTTGAAATGATGGCGGCGGTAACGCGGGGATTTTTCATAAACGCCGGCGGCCACGAGCTCTCCGGAGGATTTTCCGTTTCCCACGAAAACATCCATCTTCTTGAGGAAGAATTGATCGTCGCTTACGCCAAAGTAAAAAGAGAAATTTTTACGCCGGTGAAAAGCGCGATTGATTGCGAACTCGTGATTGATGACGTAACGGCGGAAACTTACAAAAAAATAGAACGTCTGGCGCCGTTTGGCTTAGGGAATCCGAAGCCGGTATTTTTATTCAGGAACGCGGAAATTAAGGAAGTCGGCATGTTTGGTAAAAAGGGGAATCATTTGAAAATTATTTTTGAAAATTCGCGCGGCGGGAAAATTCCCGCCATCGGGTTTTTCATGAAGCCGCTTGATTTCAAACGTGTGCCGGAAGAAGGAGTAACGGTTAATCTTGTAGCCTCAATTGAAAAATCTTTTTTCAGGAACCGCCCGGAGTTACGAATGAGGATTGTTGACATTGTGCAGTAATGGTTCTATTTTGGGATTAGTAAGTTTAATCGGAGGACTCATGGCAAGGGGTATGGATGGTAAATTTATTAGCAAGGCGCAGACCGGCGGAGGAAAAAGCGCGCTCAGGATGAAGGGGTCACCCATTTCTTTGCTCAGAAAAAAAGAGTTGAGAAAGACCCGCAGGGAAAGAAGGAAATCCCTGAAATCAATGATTTGCCCGTAAAACATCGGCGGCGCCAACGCGCGCCGCTTTTATTTTGCGTGGTATATTTATCTTAATGAAAAACGAAATTATAATTTTCGCCGACGGAAGTTCAATCGGTAATCCCGGTCCGGGCGGATGGGGGGTTGTTTTGGTTTATGGTTCAAAAGTTGTTGAGTTTGGAGGAGGGAATAAAAATACCACCAATAACCGCATGGAATTGACTGCCGCGATTGAAGCATTGAGTTTTGCCTCAAAACTAAAAACTAAAAACTTAAAACTAACTATCCGTACGGATTCGAGATACGTAATCAACGGGATTACAAAGTGGGTGAATGGCTGGGAGAAAAACGGATGGATTGGCAAAAATAAAAAAGATATTTTAAATCAGGATTTGTGGAAAAAGCTTTCAAAATTAGCCTCGGGCAAAAAAATAAAATGGGGTCACGTGCACGGCCACGCGGGAATACCCGGCAATGAGCGCGTTGATTTTATCGCCACGCTTTGTGCCAAGGAAAAACAATTTAAAACACAGCGTTTTTTTGACGGGCCGATTACAAAATATCCTTTTGATATTTTTAGTCTTAAAGAATCAAAAAAAAGACCGGTTTCAAAACGCGGGAGCTCCGGGGGCAAGACCGCCTATAGTTACTTATCACTTGTTAATGGTGTTTTGGTTTCTCATAAGACCTGGACTGAATGCGAGAAAAGAGTCAAAGGCGTGTCGGGGGCAAAATTTAAAAAAGCCCTATCTAAAGAAGACGAGGAAAAAATAAAAAGGGAATGGGGGTTAACGAATAATAATTTTCAATTTTAAATTTGTAATTTTCAATAAATTTACAATGAAACATTACGCCAATGAAAATTTAACGGAAATTGTGGATTGACAATTAAAATTGCCTATATGCGCGCTTGGTTTTTTATTCTCGCCGCGAGTTTCACCATAGGAATTTTTATCCGTTCGCTTTATGAAGATGCGGGGAAATTGCAACTTTTGTTTTTAATCGCCGCAATTTCAACTTTCTTTGTTTACCCGATACACCGCACTCGTAGTGTATTTTTTGTTTCATTGGTTTTTTTGGGCGCTATGCTTGGCATTGTCCGTTTTGAAATTTCCGAACTCGCGTTTGAAAACTCGTTCCTCCGCGCGCATTCGGGAGAAACAGTTTTTATTGAAGGCATCGTATCGGATGAACCGGATGTCCGAGACGATATTGTTTTTTTGACGGTGCGCGCGGAGAGTTTGCGTGACGGCGCCTCGCGTCTTGCGGTCAATGGAGAAAAAATCCGCGTTGCGGCGGAACGTTTTGGTAACTGGCGCTACGGCGACCGGATTACGGCGCGAGGCCTTCTTTTAAGACCTGAAAAATTTGAAGGCGCTAACGGAAAACTTTTTGATTACCCCGGCTATCTTTCCGCGAAAGGAATTTATTTTGAAATTAAGAGTGGCACGGTTTCACTCATCGGACGCGGAGAGGGGAACCAGGTTTTAAGCGCGCTTTATTCTTTTAAAGAGAAATTTTTGGGCAATCTCGCCCGTGTTATTCCGGAGCCGGAAGAGTCTTTGCTTGCGGGAATAATAGTAGGGGCCAAGGAGTCGCTCGGCAAAGACCTGCTTCTAGATTTCAGAAAAGTCGGCCTTATCCATATCGTCGTTTTGTCCGGGTACAACGTTACGATAGTCGCCGATTCCATCGTAAAATTTTTCTCGTTTCTGCCCGCTCTGTACGGAAGCATCCTCGCTTCGTCGGGAATAATATTTTTCGCCGCTCTGGTCGGCGGCGGAGCGACGGTTATCCGCGCTTCCATCATGGCCCTGCTCGTTGTTTTCGCGCGCTATCTCGGGCGCGTATATGACGTTACCACGGCGCTTGTTCTTGCCGGCTTTATGATGCTTGTCCAAAATCCGAAGATACTTGTTTTTGACCCATCTTTTCAGCTTTCTTTTTTAGCCACGGTCGGACTTATTTATTTTTCTCCTTTTGTTGAAAAATACGTGAGATTTTTGCCGGAGCGTTTCGGCGCGCGCGACATTGCCCGCGCGACTTTGGCAACGCAGATTTTCGTTACGCCGTTTCTTTTGTATTTGACCGGAAGCGTCAGTTTGGTGTCTTTCCCTGCCAACCTCATGTCGCTTGCCGTAGTTCCTTCCATAATGTTTCTCGGATTTCTGGGCGGAGCCCTCGGTTTCATTCATTCGGCCTTGGTTATTCCTTTCGGATATGTCGCAACTGTTTTTCTTTCCTATATTCTTTTCGTAACGGAAAAATTTTCCGCTCTGCCTTTTTCCTCGTACACCTTCCAGTCCGTTTCGATTGCCGTGCCGATTTTGTGTTACGCGATATTTAGCGTTTTACTTTTCCGGCGATTCGTTAAAATTAAAGAATGATTTATTCATCTCGCACCGCGAAATTTTTTATTCTCACCGCTCTTTTTACTCTTTCCATATTTATTTGGTCGCTTATTTTTGCCGGCGGCAATAAAAATTTGTCGGTGGCGTTCCTTGATATCGGTCAGGGTGATTCCATTTTTATCGAAGCCCCGAACGGAAATCAGATTTTAATTGACGGAGGTTCCGGCGGCGCGGTTGTGCGCGAGCTCGGCAAAATTTTACCTATGTACGACCGGGTGATTGATGTCATTTTGGCCACACATCCCGACAAAGACCATACCGGCGGGTTAAACAATGTTCTTGAAAAATTTAGCGTTTCATATTTTATTGAGCCGGGAGTTCCCGCGGACACTCTTACATGGAACGCTCTTCTTAAAAAAGTAAAAGAGAAAAATATTTCGCATGTTTACGCGCGGCGAGGGATGGAAATAGATTTGGGCGGCGGCGCGAAACTTTTAGTTTTATACCCTGACAGGGACGTAAGCCGAGAAAAAGATACCAACAATGCTTCCGTTATCGCAATGTTGTCTTACGGTGCGTCTCGTGTTTTGTTGACCGGAGACGCGCCGCAATCAGCCGAACTCCGTCTTGTTGCCAAAGACGGGGAAAAATTACGCGCCGAGATTTTAAAATTAGGGCACCACGGCTCGCGCACCTCAAGCGCCCCTCCATTTCTTGCCGCCGTGCATCCCGCTTACGCGATTGTTTCCGCCGGATGCAAAAATTCTTACGGCCATCCGCATCAGGAAATTCTGGCGCTCCTTGAAAAATTTAAAATTCAGAAACTTGCGACCTGCGAGAAGGGGACAATTACGTTCAAAAGCGACGGGGAGAATTTTTCGTATAAAAAATAGTTTTTACAAAAAGTGATTGG
>JBBTQM010000008.1:0-17556 GCA_038065675.1 Patescibacteria group bacterium | reverse complement strand
CGCCTTCGGCGCGCGCCATTTTTTCGCTCACTCCTGCCGAAGTTTCAAGTTGTGACCCTACCGGGAATCGAACCCGGGTTCTATCCTTGAGAAGGATATGTCCTAACCGCTAGACGATAGGGCCGCGTTAAAACCTTATTAATATAACAAAAATCACCCAAAACAAAAGCGCCGCGATGAATCGTGCGGCGCTTGTGGGCAGCGAATATTACTTCGCCAAGTGCTTTTTGAGGATTTTTTCCGCCTGCGGCCTGATCTCGTCCCACGTGAAGATTTCTCCTTTCTTGATAGAAACGGAATACTGCTTGATTGTAACGCTCACCACGCCGGGGATTTTGAACAGGGCATCGACGAGCGGCCTGAGGCGGGATTCTTCGTGTCTTTCTTCTTTGTGGGCTTTGTTGAGGCCCAAGGAACCCCTGATTGTTTTCCCGACCACTCCGCGACTGTCCGCGTCTCTCACGCCTTTCCAGTCCTTGGAGTCGAACGTCATGATTCTGGCGTCCGTCAGGCGTTTCCTGACTTCCCGAGCCATGATATGCCGATTTGATACGTAACGGGGCAGCAGATACTCGTTGTCTTTTACCACAGAAATCTCCTTGAGTTTTGAAGGTTTACTTCTTTTTTTATTTAAGCATTAGTTATTAAAAAAGTCAATATCTACCTGTTTTGCCATTCTCTGTCCTATCTCACCAAAAGTTCGTCTTAGGCTCTGCAAGGCTAAACCTCGACATATATGTCGAGGTTTAGCCTTGCAGAAAAAACTTCCTATCCCGCTTAGAATTATCACCACGCAAGCGCACGGCCTCTAACGGGACTGCCACTCCCTATCCTGTCTGACCAAAAGCTCTTCCTTGCGGAGCGGCTCCGCCATGATTTCTTCCACCGCGCGTTCCATGCGCATAGATTGCGAACCTTTTATCAAAATCGCGTCGCCTTTTTTTATTATTCCCTCCACAAATTTCCCGGCCTTCCTGCTGTCTTCAAATTGAAAAATGTTTTTTTCGGATAAGCTTCCGATTAGCGCCCCTTCGGCGATTTTACGCGAGCGTATTCCCACCGTTACCAAAATATCGCAAGTTACCGCCGCTCTCTCCCCTACGGCCTTGTGCGCTTCCTCTGATTTTTTCCCGAGCTCAAGCATGTCTCCCAAAATAGCGATTTTTTTGCCGGTTACATTGAGTTCCTTCAAAACGCGAAGAGCTTCTTCGGCGGCAATCGGAGAAGAATTATAAGTGTCGTCTATTATGGCGGAATTTTTCACTCCCTTCAAAATCCGCAGGCGTCCGGGCGGAGGGACATGTTTTGAAAGCGCTTCAATCCCCTGAACGATATTGATTCCCAGTTCTTTACCCACCAGAAGCGCGGGCAAGGTCGCGTAAACGGAAACGTTGCCAAGCGAGCCGAAAAGCCGGACCGGCATGCTTTTTCCTTCATATTCTATTTTGTACGTCATTCCCGTCGGAAATCCGCCGTCGTCGTAGACAATCTGCGTATTGGACGCGACGATGGTCCCGTTTTTGTCAAATCCGTAAGTGGAAAAGCGCGCCTCGGTTTTTTCTTTCATGGACATGGAATCGGCGTCGTCTATGTTCGCCACCAAAAGACCTTTTTTCGGAAGCGCGCGGGCAACATTGCCGTCTTCTTCAATCAGTTCGTATTTGTCTTTAAAAAATTCAATATGCACCGGCAAATTGCCGAAACGGGTAATGACGGAAATATCCGGCTTGAGCCAGCGCATGATACGCCAAATGTTTCCGGGACGGTCGGCGCCGATTTCAAGAACGAGAATGTGCGGGAATGGCTCATCTGATATAAGCGCCAGAAACGCCAATAAAAAATTGCGCGCCCATTTTAGAGGATTCATCCAGGCATTTTCCAGTCCGAAAATGGAAAGAGGAATGCCGATGTCGCCGTTGTAACTCTTTTCGCTTTTCCTCGCCGAAGTGCCGCTTTTTAGTACCGTAAAAATAGCGTCTTTGGTGGATGTTTTCCCGACGCTCCCGGCGATGGCGACAATTTTCGGCTTATATTTAATAAGCGCTATTTTGGCGAAAATCGTCATCACGGAAACAACGAAAAATTTGGCGATTGATTTCATTATTGTTTCGGCGACCGGTCCGGAGGAATTTGATAATAATTAAGGAGAAACGAAGTAATGCGCATGAATGGGTATGTCAGCGTGTGCGAGGCGTAATTCACCCCCTTGGGATTCACGGTGTATAAAAACACGAGAAAACGCGGGTCATAAGCGGGGAAATAGCCGAAAAACGAGTGCAAATACCGGTCTTCGTAATAACCCCTGCCGTCTTCCTTCGCCATCTGGGCGGTGCCGGTTTTAGCCGCGATGCTATAGTCCTTATTTTTAACCGTCCCGCCTAAAAGCGCTTTGTCCACGAACTCCACCAGCATCCGCGTCATTTCTTCGGAGGCCTTACTGGAAATTATTTTTTCATCATTCCCGGAATAGGAAGGCTTGCGCGAAAATCCTCCCTTATAGCTTATGCGGTTAATGACATGCGGTTCAATCAAATATCCTCCGTTCGCAACCGCCGAAAGCGCCCGCGCAATCTGTATCGGAGTAAACGCGATACCTTGCCCGAAAGAAGCCGTGGCATATTCAACGTCGCGCGTGCTGTTTAGATTGTCGGCGAGCCCCGCGACTTCACCCGGAAGATCTACCCCTGTTTCCTCGCCAACGCCGAATTTTTTCATATAACTGCGGAATTTATTGTTGCCCAAACGCTTTTCCACGAAGACCATGCCAGTGTTAAGAGATTGGCTTATAACTTCCTGCATATTGACAACTCCCCTTCCCTTGCCGTCGAAATTTTTTATTCTGGCATCTTCAACAATTACAAAACCATCGTCGCGGTATGTGGTTTCTCTAGTGACGACTCCCGCATCAAGCGCCGCCGCCATGGTAAGAGGTTTGACGATGGAACCCATTTCGTAAACGCCTTCAACAAGAGGGTTCCCAAAAAGCGCCGTGTCTTTCACCGAACGCAGGTCGTTTGGGTCAAATCCCGGCACGGCATCCATCGCGTAAATAGCGCCGGTTTTTGGGTCCATAATAACGCCGCCGGTGAAATCGGAAGAGTATTCTTCATGCACGCGCTTAAGTTCATTGTGCAGAGTTTTCTCCGCTTCCGGTTCAATATTTAAAATCACATCACCCTCGCTTCTGCCGCCGCTTATTATTCCCTCCTTTAAGTTGGAAAATATTTCCACGAAAAAATTGGCGTATAAGTCGCTGTTTTTGCGGGAAAGAATATCCTCATAATATCTTTCAACGCCGTAACGTCCCTCAAGAAAATTTCCACCTTCGCGATAGCCGATAAATCCGATGGTACGCGAGCCGATTTCGTTCCACGGATAAAGGCGCCATTTTTCCCGGTAAACCTTAACGCCGGGAATAGAGAGGGCGTCTATGGCGTCGGCTTGGTCTTTGTTCATGCGATGAAGTATTTCTTCATACGGGTCTCCGGTTTTGGACGCTTTTTTAAAAAAATCATCATGATTTATCGCGACAATTCCGCTTAAGGCTTCATAAATTTTATCCGGGTCGGTAATTTTATTGGGCTCTATGGCGAGAAAAAATCCAGTGCCTAAAGTCGCGGCGGGCACAAGCTCCCCGGAACGGTCAGTGAAGAAAATAGAACCGCGTTCAAACACCTCAAGTGACGAAGCGGCGTACTGCCTGTCGGCCGCCTTTGTATATTTGTCGCCGTTGATAATTTGAACAAAAAAAAGCTTCGACGCTGCCAAGAGCGCGAAGGATATTATTAAAAATGAAAGGATTCTAATCCTTGTTATTCCATCAGTTGCCATTGTCGCGAAGGGAAAGAGAGCCGACACTTCCCTTGCGAGTAACAAACGTTTGATTGTTCGAATCTTTAAAACCGAGAGCTCTCGCGTGTTCAATAGAAAGAGAGTTAGAAAGGCCGAGATATTCAATTTCAAGGGCACTTACCATTGTTGATATGTTCCGAATTTCGGATTCCGCCACTTTGCGCTCAACGGTGAAAAATATGGTCGCGCCGATAAAATATAGATAAAAAGCGACAACTATCCCTAAAAAGCTCGCGATAGACGTAAACGCCGCCCTGTCAATGTTGTTTCCGATAATCGCGCTATTGAATTGCATTATTCTCTGTCTCATTTTATTTTTCTGTTTTTTGCGCTACTCGCAATTTGGCGCTTCGGGAGCGCGGGTTAATAATAATTTCTTCTTCTTTGGCAATGATTGGCTTTTTTGTGAGTATTAAAAGATTTTCTTTTTTTGCCTCGTCTCTAAAAAAATTTTTGACTATTCTGTCTTCCAGGCTGTGAAAAGAAATGACGGCGATTCTTCCTTTGGGTGCGAGGGCTTCCGTGGCCGCGGCTATTCCAGCCTTAAGCGCGCTTAATTCATCATTGACCGCGATTCTTATCGCCTGGAAAGTCCTGGTGGCGGGGTGAATTCTGCCGCGGCGGTATGCTCCGGGAACGGCGGCGGAGATTATTTCCGCAAGTTCGCGTGCCGTTTTGATTTCCTCTTTTTCTCGCGCGAGAACTATGGCGCGCGCGATACGACGGGCGTAACGTTCTTCTCCATAGCCGGCGATGATGTCGCGGAGATTTTCTTCTTCCCACTTGTTTACGACATCGGAAGCGGTGAAAGAATATCTCTCTTTACCAATACCCAAGGTCATGGCAAGCGGCTCGTCCTTAAGAAAAGAAAATCCCCTCCCCGACTCCTCAAATTGGAACGAACTCAACCCGAGGTCAAAAAGCGCGGCATCAATTTTGAAAATTCCATTTTCTTTGAGAACCCGCGCCAGATTCCTGAAGTTCTCACGTGCGAGAATTTTTTTACCCGGGACTTCCGCAAGGTATTTTCCCACCCGCGAAATGGCATCTTCGTCCTCATCAAGCCCTATCAGGGTCCCTGACGGGCCTAAGGCGGAAAGGATGGCTTTCGCGTGCCCGCCGCCGCCCAAGGTGGCATCAAGCGCCACAGAACCTTTTTTCAAAGCCATAGCCTCAATCGCTTCATGTAAAAGAACGGGGATATGGGTAATCGGCAGTTTATAGTTTGTAGTTTGTAGTTGGTTAGGTTTTTGGTTCGGTATTTCCTTCATGTTTGTTTGTATTTGCGCTCCTACCAACTACCAACTACTTACTATCAACTTCTGCATCTACACCGCGCCTAAACCGCCTAAATTTTCGGCCATGGCGTCGGCGTTTTTACCGATACCTTTCTTGTACTCGCCCCACCGCTTCTCATTCCATATTTCTATCCGTCCGAAAACTCCCGCAATTACCACCCGCTCAGAGAGGCCGGCAAAGTCCTTGAGCGAGTCCGGAATGAGCACGCGGCCGAGCGAGTCCACATCCGCCTCATATGCGCTCGCAAGCATAAAACGAGAAAAACCGCGAGTGTCACCGCGGCCGAGCGAAAGCTCGGATAACTTTTCGGCCAATTTCTGCCACTCATTCACGGTGTAAACGAAAAGACATTTATCAAGCCCGTTCGTTATGACCACCTTTTTACCGACCTCTCGCCGAAATTTTGCGGGCAGTGATACCCGTTTTTTTTCGTCCAGAGTGTGAGTGTATTCGCCGATAAGCATGCGGTTATTGTTGCCGCCAGAGGCATGGCGGAATGGAAAAAGCGGGGCTCTTCAATTTCCCACTTCATTCCACTATGTTCCATTATACCCCACTAGTTGCCACCCCATAGCACAGTTATCCACAAGGTAAAACCCCCGCTTTAAGCGGGGGTTTTGTGAATATTGTTCGTTGTTGGTTGTGGATTGTCGGTTGTTTTCTATCTCGGCTTCATTGTCGGGAAAAGAATCGTTTCCCTGATGTTTTTTGAGTCAGAAAGAAGCATGACTAGACGATCAACGCCCACGCCCACTCCGCCCGCGGGCGGCATGCCATATTCCATCGCTTCTACATATTCTTCATCGGACGGAGAAATATCTTTCTCTCCCCCTTTTCTCTTTTTTTCCTGTTCTTCGTAACGGGAGCGCTGTTCAATTGGGTCGTTCAATTCCGAAAACGCGTTAACTATTTCAATTCCTCCGGCTACAAGCTGAAAGCGGTCTATAAAATCCGGGTTGCCTTCTTGGCGTTTGGCAAAAGGAGAAAAAGCTACTGGATAATCGGTAATAAAAGTCGGCTGAACGAGGCGCGGGCGGCAAGTTTTTTTGTAAATGTTATCCATTATCTTTTCCGAAGAATCATATGGGCTAATTTCAACGCTTAACTGTTCCGCCTTTTTTATCAATTCCTCGCGCGATTTTTTTTCCGAATGAGTGATAAGGGCATAGCGCTTCAACAGGTCAAAAAACGAAACCCTGGCAAATTTTTTTGAAAAATCAATGGAGTTATCGTCATATTTTATCGTGGTTTTCTTGGATACTTTTTTTACGATGCCGCGAATCATTTTCTCCACGAAATTTATCTGAAAAGACGCGTCGCTGTAGGCCTCGTAATATTCAAGCATGGTAAATTCCGGATTGTGAGTAACATCAATGCCCTCATTGCGGAAATTCTTTGAAAGTTCATATACCTTGGTAAACCCTCCGACTAGAAGTTTTTTTAAATAAAGCTCGGGAGCAATGCGCAGATATAAATCCATATCCAATGCCTGGTGATGAGTTACGAAAGGCTGAGCAAGCGCTCCGCCCGCAATGCTTTGAAGAATCGGCGTTTCCACTTCCAAAAATCCTTCTTTATCCAAATATTCGCGGAGAAACCGCACGAGGGCGGAGCGCATGGAAAAACGCCCGCGTACTTCTTCCGACATCAGAGTGTCAAGATACCGGCGCCTGAAACGCTCCTCCACGTCCGTGAGCCCGTGCCATTTGTCCGGAAGAGGGCGCAGACTTTTTGAAAGCATTTTCCATTTGTTTACGGCGATTGTTTTTTCTTTCCGTTTCGTTATAAAAAGTTTCCCCGATACTTCAATGAAATCTCCCATGTCAACCGTGTCGACAAAAAGGGAAAAGCTGTCCGCGTCCATTTCATCCTTCTTGAGCAATCCTTGAAAAGTTCCCGTGCCGTCAAAAAAATCAAAAAACATTATTGAACCCTGCCCGCGCAAAGCGGTAACACGCCCGAGAAGAGCTACCGCTTTTTTCTTGGAAAGTTTCGGGAAAGAAGAGCTCGCTTCGGCAAGGGTGGCATCGCGCTTGGAAGACGCCGGGTATGCGTTTATCCCCTTTCCCGCCAGAAGTTTAAGCTTCTTTATGCGTTCATTTCGGAGTTCTTCAAGGGATGCCATATTTTATTCAACCTCTAAAATTTCATAAACCGCTTTTCCTTTCGGGCTTTCAAAAACAACCGTATCGCCTTTCTTTTTCCCCGAAAGGGCTACTCCCAAAGGAGAAGAATTTGATATTTTTCCTTCCGCCATGTTTGATTCTTCGGAACCGACAATGTGGAACTTCTGCGGCTCGCCTCCCTGTTTCCTTACAACGACAGTAGAACCGACGTCGGCAATCCCCGCCTTGTGCTTACCCACGATAACGGCTGATTTCAAAATATTTTCGATTTTGGCGATTCTTTCTTCAGCCCCCGCCTGGTCCTCGCGTGCTTGAATATACTCCGCGTTTTCAGACAGGTCTCCAAGAGATTTGGCAAACTCTAAACTTTCGGCAACTTCTTTGCGCTTTACGGTCCTCAGGTACTCGAGTTCGGCTTTCAGTTCGTTGCGTTTTTCCTCGCTTAGGTACTCCATAGTAGTGGAAAAAAGTATAGCATTCTGTCCGACAAATACAAAATTATTTGACCCTGTAGTAGATTTTGGAATTTTTAATTTGCGCCTTATGGCGCAATGCCAAAATTCACTACGGGGTTGACTTTTTATATAATTCATTATATTCTGCGCAAAGATTCAAAATTCGGAGGAAGCCATGAAAATACTAACGGCATTATCGGCATTATTAATCCTTTTGTTCCTGATAAACACGCTGGCAACCGCGGAGGAAACTCCCCCGGAAAACGACGCGGAGAGCGAAGAAATCCTCCAGGCGATTGAAGCAAAAAAGAGGGCGGAAATTCGCTCGACTTGCTTCAACCTCACCGCGGATATAATCCGCCGCCTGGATGAATTCAGGGGCGGTACGGAAACATCCGCATTCGCAATTGAAGAAATGGCGTTTCTGGCGCCTAAGGAAAGCAGGGGGTTTATTGTAAAAAGAATGGTTAACGCGGCGCTCGAATCGTATGAAAAAATAAAAAGTTTGGTGGTCGCCTACGACGCCTCGCGGGGAGAGTGCTCCCGGCTCCTGGAAGGAATGCGCGCCAATCTTCCGATGTAGTTCCCCCGCTGTCGCCCCGCCGTTTGCGTGCAAACGGCGGGGGTTTTTATTTCCTCCGTTGTGAGTTGTTGGTCGTTGGTTGTAAGTTATTTCAAATATTCCGGCGTGTTCAACGCCATCCAATCAAAAAGCCCGCGCATTATATAAACTCCGCCAAAAATATTCGTACCCGGGCCGCGTTCCATAACTACGGCAAAAGAGTAGCGCGGATTATCGTAAGGGAAAAACCCCGTAACCCATGAATTGACGAAATTTTTCGAAACTCCGAGCTCGGCTGTCCCGGTCTTGGCGGCAACCTCGGGAAACGGAACATAAAGTCCTTGCGCCGTTCCTTCCGTCACGGCCTTGCGCATTCCTTCTTTGACAATGGTAAAAAAATCTTTAGGCACATTTATTTCATTTTCCGTAAAATCACCCGGGCTACTGACCAAATGAGGGGTTAGAAGACGCCCGCCATTGGCAATCGCTCCTATCGCCTTAGCCATTTGTACCGGGGTTACTTGAAAACCGTATTGTCCGATAACGGTATGGTAAGTGTTCCCCAGAAACCAGTCCTCGCCATTGAAATTTTTCTTTTTCCATTCCGGTGTGGGAATTATTCCTTCAGCTTCTCCCGGTAAATCAACCCCGGTTATTTGCCCTAGACCAAAAAGGCGGGCGTAGGTGGCAAGTTTTTCTATTCCCAAACCGGGCTCTCCCTGGTAACCGCCGCCGATGGTATAGAAATAAACATCGGAAGAAACAGCAATTGCTTTCCTCATATCAACAAGCCCGTGGACCTTCCAATCTTTAAAAACCGATGTTTTGTCCGGGAAATACGGGTTCGGTATTGAAATAGACCCGGCGGAAAGTATCTCTTTCCACGGAGTAATTATTCCTTCGTTCAGCGCCGCGAGGGCGAAAATCGGTTTTAATATGGACCCGGGAGTATAAAGTCCGGAAACGGCTCGATTCAGAAACGGCTTACGCGGGTCTTTAACCAGTAAATTTATCGCTTTTTTGTCCGTTCCTTCTGAAAGCGTATCCGGGTCGTATTCCGGATAACTTACCAGGGCGATAAGCTCGCCGTTTTCAACATCCATAATTACCGCCGCGCCGCTTTTAAATCCGACTTGGCGCGCAAGGGTTTCAATAAGCCCGTAAAGTTTTTCCTGAAGGCGGACATCTACGGTAAGAGACAAGTTTCGCCCGTTCTTGGGCGGTTTGATTATTCCTTCCGACAATACGGCGCCGGTCGCGTCGGTTTCAATAAGCTTTGAGCCGGTGCTTCCTTTCAATACTTCATCATAAGTAAGCTCTATTCCGTCGCGGCCGAATGTTTCTTTTTGCCAATAAACGCCGCTTTTGTCGGCGCGCGGGTGGCCGACATATCCCAAAAGATGCCCTGTGCCGGAAATTTTTTTATAGGCGCGAAAATAAAAATCCTCCGTTTTTTCGGTTTCTTTGTTCCAGGCAAGCTCAACGCCGTTTCTGTCGTAAATAATGCCTCGGTCGCCAAAAAGAGGGATTTCGGAAAGCCGGTTATTCTCGCTCATTGCGCGATAGCGCGCTCCTTCGGCAATCTGAAGAAAAGCCACCCGCCAGAAAAAAACGGCAAAAACGGCAAAGAAAAAAAATCCGGCAATGAGAACGGACTTGCTTGAAATCGGGCGCTCCAACCGGCCTTCAAACTGCTGAACATCAAAATCCGGGCTGTTGCGCGAATCTTGGAATATTTCATCCGGAGCAATTTCGTGATTTATTTTTCTTTTTCGCCCTATCATTTTAGCCGTAAAGTATTAATCTTTTTTTAAGAACCGCCGCGGAAATATAAAGAATTAATGCGGCGATGGAAAGGAAAAAAGGGATTCCATATACGCGTAAAACCCCTCCCCCGTAAAGCAGGTCCAAAAAAAACGCCACCGCAAGATATTCATAAAAGTTTCGGAAATAAAAAAGGAAAAATAATCCCGCCAAAAGCGGCACCCAATACGGGAAAATAAAAATAGAGAGAATGATGAAAAAGTCGGCGGCAATACGGGCACGAATCATGTTTTGATTATTTTTCCACTTCCACGAAACGAAGCGTGGAAATGGAAATCGGTGAAAGAATAAAAATTTTTGCGAAGGGGTCGCGCGGATCGGAAACTACCGCCTCGACATAACCGACAATAGAGCGCGAAAGTGAAGGAACGACAACGCTGTCTCCTTTGCTCACGGGAAGCGCCCGCGGGACAACGGCTTCAAAACTTCCCCCTCCCCGCCCCATAAGAGTTATTGATATGTCTTCACTGCCAAGGCGCGCTTCGAATTCTCTGCCCGGGGTTGAGAACAAAGATACGAGCGCGGTATTGGTGTAAACGGCTTCCACCGTTCCGACAAGAGTATTGCCGTTGGCGAACACCTTGCTTCCGATTTTAATTCCGCCACTTTCTCCGGCATCAATCAAGAGAGTATCATAAGGGGAACGGCTCGGCCGCATAATGACACGCGCAAGCGTGATATCGCGAGAAATTTTTCTTCCGAGTATTTCTTTTAGGGCGAAGTTTTCACTTTCAATTTCTTCGACCTCTTTTAAACGCGCCTCCGCTTCATCAAGGTCAAACTGAATAGATTTGTTTTTTTCTATGATATCCTCTTTGTTTGACAACAATGCTTTATAGCTTTCAATATTTTTTACGGGAATACTGTCCGGCCCGGCGAATGCGACAAAAACGGCGGAAACAAGAGATGACGTGAATCTCGCCGATTGGGGAACAAAAAAAAGAAACAGCAAGACAGCCGCCACCGCAATAAAAAGAACGAATAATTTTCCCGCAGGGTTATTTTTTTTATCGTGCCGGTATATCATTTTCAGGGTCGATTAAAATATCGGCGTGTGTTTTAAGGTCTTCCAAAATAACTCCGGCTCCTCGCGCCACGGCGGAAATCGGGTCTTCGGCGATATAAACCGATATGCGAAGAGTCGCCTGGAGCAACTCGGCAAGTCCTTGTATCAAGGCGCCCCCGCCGACCAAAACTATACCGCGGTGCATTATGTCGGAAAGAATCTCCGGCGGCGTATCTTCCAAAACCTCTTTAACGGAATCAATAAAGTTGCCGATTGACTGCGATAGCGCTTCTCTTATGTCGGAATCCGTAATGATAACTTCGCGCGGAAGGCCGGTCAACAAATCGCGCCCTTTTACCGCCGCTTCCAAATGCCCGCCCGGCATTACCGCGCCAATGGCGATTTTTACTCTCTCGGCGGTTTTTTCACCGATTAAAATTTTAAACTCGTCGCGCAGATAAGAAATTATGTCCTGATTCAAGCGGTCGCCGGCAATTTTCAGATTTTTAGACCTCACGATACCGCCCAAAGATATAACGGCGATATCGGATGTTCCGCCACCGATGTCTATTATCATGGAGCCAACGGGTTCTCTTATTGGAAGTTTTATGCCGATGGCGGCGGCCATGGGTTCTTCAACAATATGGACCTCGCGCGCTCCGGCGCTTCTTGTGGCGTCATAAACCGCCCTGGTTTCAACGTTGGTAATCCCGGACGGAACGCCGACAACCACGCGGGGCTTGAAAAATTTTGGTGACATTTTGCTGGCTTTGTTAATCAGATAAGAAAGCATTTCTTCCGTCACCTCGAAATCAGAAATTACGCCGTCAACAAGCGGTCTTATGGCGACTATGTGGGAAGGGGTACGCCCGAGCATTTCGTGAGCCTCCGTCCCGACCGCCACAACGCGCCCCGTTTTCTGATTAAGCGCCACTACCGACGGCTCATTTATCACAATGCCGTGCCCGCGCAAATAAACCAGCGTGTTGGCGGTACCGAGGTCAATACCTATGTCATTTGAAAAAAGCGAATAGAGTTTCTCAAACATGAATGAATTTTAATGAGTGAAAGAATACGCCCTCACTTGTTTATGCGGCCGTTACGCCCGCCCACCGGCAGGCATGCTTCCTAAATTTACTTATTTAAAAATTCCGGCGAGTTTCGCGGAAGAAACAATTTTTGTTTTCGACTCTCCCCGCCTCTTGATTTCAACCCCTCCTCCCGCCAAACTCTTTTCGGAAATGACGGCGCGGTACGGAATACCTATCAGGTCGGCATCGGCGAATTTTTCTCCCACGCTTACTCCCTCTCTTTCGTCATAGAGTACCGAAACCCCTTTCTTTTGCAAGCCCGTATAAATAGCTTTAGCCGCCTTTTCAACCTTTTTAGAACCCGAGGAAAGCTCAATCAAGTGAAGTTTAAACGGCGCGACTTCTTCCGGCCAGACAATGCCGCGCTCGTCGGAAAGAACTTCAACGATTGTTCCCATAAGCCGCCCCAATCCGATGCCATAGCAACCCATGATAACGGGAATATCTCTTCCCTCTTTATCTTTATAAGCAAGTCCGAACGGTTCGGAGAACTTCGTTTTCAGTTCAAAAATATTTCCAACCTCGATTGATTTTTCTTCTTTAAGGTCCGCATTGCCACATTTGGGACATTCTGCTTTCCCCCCGGCAATCTCTTTGTTTATCGCAACAGAACATTTATCGCAAATATAAATAGTGTCCTCCCCTGCCTCTGTTACCGTCTGAAATTCATGCGAATATTTGGAGAAACTGCCGCCAGAAGCGAAAGTGAAATATGTGCGTGAACCGATGCCCGCGCGCTTAAAAATATTGGTATAAGCCTTCTTTATTATTTCGTAGTAACGGGCAAGGTCTTTCTCGTCCGTATGGAAAGAATACAGGTCTTTCATAAGAAATTCACGGCCGCGCAAAACCCCCGATTTGGCACGCAGTTCCATCCTGAATTTGTTCTGTATCTGATAGAGATAAAGGGGCAAATCGCGGTAAGACGAAATAAACTGCTTCGCCAAGGGAACGATTATTTCTTCGTGCGTCGGGCCCAGAGCATTTTCGCGCCCCGAAGAATCTTTCACTTTGTACAAATCGTCCATGCTGTCCCAGCGCCCGGTCTTCTCCCAGTTTTCTTTCGGCTGAAGAGACGGCATCAAAAGTTCCTGCCCGCCTGCTTTATTCATTTCTTCGCGGATTATATTTTCAATATTTTTCAACACGAGAAAACCGAGCGGTAGGTATGTGTAAACTCCGGACTGCAATTTGTCTATAAACCCGCCGCGGATTAAAAGGCGGGCGTTTTTGGAAACTTCGTCCTGAGGGGCTTCCTTTCTGGTCTTGGTGAAAAGTTCCGATTGCAACATAACGCTATTGTAACGTAGTTTATTTAAAGCTCAAAAATAACTTGACTTTTTACTATAATTATGTTTCACTATCTTCAGAAGACCCTGTTGACAAAACATTAGGAGCGAAGCATGCCCATCTCAAAAACGGTGGACTCAGTCAGTGCAAGAATTGCGGAAGCAACACTTCCGTTCGTTCAAACGAGAATCGGGAAACTTTTCCTGTCCGTTGTTATTGTTGGTCCGCTAACTTTCCTACCGACGGTGTATGTGGCTTGGACAGCATCAAACATTGACTCTCTTCGTACGCTGACTTGGCCACTGATGATTGTGGTCAATATTAGTGCGACTCTTGGCGTCATACACAACGGTGACTGGCGTATGAGATTAACGATGCTCATCTGGGTGTTGATGATGGCCGCAGTTTTCATCGCAACTCTCGTTCGTTAGACAACTTACAAATATCCAAGAACTCTCTCTCAAAGCCCCGCAGTATGCAGGGCTTTTTCATTTCACCAAAATTCGCGCAATATCCTGATACGTCACCACAAGCATCAGTGCTATGAGAAGGGCGAAGCCGATAAAATTTAAGGTGTTGGAAACCCCGCGCGGTATCGGTCGGCGGATAACCGATTCAATGGCGATGAAAAGAGCTCTGCCTCCGTCAAGAGCAGGGAAAGGAATCAGATTTAGGATTCCCAGATTTACGGAAATCAGCGCGACGAACGAAATCAGATACGCGAAGCCGAAATGCGACGCGGCTCCGACCAGGGACACGATTCCAATCGGACCGGCGAGCGCCGAGATGTCCGCTTCTCCAATGAAAGCGTTTTTTATGAGTTTTGATATCTCAACAGCGGTTGCTTCGGTGATTTTAAAAGTTTCTTTCGCCCCCTCCCATATTGCCAGGTGAATCGGGAGCCTCACCGTACCCATCATTTCAAAATAAACGCCGATTGCCGATTTGCCGTCCACAATGCCGTTTTCAGGAATCACAATTGCGTTTTTGCTCTCCCCTTTTCTTTCACCATAAACAATGGCTATTTTTTCCCCGCTATGCGCCGCGATGAATTCACGGACTTTTTCAGGCGTAAGTTCTTTCGGCTTTTCGTAAATCGTGCCGAGCGCCGTTACTTTGTCGCCCACCGAAAGCCCGGCGCGCTCCGCCGGTGAATTTTTCATAACGCCCGCAACGGTAAGTCCCATCTCGGTAAAGACGGCTCCCTTGGGCACCGCGCCTAAAGGCATTGGCATGCCCATCAGAAAGCCGGCGCTTAAAAGAAACCACGCCAGAACAAAATTAAAAAAAACCCCGGAAAGAACTATCATCGCCTGAACAATCCTCTTCTTACCTGAAAAACTGCGGCCGCGCTCTCCCTCCGGAATTTCTTCGTTCATGTCCTCGCCAAAAATTTTAACGTACCCGCCGAAAGGCAAAAGATTTATGGAATACTTTGTCTCACCGCGCGTCCAGGAATATATTTTCGGCGGGAATCCTATGGCAAACTCGTCAACCCTGACGCCTGAGCGTTTGGCGGCAATAAAATGCCCGAACTCGTGCGAAATTATGAGAACGGCAAGAACGATGAGAAATAAAACAACACTCATAACTATAACAAGTAACTTGTAACTATCACTTTTTTAAAATTGGTTATTGTCCGGTTGTTTGTCATTTCATTAGTTGTTTGTTGTTAGTTCCCCATCACTTCTTTCTCTTTCTTTTCAAAAACCGTTTCGAGATTTTTATTTGTTTCGTCCACGATTTTTTGAAGCTCCTCTTTGGCGCGAAATTTCTCGTCTTCGGAAATTTTTCCGGCGCG
The DNA here is from genome assembly GCA_038065675.1 of Patescibacteria group bacterium. GTDB lineage: Bacteria > Patescibacteriota > Minisyncoccia > Phycocordibacterales > VMEP01 > JAUYLU01. The sequence goes on along the minus strand of JBBTQM010000008.1, from coordinate 2,250 downwards.
CTCTTTTTCCTGTATTTCGTGCCATGCCTTATCGCGCTCGCCGCGCACCGACACGCGCGCCTCTTCCAATTTTTCTTTCAGAAGCTTAATGAGCGAAATACGCCGTTCCGTGGTCAATTGCGGAAACGACACCCGAAGCCCCATGTCGTCTATTGATACCGAAAGCCCGAGGTTTGCCGACACCATGGCTTTTTCAATTTCTTTTATTTGGGATTTATCCCATGGGCTTATCCTTAAAACCCTCGGGTCTTCGGCGGAAATCGCCGCCACGTGGCTTATTTGAACGCGGCTGCCGTATGACTCAACCATGACCGAATCGAGAACCGAGGCGCTCGCGCGACCGGTATTAAAACCGCCATATTCTTTTTTCAGCCACTCCGCCGCGGCGGCGGCTTCTTTTTTAAAAACCGAAAAATCGTACATGTTGTTAATCAGTATATAGCTAAAGTTATGCCGAAGGAAGTATAAGCATGGCTTCTTCCAGAATTAATTTAACGGACGGGGCACGGTCGCTTAAATATCCGCGCAATGTTAGAAGTTCGCTGAAAACCGAAGCGGTTTCTTCCCCTACGCCGACAGAGCCGTGAAGAAGCGCCGAAAGTTCGTCAATAAGGATTATCGCCCGCATTTTGTCTTTTTCTTCAATAATGTCTTTGATTAGCGCATCGTTTATCCGCTCGCCGGGGCGCAGGGACAAAAGCCGTTTTGCGTCTTTGCGGAAAGGCGATTCCACCGGCGCGGCGGAAGGCCTGATTTCAAAAAGGCGAGAACGGAGTGTCGGGATAATGCGCTCTTTTTCCGGAACAATCAGGAAAAAATGAGTCCCCGACACCGGCTCTTCAAAAAGCTTAAGCATGGCATTCCCCGCTTCGTGGGTTATAAAGTCGGCGCCGATTATAAAAATCTTTTTCCCTGCCTGCGCCGCGCGGCCGGGCGCGGCAGGCAGGCCGCCGCCGTATGATTTTCGTGTGGCAAGTTCGCGGAGCGCCCTGGCATCGTCTATGGAAAGCGTGGAAAATTTTTGAATCACCACATCTGGGTTCCCTTGTGTTTTTACGCCTATCTCATCCCGTAAAAAGATAATCAATTTGTTTAAATTTTCCTCGTAAGGTCCTTCCACGAGGAATGCGTGATGCAAATCCTTCCCGGAAATATTTTTAGCAAATTCCATAAGACCTATTTTATATTGAATTTCTGTTTATTGACAAATAATAGTTTTTATGCTTAAATCCAAAAAGACGTATTCATTATAGGCGCCCTATCGCCTATTTAAATAATTCGCCGGCGCAAATTAGGGGGCGTTGGAGTTGGATGGGAGAAAGACATGACAAAATTATTTAAAGGAGTAATGGTCGTAATCGTCGGAGTGTTTGTGGCGGTCATTCTTTGGCTCATACTTCTTGGCTTCATCATGAAGGGGAAAGTATGGGTTGAGATTGACATGACTCAGGTCGCCGTGAAAGGAGAGAATTGCTTCGAGGTCAAGGCGATAGCCACGACAAAAAACGGGGACCTCATCAAAAACACAAAACTGATCTCCCAGGAAAAAGTCGCCTGTCCCCAGAACTACTGATCGTCTGCACGAACTCAAAGCGCATCGCAATGCAACACGCGATGCGCTTTTTTGTGTCTTACCAACTCGCTAAAAACTTCCGCCAACTGTTTTTCTACCTCTTCGCAATGATGCTTTTCTTGTAAGTATTCAAATGCTCAAGCGCGATACCGGTGCCTTTGGCGACGCAAAAAAGAGCATCGTCCGCCAAAACTGCCTTGACTCCGGTCCGGCGCAACACCAGTTCCGGGAAATTGCGCAATTGAGATGTTCCGCCGGTCATGATTATACCGCGGTCTATGATATCTGACGACAATTCCGGCGGGGTTTCCTGAAGGACGTCTTTTATCGCCTTAATCATCTGGCGAAGTTCTTTGTCTATGGCTTTGACGATTTCATTGGTGGAAATTTCAACCGAGCGCGGAAGTCCGGAAACGAAATCACGCCCCTTTATTGTAAGCTTCAGTTCGTCTTCTACGGGAATCGCCGAGCCGATGCGAATTTTCACTTCCTCCGCCGTACGGTCGCCAATACCCAAATTAAAATTCTTTTTTATGTAATCGGCGATGGCGTGGTCGATACGGTTGCCGGCGCATTTAACGGAGTTCGCGGCGACAATCCCACCTAAAGATATGACGGCAACGTCGGTCGTACCGCCGCCTATATCCACTATCATATTCCCGTGCGCCTCGTGGATG
>JBBTQM010000007.1:0-1943 GCA_038065675.1 Patescibacteria group bacterium | reverse complement strand
TAAATTTCCTCAAATCTTACCCCCGGGCTTACGGAGACGCTGGCATTGCTGATTTTCCCTATGGCATCGGTACACATTAGAACGTAACGCGTGGTTTTTGTTATGCCCGTGACTTCCAATGTTCCGGAGGTTGATGTTGCTATGGCGACACCAGCCGGATTATAAACCAAACAATCGCCCGCGCCTGTCCAAGTAAGGGTTGTTTTTCCTCCCGACGGGATTAATTTAGGTTTCGCCATTATTGATATCCCGCTTGTTGTTTCATTGAGGGTGGCACATGCTGACTCGGGGGGAGAGAACTTCGCGCTGCATGTCCCGTCGCAAGTAAGTGTTCCGAAATTGCGTAGGCCGCAGGCGTTATATGCGGTACTGCAGACTTTGCCGTAATTGTCAGGAAGCGGAGGGGGGATGGCGTTACATAGTCCACCACACTGGATGGACCCGGGGTTAGATACTCCACAAATGTTAGCCGAAGTGCAGGCCTGACCGTAACTTGGCTCGTCGTGAAGGTCGGAAGGGCAGGAGGCCGGGATAAATTTACCGCCCGAAAGGCCAGATGGGGATAGTTCGCTAATGCCAAGCTCCGAGTAGCGTGAGGAAGGAACATCCGACACTCCGAACATAATTCCCAAAAGCAAAATTACCGATAGCGACATTCCCAGAGAAATGGCTTGTGTTTTTATATCATCCGTAGATTGATGATGCATTTGCTTATTCAGTATACTATCAGAGCATTAATTTATATACATATCTTGTTTACAACAGTTCCACTCATTCTAAGGTGAGTGCCAGATTATATGAGACCGATTCCCGCATCTCCTTAAGTCCCTGTGCATATATATTAGGGTTATTTCCGGGGTAAGCTTTGCCCCAATCTTCCGGCGCTATTTTTTTTAGTTTTTCCAGTGCAGTTTCAAACGCCCTTTTTGCCTCTTTTTTTTGGCCGAGATTAAGAAGCGCCAACCCCAGAGAGTTGTTAAGCCACGGATTACCAGGGTCTCTCTTTAATCCTTTGAGAGCCGCATCTTTTGTTTGGGCGAATTCTCCTTTTTTAAAATAGACCCAGGCAAGGTCGTTGTAACCGGCCCAGTTGTAAGAGTCGTAGGCGATAAATTTCTTGAAATTTAAAATAGCTTCGTCACTTTGCCCCATATACCCCTGTATTAGGCCTTTGACGTAGTAAGATTTCCCGAAATTTTCGTTGAGAGAAATTTCTCGGTCTATTTGCCAAATCGCTTCGGCGAAATTGCTTTTCAAAAAATTTATTCTGGCCAGCTGGTAATGGGCGGTTTGAGTAGCAGGGTCCAGCATAAGCGCCCGCCTAAAATTTTTTTCCGCTTTTATCAGGTTATAATCACCTTTCCCGAAATAGTAGTTGCCAATTTTTAAATAAAGCTTCGGGTCGTCAGGGGGAATAATTGTGGCGATGTTCCCAAGATGAGTGGCGTCCCACAATGTTGACGCCGCCCTCTTCGGATTGGCATAAATTATGCCCGCAACCGCTATTACCGGCATAAGTATCAATATAAAGATAATTTTTCCGTGGCGCATTAAACTACAGTATAACAATAATTAATTATTGTTTAGGGGGAAAACGATACTTTCTCCGCTGTTTGTGTGTTTGCTCATTTTTATTGTCCACACTTGCTGAAAATTCAAGGTGGAAAGTGAGATATACTACGGCTATGGAAATATCCCCCCCCGTTATCGTAAAAAGAATAAAATATGCCACTATTGTAGTGATAGGTGGTTTATTCTTGTTTGCCCCCTCGTTTCTTTTCAGGGAAACTGTTTTGCCGGGGGGACATGATAAAGGAGGACGGGCATTTGCCGATGTTCCTGTCCCCATTGAAAGTCCTGGGTTCGGCGATGGCGATTCCGGTGAAGGCGGTGGTGCCGGTGACGGCGGTGAGGGCGGCGGCGGTGGCGGCGGTGAGGGCGGC
>JBBTQM010000006.1:0-1807 GCA_038065675.1 Patescibacteria group bacterium | reverse complement strand
TTGAAGCCGCCCGCATGATGAAGCTCGCGCGGCAGGGCGACGTGATGTTCGTCATGGTTTCTTACGTTCCGGTTCCGAACAAAGTTGGCGAAGCCAAAACCAAACCAACCCAGCACGCGGTCAGAAATTTGAATTCCGCGGGGATTCAGCCTGATGTGATAATAGCGCGGAGCGAAACGCTTTTGGACGGTAAGCGTAAAGACAAAATCGCGCTTTTTTGCAATATCTCGCATGAAGCCGTCATTTCCGCGCCGGATGTTGAAAGCATTTACGACGTTCCGGTTAATTTTGAAAAAGACAAACTGGGCGACCTCATTATAAAAATTCTCGGTTTGCCAAAAAGGAGAGGCGCGGGCATGACGGCGTGGAATTCTTTTGCCCGAGACGTTAGAAACTACAAAAACGGCGTCAATATTGCTATCGTCGGTAAGTATTTTGACACAGGAGACTTCGTTTTATCCGATTCCTACATTTCCGTCATTGAGGCGGTGAAATACTCGGCATACCACTTAAAGCGCCGCCCAAAACTCACGTGGCTTAACTCAAAAGATTTTGAAAAGAATTCGGCGAAAGTAAAAGAGCTTTCCAAATACGACGGCATAATAGTTCCCGGCGGCTTTGGCGAATCGGGGATTGAAGGAAAACTTAATGTTATCCGCTACGCTCGCGAGAAGAAAATTCCCTATCTTGGCCTCTGCTACGGCATGCAGCTTATGGTGATTGAATTCGCGCGCAATGTTTTGGGATGGAAAGACGCCAATACGGCGGAGATAAATCCGAAGTCCAAACATCTCGTCATTGATATAATGCCCGACCAGCGAGAAAAATTGGCAAGGAAAGATTACGGCGGTTCCATGCGGCTCGGAACTTACAAAGCAAAGCTCGGAGAGGGAACGATTGCCGCGCGCGCTTATCTGTCAGACGACGGTTGGGCAAGCGGCGCGCGGACCGTCGAGGAAAGGCACCGGCACCGCTACGAGGTGAACCCCGAATATATAAAAGAGATAGAGAAAAAGGGGATTGTTTTTTCCGGGGTTTCTCCGGACGGAATTCTGATGGAAATCGCCGAACTTCCGCGTGGCAAGCACCCTTTCTTCTTGGGCACGCAATTTCATCCCGAATTTTTGGCGCGACCGTTCTCGCCGCACCCGTTGTTTACGGAATTTTTGAGGGCGGCAATTAAAAGGCACGAGAAATAGGATTGGATAAATAGCAAAATAACTGAAGGATTATTATGGAACACGTATTGAGGTTTCGCGTGGTAAATCGGAGTATCTTCTTAAACATCAAAAAGGGTGTTAAGAAAATTGAAACCCGCGCGGCCACGGTGAGATACCGAAAAATTGAAAAAGGGGACACCCTCGTTTTTGTCTGCGGCAAGGAAAGATTCCGGAAAAAAATCGCCGCGGTAAAAATTTTTAAGAGTATTCCCGCGCTATTCCGCGTCTATCGCGTAAAAGATATTTTCCCGGATTTGAGTACGGTCGCCTCGGCGACCGCGGAATACCACTCTTTCCCGGATTATAAGGAAAAAATCAAAAAATTCGGCCTGGTCGCGTTTCGGCTGGGGTAATTAAACGGGCTAGAATTTTTCTAGATTTTCTAGTAACCTAACAGCTATCAGCTAAAAGCTGTTTACATTGCCAGGTCGTCTAACGGTAGGACCTCAGACTCTGAATCTGAGTATCTTGGTTCGAATCCAAGCCTGGCAGTTTGTAGTGAAGCGGAAAACCGTGGCGTGAGGCTTCCCCGCACAGTTTAAAATGAAAATTGATTTAGAAAATTTTAATATTGAAACAGGGAATTT
>JBBTQM010000005.1:0-11768 GCA_038065675.1 Patescibacteria group bacterium | reverse complement strand
GCGGGGACAAATCAACATTTGAAATCGTAAGAAGAATTGAAAATAAATATTTCCAAGTTTTTTCCGGCTGGGCTTCTAAGAAAGAAACTCCGTGGACTGAAAGAAAGATTATCGAGATTGCGAAATATTGGAATTGCGCAAAAGTCGGAATTGACGCGGGAGCCGGAACTCTCGGAGTTTCAGTGCTCGACCATCTCCGTGAATCTGAAATAAAAAATAAAGTCGTTCCCCTCAACAACAGGGCAATCGTGATTGAGGAAAAAGACGACAAGCAAGTCAAGCAGAAGCTTCTCGGCGAAGACATGCACATTAATCTTCTCTCAATGATGCAAACGGGGGAAATAAAACTTTTGAAAAAAGATGAAATCATCGCATCTCTTGAATCTTTCCAGTATGAATACGTCAAAACCGCAGGGCAAATCACAAGGCTGAGAATTTTCACGACGAGGGAAGCTCATGGAGACAGCGACATAGTCGAGGGATTGAAACGCGCGGCGTGGCTTGCGAAAAAGGAAAAAACTTTAAACTTGTTCGCCACACATAGTGGAGCAAAACATGGAATTTAAGGAAAAATATATTTCCCAATTTGAAAATGCGCAGAAGGCGGACGCGTCCAAAATAGTTCTTTCAAACGACGCTTACGCCCAATGCGAAATGCTTGATTTGCTAATTAAAAAACTCGAGCATCTGAGATTGTCCTCGATGAAATAAAGAAGGAGGAATTGAAAAATCGCTGACACGGGAATATTCGCAACGACCGCCGAAGTGCAGAGAAAAGCCGGAGCGAACGCTTCCGCCGTTTCAAACACGGAAGCTTACATAAATCAATTCATGACGGAAGCCGAAAGCTTCATTAATTGCTCTTCGGAATATAATTGGAGCGACGCTTTTTCCACTCTTAACGTCGACGTTAAGGGAATTTTGAAAATGGCGGCTTCATGCTTCGCCGCGATGTGCGTGCTCAATTTCGACCCTTCGGGGATTCCTTCGAGGGAATTTGAAACGAGAATCGACGTTTTGGATTACATGATGAACAAAGCGATTGCGGAACTAAACAAAATAAAAGTCAGGCAATTTATGCTCGCCTCCGCTTAAAATGGTTCTTGAAAAATTCAGAAAAAGCCCTGAGGTTCTCCCGATTTACAATTATATAGACGTTGTAAACGGATTAGGATATATCACTTTTTACGCGGTGGTGACAAAAGACAGCTCGGGGCAAGATGAGATTCTTACGCCTAATGTCTTGTGGTCAAACGACATTTTCACCTCGAAAATTTGCGACCAAGACGCATTGAAGCAATATGTTGATTATGACTGGGACGCGTCGCCGTTCTCCGTCCCAAAATCAATAAAAGGAGTCATGGATATTCAATTGCCTTGGAATGCCATATCCGCCCTTGGAGTTGAAACGGGATATGTAGTATTTAAAGTCAGGAAATGGGACGGGGCGACGGAAACGGAAATAGCAAGCGTTCAGAGCGAGACTATAGACAATTCCCCCACCGTCACGGGAAAAGTTTCTCTTTTGAAACTGGACATACCCGAGACGCATTTTAAGAAAGGGGAGATTTTAAGGATAACTCAGGAACTCTGGATGACTTCCAGCGGCTTCGGAAGCGCGGACGCTTTTCATCTTTATCATGACCCGAAAGACAGGCTTGCATCCGGGGATTTATACACTACAATTTTAAAATTCAACATTCCTTTTAAAATAAACTAAAATGTCAAACTACAATTTCGGAAATGCGGACACGAGCAACTATTCCGACATAGCCGCGCATGCGGTAGATTCGACAAGGCACGACGTCCCGGGCGACCAGGAAGAAACCGTTTACATTAACGAGAGATTTAAGACGGACTGGGATTACTTCAACGAAATCCCGAAGCTGAACGCCGCGATAATCATGAAGGCGATTTGGACTGTGGGAAAAGGCTACACCTGCGACGATGAAACAAGAGTCATCCTCGACCATGTCGTCGGAAACGGGAAGCAGACTTTTTTGGACATTCTCTTTGACTTGATAGTGACATGCCAAGCCGTGAGGGACAGCTACGCCGAAATAGTGAGGGATGAGGAAACGGGGCAGCTCGTCAATCTCAGAATCCTCGACCCGCGGAACATGCGCACAATCTACGCAAGCAACGGAATGATTTTAAGATACGAGCTGTTTATTCCGAAGCCTCAAAAAGGCGTTTTGAGCAAAATCAAAAATTTCTTCACGCCCGACCGATTCATAAAATTCGAGCCCCATGAAATTCTGCATTTCTCAAACAAGAGATTCGGCGGGGAAATCCACGGGCGTTCGGTTCCTGAAACGATGGAGAAGATAATCCTCGCGGACGACGAGAATTTCAAAGTCATGAAAAGGCTTACAAGATTCCAAGCCGTGCCATTCATAATATTCAAATTGAAGTCGGACGACGCGGCGACAATCGCAAATTTCAAGGCGAACATAAAAGACGCGAGGGAAAACGGCGAGGACTTGATTGTTCCCGACGATGAAAACCTTTTGTCTTGGGAAGTCGTTCAGGTCAATCCCTCTTCCGTTTTGATGGAATGGAGAAGAAACATGAACAACGAATTTTATCAAGCGGTCGGCATGCCTCTCGTCCTGTTCGGAACCGCGGGCTCCACTGAAAGCGGGGGAAAAATAGAATATCTCGGGCATGAAACGGTTTTTGAAAACGACCAGCTGAAAGTCGAGAATCAAATTTGGGCTCAGCTTGGATTGAGAATCAACCTGAATTCTCCGACGAGCCTTCTTGAAAATCTTCAAACCGATGAAAATAAAGACGCGCAGAACGCCCTCGGATTCAGTCCGAACGACGTCCAAGCGGGGAATGGAAAATAAATGCCAATCATAAAAAAGAAAGACCAAAAGAAATTTCAGGAAGGGCAAAAGAGGCAAAGAGAAGCTGAGCTTGACCCCGAAAGACAGAAGAGAGTTCAGGAAGCCGCGCAATTCGTTCAGGAAAGAGAAAGGCTTGCATCTCAACAGGACATCTCTTCAAAGGAAGCCGGAAGAAGGATGGTGCCCGGCGAGGAATTAAAACAGCAGGAGAGAATGGAAGAACAGCGTTTGGTTAAAGCTGAACAGGCGATTCCAGAGCAAGAGAAATTTTTCAAGGAGAAAGAACGACCCGAAAAAACTCAGGCGCAAAAAGGCTCCGAAGAAGTTCAGGCGGATGTTTTGGCGCAAGAAGGAACCTTGCAGGGATTGGCTCCGAAGCCGTTTAGAATTTTTATGAGGACGACGGGGGTTGCGATGAAGCAAGCGCTTCCTGAATCTTTAAAGTTTGCAGGAGAACTCGTTGAAATGTCGAATAAAATAAATCCCTTCAAATCGGATAAAAAACTGCACTCCACGAAAGAAGTCGAAGATAATTTCAACAATGCAGTGTCCGCATTGAAAAGCGAAATCGACGCCTTGAAAGACGGCAGAGGCGATAGCGTTGCGGCGAGAACCAACATAAGAATGATGAGGAGGGCGATTTCAAAATTTGAATCCAAGCAAAAAGCCCTTAATAATTCCGACTTGATGTATTGGCTGAAAGACGGAAAAAACATAGATGAAGATATAATTTTATTCAAGCAAACTTTAAACGATTTGGAGCTTGAAGCCATTCTGGCGTCGGCTGGAGCAATTCAATGATTGAAGACGCGCTTCTGCAATACGGCATGGCGGGAATTTTTATAAGCTATCTTATTTTCGACAGGCAGATTCTTTTGAAGAAATTGGGAAACTCCATAGACGCCCTGACCGACGCCATAAAAAACAAAAACATTTAAAATGATAATTCCTTTTATACAAACATGGCTGACGAGAAAAAAGAAAAGACCGACGAGAAACCCAAGGAAGATTTTGAACTTGTTAAAGAAGCGATGGAAAAATTAAAATTTGAAAACGACGCTTACGACGCTCAAAAAGCGAGGGCTGAAAAAATCAGAGCCGAGAAATTAATCGGCGGAAGAGGCATGATGGCTCCTCCGGCAGAGGGAGAATCTCCGGCGGAAAAGATGGCGGGCGAGATGGTCAAGGCTTTCAGAAGATAAAAATGGAAAATGTTCTGGACGAGAGGGCGGCATTGGTCGAGATGTTCAAAGCGGGATTTCTTGACGGCTACAAAATAGGGAAAAAAGTCAAGACTGACGAGGATTGGAAGATTATGAACGAATTTTACAAGAAGTCTTTTTTCAGGAGATTTGAAAAGAGCGTTCAAAAAGCTTTTAAAGATAAAAAGGGGAAAAAATAAATGCACTTGTATTTATACGCGAGAGGCAAATTCGAGCAGGTTGAAATGTGGAAATGCCACGCTCAAGCGACTTATTGGAAATTAAGAAAGTTCAACAACAAAACGCATAAAGAGGAAATAATCCTCGTCCAAGGCGCGCTCCGCCCGTCGGTGCTTGGGGCTTATGAATATGTTTTCCCAAAGGAAGCGCTGGCGGAAGTTTGCTCTTTTTTCGGAATAACAAAAAACCAGTCATACGGCTTCGGAACCATCGGACTTTGCGCAAGGCATTTCACATTAAGGAAAATATTCGGCTGCAGGAAAATTCCAAATGACATTTTAAAGAAAGCCGCGAAGATTCCGCCGACGTTCTCGACGAAAGAATTTGAAAGAGGCGGGGCTAATTGCGTGATTTCCGGCACGGGCATTCATGTTATTGGAATAAAAGACGATGCGCAAATAACCATTGGAGATTATACTCACGAGGCTCTTTGATGATTGAAAAATTCATAAGCGTTCAAGACATGCTTTTTATTTTAGGAGTTTTATATGCGGTGCAAAAGCAGATTCAAAAGCATTGGAAAAATAGAAGATGATTCCATTAGGCACTACGAAAAATATTTAAAGACGCTTAGGCACTACATTTGCCATGGCGCGAGAGGCAATTCTTAGAGATACGGAAGTTAAGACTAAAAGAAGATACACTTGCGCGACTGGGACTGCGATTCTAAAGGGAACATTCTTAAAGGGCGCAGACCCGTTTACAGCTTCCGCTTCGACGGGAACGGGAGACGTTTTTGTCGGATTCGCCCATGCGGACGTTAATAATTCCACAGACACTTCTTTTAATACTGAAACTTCTTTAACTGCCGATAAAGGCGGAATGTATGAACTGGTTGCAAGCGGGGCTATTACCTCGGGAAGATACGTTAAAACCGCAGCTCCCGGAAATTATGTCATGGCGATGACCTTGGCGGATATGAGTTCATCCGAGGCGATTACCGTCGGAATAGCGAGAGAAACGGCAACAGACGGCGAGCAAATTAACGTTGAGGTATTTGGATAATGGCATTCGACCAAGTAGGAGAGGAAGCGGTAAGAGCGACGGCTTATGACATTGCGATAAAGCAGCTTGCAAGATACGCTTACAAAATGAAGCAGCTGGTTTCCATAACTACTTCAAGTTCTTATAAAAATTACTTCTTCAGAGAACAGACGAATATTCCGACAAACCAAGCGGGAAATGCGATAAAAGGAATCCCGAGAGGAGCAGACTTTCCTAATGCGGTTTTAAGCTGGGAGCAAATCGCCTCAAGAATCGAGAAATACGGGCTGTCTTCCGAGATAGACCATGAAGATTTGATTATGAACAATATCGACGTGAGAAACAGAACGGTTCTAAGAATAGCCGAAGGAGTTGCCAAGGCTGTTGACACTGAGATTGCAGCAGTTATAGTCGCTGATTCTGGAATACAAACCGGAACACTTCAAGGCGGAAAATGGAATGAAACAAGCGCTGCAATAATAAAAGATTTAGCCACGATGAAAGCGCAAGTCAAGACTTATTATGACAATGCTTCGGACTTTGTCTGTGTCATACATCCCGATAACGAACCTCATGTTTTACATTACATATATGAGAAAGGAGCGCAGGCCTCGACTGCCGGACAAGGCGCATTCAACGGACAGATTGGAAACCCTGCAGGCGTGAATATACTCACTTCATCCGTTATTGACGTAAGCTATGCTCTGTTTGTAGTGCCGAAGACTTTCGCCACTTGGAAAGAAGTCATGGCTTTGGCGACGGACACTGTGACGAACAGATTCAAGGGCGATAAAATCACGGCTTGCGAATATGGAGTTACTGAAATCCACGAACCAAAGCAAGTTGTCTATCTTCAGATTAGAACAACCTAAAAGTTTATTTATTGTTTTTCTTCTTATATTCAAATGACGCACAGAGCAGAAGGGCTTAATGACATTTTCGAGCACAATGTCATCGTAAGGGAAAATCTTTTTACGGACGGCGGAACGGTTGAAAAAGTTCCGGTAAATTCTTCAGACATGGCAAACAAGGCTTATGTTGATTCAATGATAAGCTATCCAATCATTTTGGAGCTGATAAGAAACAACGCGCCGACTGAAAGCAATTCTTCAACGACTCAGAATTATTTTACCCTTGAAAGTTCAAGTTCTGTAAATTTCAACGGACGACCGACGCTGTTTTTATTCAGCGCCTCGTGCAGAACAACGGATGCCGATGACGTCGTCGGATTCGGAATCAACATCGACGGGGGGGCGAATACGGACATAGTTGACCATGAAATCCCCGTTGCGGGAGACCATTTTCCAGTTTCGAGCTTCATAACTCTTACTCCATCCGCGGGAGACCATGTGATTAATATAGTTTGGAAAAGAGGGGGAGCCGTAGGAACTGCGTCCATGACTACCAGCGACCATATTCATTTGACTGCAATTCAATTATAAGTTATTTGGAAGAGGACTGCTAATAGCGATTGCTTTTTCAACCGCAATCTTTTCTCTTGTGTTGCTCCATATCATCATGTCAGTTTCATCAAGAAAATGAAAAATGTGCTTTCCGGCAATCCATCCTTTCTTTCTTGCTTTTTCTTCAAGTCCCTTCAAAATTTCATCGTCGGTTGTCATTCGGAAACTCCGGTTATTTTATTTATAGTTTTTTGAATTTCATCTTTCAAATCAAGCAATTCTTCAAGAGTAATATAAGATAATGTTTCTTTCTGAACATTGTCTTCTTTCACTTTAAATTTTATCCACATCTCCGCAGTTCTTCCGCTTGATTTGCCGACTCTTATTTCAAGTTCTTTATCGTCAAATCCGTTTTTTATTTTCATATTAATTCGTCTCCTGCAATATGTCTTAATTCTGAATGCCCACAATTTGAACAGGTTTCAGTTGTCATTTTAGTATTATCATCGTCGGTTTTCATAAATTTTCAACCTCTTTTTGAGGCGTGAATTTTTTACAATCACATCTGAATAATACCATTCCATCATCAATTTCCTTGAAACAAACTTTTTTCCCGAAATTATCGTGTACAACTTTTCTATGTCCGCAATTACCGCAGATTTCAGAACCCCGAAGGGCGTCCGCAGTTTTGTCCTTATTAGAAACATCATCTCCACAATGATTGTTTCCCAACTTAATCTGGGATTTCAAAGGTTTTGTCTGCGGACTTTGAACGCCCCCAACCGATTTCTCGGCGAGCTGTTTTTCAAAATCGGCTTTTTGGTTTTCCAAATCATCTTTCAATCCCGATATAGTCAATCTGTCGTTTTCTCTCCAATATAATTCATGGTTTGTCAAAATATCATTCCATTGCTCATCATCTGATTTTTCTTGTTCTTCCCTTGCTCTTTTGTCAGCGAGGGCGATTGTCATATCTATTATTGCATTGTCTTCAATGCTCCATTTTTTAGGTTGAAACATATTTCTCTTTTTCTGAAAAAGACAAAATTCTTTTCTTATTTCTTCTTTCAAAGTTTCATCGTCGGTTTTCATATTTGAACTCCTATTAAAATTCCTAATAACAAACAATATATAAGAAAAGACCAACTAATAATTATTCCTAATGGTGTAAATAAATTATTAGAATAGTTTGTCATTGCAGGGATTCCTTAAACCATTTATCCACGACTTCATTCAATTTTCTGTAGCAGCCATTGCAAATTTCCCTTTCTGCGCAAATTGACCTTGAAAATTTGAAGATGATGAAGTTTTTTCTGTAAGTCGTCCACCATTCAAAATCAGTTAAAGGAACTCCTTCTTTTCCGCATTTATCACACCAATGTTTTCTCATTTCAAATCCTCCTCGGTAAGATTGAAGAAATCCTTTATAAAGTCTTTTCGTCCCCTCGAATATTCATCGTCGTAGTAATTTTCTTCCAAATCTTTCCACCGCTTGATTGCTTCGGTTCGCAGGGTTTTCATGTCCGCGCATCCCGCGTACAACCTATGCCCCATTTCCAAATCCTTCAAAGTTTTAAGTTCGTCTGTCATTCCAAACTCAAAAGCCTGTTAGCTTCGTCCCTCACTTTTTTGGCATTTGTGAATTTCACTATGAAAGCCTCGGGTTCGTCGAAGTCTCCGTATATCTTGATTGCTCCGCCCTTTGACGGAGTTCCTATTTCCAATGAGTCTGGATTTTCGTTTATGTTTTTCGTGATGTTACTCCATCCGTCTTTTAATCCCGTGTGAATGCACTCCTGCAAAGATGGACTCGAACCATCCCGCTCGTCGCTCTTATGGGGAGCCACGTCGCCAGTACCTTTGTTCACAGGAGTATTAATCGGCTTTTGAACAGGAGCAGTAACAGGCTTTTGTGGTACCATAATCTTGGGCTTGTTCTGCGCAGCTTCATAAGATGCTTTTCTCGCCGCTGAACAATCATCGCAGTATTTTCTCGTGTCAGGATAATTCACAGGAGGATTGTATGAAAAAATCCTGTTGCAGTCCGCGCAGTTTTTAGCTGTCATTTATGCTCCTTACTCGGGCATTTTTTCCATGCTTCATCATATTTTTTTCCCACTTCATGGGATTTTTTCCCTACTTCATTCAACACTTCATCATATTCTTTCCATACTTCATCATATTTTTTCCACGCTTCAATGCATTCCTTGGAGTGTTTGTGAGCTGTCATTTATGCTCCTCGCTCGGACACTTGGCACGGGCTTCACACCACTTCTCATAGGCTTCACTCCACTTACCACGGGCTTTATTCAACTTGGCACGGGCTTCAATGCATTCCGCAGTGTGTTTTGTCATTTCTTCCCCCTTATGCAATCTAGCGCCAAATCTACGATTGCGTCAAAAGTCAGTTTTCTTTCGTCGCCGTCAAGAAGCAAGTCGGCTTTAACCTGAACAAGCTTGGCGTATGTTTGATTGGATATTCCTATTGTTTTCATATAATTACCTATTTTGTGTATTTATAAATCTTGTGTTTTTGTATTGTCATTTGGGAGTGAAGATAGCATTTTATCGAATTCATCCATGTAACAATTATTGATTCTCTTGCCTTGCCCTTTGAATTTCAGCCAATAAGCCCTCAACCCGGTTTCAGTCACCCTGTAAAAATTCCTCTCCTGGAATCTCTCCATTTTGTCAATGCCTTTCGAATGCAATTCAGACAATCTACACATTACATAAGCGCTTGGAGCATTGGCGTCAATGGTCACTCTGACAATCCAGTCTTTCTTAATCATGCTCTTGATGATGCTTTTCATTGAATCCAAGTCATATTCCAAGTTATCTGCAATTTCATTCGTCCACGAGCTTCCTTTGAGCAAAATCCATCCTAAGACGCGGAACTCATCATCTTCAGAAGCCTTAAACCAAGATTTTATGTCTTCCATCTTCCAAGTCTTCAACCATTTTTAATTCGTTGATAGTTTTTATCGTTGGACTGATTGTTTGTTTAATGTCCGCTCCTATGTGATACATTATGGCCTCAATAATTTCATCTCTCGTCACTATCTCACCCTTTGTCGCTTTCAGATGTGAAAACATTTCTTGCAGTTTCTTAACTCTTGTTTTACCCATCTCTAAGTAAGAAAAAACCCCTTTATAAATGTATGTATATATAGATAATGATGTTTTAGCCGTCCCCCCTTCCTGCACCATCCCCCTACTATACTTACATACCTACTTATAATAATATACTTCCTACTTAAGAAACCATTCTCTACTAAAAACCTCTTATTTATATATACACACAATAGTTTTTAGTTATTAATGAGAAATTTAGAAGAAACGGCTTTTTAAATTCTCTTTTTTTTATTTGTCACGGAGAAGTTGCACATTTCTGATTTCAGATTAGGGAATGTTCCCCTACATGTTTTTAACAACTTCGCAGTACCGAAAAATACTTAACTCTACTTTACTTTGCCCTTGCGGTAACGCAGCGGGCAAAAATCAAGTTCTTCAGCGCCCATCCGGGCGCTCGTACGTTAAAAACATGTAGGCAGTGATTTTGCGTTAGGAAGCCCAAGGTCGCTCTCCCCCTCTTTGAATTACGAACGGCGCTCTGCAGAGCGCCTAAATCCGCTGCAGCGGATTTCGTAATTCAAATTCACCCCTCGCTCCCTCTGGCTGTGTTCCACTGGAAACCTACCCACTACATTTAATCTTAGGCACTACACATTGTATACTTAGGTTACCTTAGTGCACAGCTGATTGTCTTTGTGTACCGAATAACTCTTTGGAGAGAGCGACAGCTGAACAAGTTGTTTATATTTTAGGGCTATCCCCGCAGGAAAATTTTTTTAAAATTTTTTTAAAAAATTATAAAAACATTTATAAGTTCTTAATCTCTCTATTAAGAATGGTAGTTCTTTCAGAAAAGCAAAGAGAAACGAGAAAAAAATGGAGATTGAAAAATAAAGAAAAAATAAGCAACTACGCTAAAAATTGGTTGAAAAGATATAAAGATGAAATTTTGATTTTAAAAAATGGAAAAAAATGCGAGCGATGCGGATATTCTGAACACACGGAGATTCTGCAATTTCATCATAAAAATCCAAAAGAGAAAGAAATTGGAATAGGAAAGAGTCACCATAATTTGGATAAAGTGAAAAAAGAAATCCTGAAATGTGAAATGATTTGCCCTAATTGTCATATGTGGGAACATTTTAAAAAAGGGGTGAAATATTGATTTTAGAGTTGGATTCATGGCAAAAGGAAGTTCTCGAATATAACGGAGATGTTTTGCTGTGCACGGGACGGCGTGTGGGCAAAACTCAAATCATGGCGATAAAGGCAGCCGAGCGGATGTTGAAAAGCAAATGTCAAATCGTCATAGCCTCGCTATCGGAAGACCAAGCCAAATTAATAATTCTGATGATTGTCGACTATCTCCAACGAACAAATAAAAAACAAATGAAGACGGGAAACAAAGACACAAATCAAAGCAAAGTGACAACTAAAAACGGCAGCACGGCGATAGCGCGGCCGGTTGGACAGACGGGCGATGCATTGAGGGGATTTAACGGCGACGTTCTAATTCTTGACGAGGTAAGCAGGTTCAATGAATTGATTATGACTGCGGCGACTCCTATCTTGCTGACGACGGGCGGGCAGATTTGGATGTGTTCGACGCCATTTGGAAAGAAAGGTTATTTTTGGGAAAAGTTCGACGAGGCGTTCAACAAAAAAGCCGAAGATGCAAGATTCAAAACTTTCTATAAAACTAGCGAAGACGTGGTTTACAACCGCCCGATAAGCGAAAGCTGGACGGAAAAGCAGAGAAGCAAGGCGATTGAGCTTTTGGAAAAAGAAAAAAAAGACAAAAGCGAGCTTGTCTACGGGCAGGAATATCTCGGCTTGTTCATGGAAGACCTACAAAGATTCTACGACGACGAAACAAACAAGTTCGCATGCGTCATTGAAGAGGGAACGCAACAGCAAGAGGGAAAAAACTATCTCGGATGCGACCTCGCGAGAATGGGCGGGGACAAATCAACATTTGAAATCGTAAGAAGAATTGAAAATAAATATTTCCA
>JBBTQM010000004.1:0-15261 GCA_038065675.1 Patescibacteria group bacterium | reverse complement strand
TCTTTCGGTATTCCGCCTCAAGACTTTCCACGCTCGCTTGCGCCGCTTCCACTTTTGCTTCCAGGGCGGCAATTTCTTCTTTAGTCGCCTTGGCTTTTTTCAAAGAAAGAGCCGAACTGGCGTTTCTTAATTTTTCTTCCGACGCAATAAGGGAATCAAGTGCAGTATTAACGCTTGTGCGCGCCGCAGATACGGCTGATTTATAAGTATCAATGGTTGTCTGAGAAAGAGAACCTGACGGGGTAAGGGCGTTCACCAAAAATGCCACTTTATCGAGAAATGTCTGTGTTGTTTTCAATACGCTTTTTGCGTAGGCCGCGTCCGAAAGCAGGTCGGAAGAAGACGAAAGCGCCGATAATTTTTTGTTCCAGTCATTGAATAAATTTTCTATGACAGCGCGCAACGATTCAACGTCTATTTTTTGCTGGGAGTCGCCGACATTAAAATTCAACTGCGGCGACAGAGACCGCGGGTTTGAGAAAAACTGGTCAACTTTGTTCCGCACCGCGTCATCCGCGCTTCCATAGCCGCTTCTTATGTCGTTCCCAACGTCGGTTTCGGCGTTCTCAACGGCAATTTCGGAAACGGCAATATCTTCCGCCTTAACGCCGATATTTAGCTGGTCCAAAACCGCCTGTTCCGCCTTGGCGGTGGCGCGAGCGCGGGCAAGGTCTCCGGCTATGGAACCGTTTTCAAGAGACACAAGAGCATCCCCGGCCACAACACGCTCCCCTACTTTTTTATGGACTACGGCCACGCGTCCGCTTTTTTCAAACGATAAGTCGGCTTCGGATGCGGCTTTGACTTTCCCGGTCACGGATACAATCTGGGAAACTTCCCCGCGGCGGACCAAAACGGTTTCCGGCGCCTTTTCTCCTGCTCCGACAATGAAAAAATACGCGCCTAGGGCAATTAAGACTATGCCAAAAAGACTCAAAAAGGGATGTCTTTTAAAGGAATGGAAAACTTTAATGATAAAGTGCCTCTCTTTGTTATTCATAGCGGCTTTAGGAGATTATAATGTGAAATTATACCAAATTTTTTCCGCCCCGTCCTCCCCTTTTTCTCTCTGTTACAATGTCGTAATGAGAACCTCCTACTCCGCTCTTGAAACCTTCGGTATTTGCCCGCAAAAATACAAATTTCAGGAAATAGATAAAATCCGCGCGCCAAAAAGAATTGAGGCGGTTTTCGGCACTATCGTCCATTCCGCACTCAAGTACATGTTTGAGCGTAATCCCCTCTTCCCCACCGAAGACGAAGTTGTGAATTTTTTCTCGGAACGCTTCAACGAAAAATCAGACGCGGTGGAGTGGCCGGATGCTTCAAAAAAAGAGCGCGCGGAAAAACTTTATTATGACGAGGGCGTCAAATTAATCCGCAATTTTTATGCCAAAAACAAGCCGTGGGATTTCAATCCGGTTGAGCTTGAAGGGCGTTTCCAGGTTGAAATAACGGGCGATAACGCGATAGAAACACACACGATAGCCGGAATCATAGACCGCTTGGATAAAGACCCGACCGGTGATTCCTACGAAATCATAGATTACAAAACCGGGAAAAAAATGCCGTCGCAGGAATCGCTTGAAAATAATCTTCAGCTTGCCTTGTACCATTTGGCAATCTTAAAGCGCTGGCCCCACTTAAAAGCGGGCCAAGTTAAAACATCTCTTTATTTTCTAAAACATAATGAAAAAATTACGGCGGTTCCAAACGAACATCGCGCGGAAAATGCCATAAAAATAATTTTGGCCAAAATCGCCGAAATAAAAAAAGCTGCCGAAACCGGGGATTTTCCCCCTGTCCCGTCAGCTTTGTGCGATTGGTGCGGATTCAGAAAAATTTGCCCGATGTGGAAACATATTTACGAAGAAAAATCGGAAACTCCGGACGAATCGGCGGCAAGCAATGCCATAAAAGAATATTTTGAAATAAAAGAGACGGAAGAAAAAAATGACAGGCGCTTAAAAGAAATCAGGGGAATAATACTCGCTTACATGGACAGCAAAAAAATAGGGCGGGTATTCGGCTCGGGGGGCTATATTACCAAAATGATTCAGGAACGCGTGTCTTTCGACATGGAAAAGGTGAAGTCGGTGCTTGAGAGCCTCGGCAGGTGGGCGGAAGTGCTTTCGCCAGATTCCAAAAAAATAGAACGCCTGATGGAAACGTTGCCCGAAGAAACCCGGGAAAAACTGGAAGAAACGGAAAAAAAGAAAAGTTTTATCGTCCTAAAACAGACGAAAAAAGAAGAATAACCTGCGCAAATCAGCGGGGTGCGCAATTCGCGGCAAGAGTATAGCCCGATTGCTCGGCTTCCCGAGGCGTTGCAAAAGAAACGAGGTTTTCTTTTTTGATGCGGGAAACTCCTCCGCACCACGGGAAATAATATTTGCTTCCTCCTTTTGAAGCAAGGACATTTGACTCTGCTCCTTCTTCTCCGGGAGATTTGGGGGAAGGAATCGCCTTAACCGGTGCGGCGGAAGAAAAAGTATTCTCCGGGATGGTTATTTTCACCGGCTCGCGGTTGCCACCAATCGCCGACAAACGGCCCAAACCAAAAGACGAAAAAGCGACCAGGACAATGACTAACGCGATAAAAATGTCCTCTTTTTCTAAAAATGAAACCCCCTGATTTACCCGCGAAAAAAGAGACTTGCCAATTCGCCTTAAATAGGCTATTATTTTGTACATTATTTTATGGCCTAAGCAGTTCGCTTTTAACTATAAACTAAAAACTAGTAACTAAAAACTGATTAAAAATGGCAACAAGAAAGGCTGCGGGGTCGGCAAAAAACCTCACTGATTCCAACCCGAAGTATCTGGGTACCAAGCTTTATGACGGCGAGCGGGCTAAGGCGGGCTCAATCATTGTGCGCCAGCGCGGCACAAAGATTATCCCCGGGAAAAACACCCGATTGGGCAAAGACCACACTATTTATGCGATAAAAGAAGGTAAAGTTAAATTTACTTCCCGCAAGAAAATCGGCTTCAATAATCAGACGAAAGTAAAAAAGGTGGTAAATGTAATTTAAACAAAACCCCCCGCTTTAAGCGGGGGGTTTTGTTTAGGCCGGGTCGACAACAAGAGTTACGTACGCTTTTGAGCTACCGGAATCTATTTCTATCTTGAATGTTCCTATTTCTTTTATCGGTTTATCAAGCTTGATGAAATGAAGTGGGATTTCGGCGTGGAGTTTTTCTTTGAACAATTTTTCTATCTCTTTTATGTGAATACCGGCGAAAAGATGCCCGAGTTCGTTGGCTTTTTCTTTCACTTCTATCCTCTTCCCGTCCAAAGATTCCACGTTTTTTCTAAGAAGTTCTTCCTGGATTTTGTGTTCCGCCTCGGCCTGAACGCTCAACGTTTTTACGCGCTTCATTGCCGCTTCTGTTGCCGGCTCCCCCAGTCCCTTAGGTAAAATAAAATTTCTGGCATAACCCGGTGAAATTTCTTTCACTTCATACCGCCTGCCCACTCCGGGAACATCTTTCAGTAAAATTATTTTCATTTTTTCTTCATTAAGAAATCAATCGCTTTTTCCAATTGTGTGTCTTTCTCTTTTTCCAAATCCCCTTTCTTCGTCTCAACCGTGATATCGGGTTTCAGCCCGTTTTCCGATATGGAAACTCCGTTAGGAGTAAGCCAGCGCGCGATCGTTATTTTAAGAGAAGTATCCGGTGTTACTTTTACCAATTCCTGAACCGACCCTTTGCCGAATGTTTTTTCCCCTATGAGAATTGCAATCTTGTGTTCGCTTAAAGCACCGGCAAGAATTTCCGACGCCGATGCTGACCCGCCGTTCACCAAAATTACCATCTTGAGTTTGTCGCTGAAAATATTGTAGCCGTGGCTTCTGAAAACCTTGCCTTCTTCCTCTTTTTTGCTTTCTTCTTTTACCACAATCTTGCCGGACGGTAAAAACCAGCTTGCCATGTCCACCGCCGCTTCAAGATACCCTCCCGGATTATTTCGCAAATCCAAAACAAGTTTATCCCCGCCGAATGACGAAAATTCTTGAAGAGCCTTGCGGAAAAGGTCGGGGGAATTCGCCGAGAAGCTGTAAAGGCGGATTATGAAAACATCACCTCGGCGTTCGGTATCAATCGTCGGTATGGCGATAGTGTCGCGGACTACCTTAAACGGCAAAGGCTCCGTCTCGCCTTCCCGAAAAATCGAGAGCTCAACCGTGGTGCCTTTTGTGCCGCGGATTAGAGAAACGGCTTTTTCAATCGTCATATCGTTGGTCGGAGTTCCGTCTATTTTGAGTATCTTATCTCCTGCTTTTATCCCCGCGCGGTATGCCGGCGTGTCCTTAAGCGGAGCCACGACGGTAATAACGCGGTCGCGCAGGCCTATTTCCATACCGACACCCTGGAATTCACCGTTGATGGATGCTTCAAAATTTTTCAAATCCTGCGGCGGGAAAAATACGGTGTAAGGGTCGCCAAAAGACTGAGCAAGGCCGGCGATTGCTCCCCATACCTTTTCCTGGTCGGTTGGCGCTTTTTTGAAAGTTACGAACTTATTGGAAAGAGCGCTCCAGGCACTCCAAAAGGCCTTAAAATCGGTCCCGGGAGCAACGATAACGCTCTCCGGTTCTTTATTGGAAATTCCGATAACATTACCGATTACCGGCAAGCGTTTTTCGCCAACCACGGTTCCGGCGCCAAACGACGCCCCCGCTACAAGCAAAAAAGAAAGAACAAGGGAAACCCTCTTTAAGAAATCAGGGGAAAACATAAGTAGAGAAATTATCGCAAAATTATTGGCGCCGGTCAATTCAGGGCGGTTCGGGGGTAGCCCAAAAACCTCCTTCTCTGTTATAATTTAAAAAAATATAAGCTTACCAAAAAACATGCTCACCACCCATACCCATAAAAAGCTTACCTGGATAGACCTTGAAAATCCGACCCGCGACGAGGTTGAAAAGTTAATGAAGGAATATGATATTCACCGGCTGGTGGCCGAAGAACTTTTGGGTCCTACCGTTCGCCCCAAAGTGGACTTGTACGACAATTTTATTTATTTGATACTCCACTTCCCCACCATAAGCCACAGTCATAACGGGGAAACGGAACAGGAGATAGATTTCATAATCGGCAAAAATTTCATAATTACCGTGCATTACGAGATGGTTGACCCATTACACGAATTCTCAAAAATTTTTGAAGTTAATTCTCTTCTTGATAAATCCAACATCGGGGAACACGCCGGCTATATTTTCTTCTACATAATGCGCGAGATATACAAAAATCTCGGAAACGAACTTTCAACCATAACAAACCGGCTAAAGGACATTGAGGAACGGATTTTCAAAGGGGAAGAATCCAAAATGGTTGAAGAAATATCAAACACCAATAAATCCCTTCTTGATTTCAGGGAATCAATCCGTTTCCATAAAGAAGTGCTTGAATCGTTTGAGGCGGCCGGCAAGAGATTTTTTGAAGAAAAATTCCATTATTATCTGCGCGCGCTTTTGGGAGAATATTACAAAGTTTACAACCAGCTTGAAAACCAGAAGGAAACCCTAATAGACTTAAGAGAAACCAACGAATCTCTCCTCACCGCCAAATCAAACGAAATTATGAAAACCCTGACGGTTATGGCTTTCATGGTTTTGCCGGTTTCTCTCATTACCCAAATATTCGGCATGAACACAAATCTTCCCATAGTCGGCGAACAATACGATTTTGAAATAGTTCTGGGGATTATGGTTGCCGCCATAGTTTTCGTCTATGGTTTCTTCAGATATAAAAAATGGCTTTAACCTTCTACAACACGCTGACTCGTAAAACCGAGAAATTAGTCCCGCTTAAACGCGGGATTGTTTCAATGTATCATTGCGGTCCTACGGTCTATGACCGCGCCCACATAGGCAATTTGCGCTCATACGTATTCGCCGACACCTTGCGCCGGACGCTTGAGAATTATAAATACGAAGTGCGACAAGTGATGAATATAACGGATGTTGACGATAAAACCATAAAACGGAGCCGCGAGGAAAACGTCCCCTTAAAAACTCTGGCGAAACGATACGAGGAACTGTTTTTTAAAGACCTTTTGAAACTTAATGTAAAAATTCCTGAATTCACGCCGCGGGCAACGGAACACATCAAAGAAATGGTCGCGATGATAGAGAAACTTTTATCCAAAGGAGTCGCTTACAAAAGCGACGATGGCGTGTATTTCTCTATCGGCGCTTTCAAGGGATATGGGGCCTTAGCCGGCATTTCGCATAAAGGGGAAACGCGCTCGCGGGTAAAAAACGACGAATACGATAAAGATAATCCGAAAGATTTTGCGCTTTGGAAATTCCATTCCGAAGAAGACGGGAGTGTCGCATGGGACGCCCCTTTCGGCCGCGGACGCCCCGGCTGGCATATAGAGTGCAGTGCCATGTCTATAAAATATTTGGGTGAACATTTCGACATACATACCGGAGGTACTGACTTAATATTCCCGCACCACACAAATGAAATAGCCCAATCGGAAGCAGCCACCGGAAAAACTTTTGTCTCCCTGTGGATGCACAATAATCACATCCTTATCGACGGAGAAAAAATGTCAAAATCGCTCGGCAACGCTTATACGCTGGATGATATCCTCTTTCATGGCGTTTCCCCCGTCGGCTACCGCTATTGGCTTTTGACCGCTCATTATAGGACTTTGGCGAATTTTACCTGGGAAGC
Organism: Patescibacteria group bacterium; assembly: GCA_038065675.1. Lineage (GTDB taxonomy): Bacteria > Patescibacteriota > Minisyncoccia > Phycocordibacterales > VMEP01 > JAUYLU01. The sequence continues at coordinate 8,568 of JBBTQM010000004.1, read as the reverse complement.
CGTTTCCGGCGCGGAAAATGCTTTTGAAAAATTGAAATTGTTGTTTTCGGAATTACCGGCAGGCGGCAAAACAGATATCGCCTATAAGGCGGAGTTTGATAGTTTTTTAAACAACGATTTGGACACCCCGAAAGCCATCGCTCTTTTGTGGGAACTCCTGAAAGACCGGGAGATTCTTCCCGAACACAAGCGGGCGACTATTTTATATTTTGATAATATTTTGGGGCTTAATCTTGCCGGCTTAAAAAAAGAAGGGATTCCCGACGAAATCATGGAACTTTCGGGCAAGAGAGAAGAAGCACGAAAAAACAAAGATTTCGCCCGCGCCGATGTATTGCGCCAAAAAATGGATTCCTTGGGTTATGCCGTTTTGGACGGTGAAAATGGCCCCGTAATACGCAAAAAGCGCTTGTAAAAGCAATCAACATTTTTCTCACAGATTATCCCTGTTTTTTCAAAAACTCCCCGATTTCGCGGGTATTTTTTATGCTACAATTCCCCCATCATGGCCGTAAGAAAACAAAGAGACAACGTCAGAATTCCTCCCCAAAATATTGATTCCGAAAAAGCTCTTCTTGGCGCGATAATGCTCCGACCGGATTCCATAAGCGAAATCATAGAAATTGTTGAAGCCGATTCTTTTTATTCGGAGAAACACAGAATCATTTGGAGGTCGATGCTTGAGCTTTACGGCAGGCGCGAGCCGATAGACCTTTTATCTCTTTCTTCGCGCTTGAAAGAAAAAAAGGAACTTGACGCCATCGGAGGAAGAACTTATCTGTCGGAGATTGTGAATTCCGTCCCCTCTTCGGCCAACATCGTCCATTACGCCAACATCGTCCACCGCAAGCACATGATGCGCAGGCTTATTGAAGCGGCCGACACTGTTTCCGAAATGGGGTTTGAAGAAGAACGCGAACTTGAAACGCTTCTCGATGAAGCCGAGAAAAAAATATTCAGCGTTACTTCCGCGACGCGCGGCCATGTTTTCATAAATTTGAAAGATGTTCTGGGAGATGTTTGGGAGCGCATAGACAAACTGCACAAGCAAGACGGCGCGCTCCGCGGCGTTCCGACGGGTTTCCGGGAACTCGACCAAAAACTCTCCGGCCTTCAGAAATCGGATCTTGTGATTTTGGCCGCGCGCCCATCAATGGGAAAAACCGCGCTTGCGCTTGATATAGCGCGCCAGGCGGCGCTTCGCCATAACATTCCGGTTGGAATTTTTTCTCTTGAAATGAGTTCGCAACAATTGGCGGACAGAATGGTCGCCGCCGAGGCGCGCGTTGATGCCTGGAAATTGCGCACCGGCGGGCTGAAACTTCAGGAAGATTTCGACCGCATTGGCGACGCTCTGGGGGGGCTTTCCAAGGCGCCACTCTTCATCGACGACGAGCCGGGGAACACTATCATAAAAATGCGCTCTGTCGCGCGAAGGCTAAAACGAGACCATAATTTAGGCCTTCTTGTGGTTGATTATCTTCAGCTTATGAATCCGTCGAGAAATTACGATTCCATGGTCAATCAAGTCACGGAAATATCGCGTTCTTTAAAGGGTCTCGCCCGCGAGCTTGATGTGCCGGTACTTGCCCTTTCCCAGCTTTCGCGCGCGGTTGAATCACGCGGCGGACGGCCGAGACTGTCCGACCTCCGCGATTCCGGCTCCATAGAGCAAGACGCCGATGTCGTGATGTTTATCCACCGCGAAGATAAATATAAAGAAGATTCCGACAAGCCGAATATTGCCGAAATTCTCATTGAAAAGCATCGAAACGGCCCGACCGGAAAAGTGGAGCTTTATTTTGACGACAAAAAATCTACATTCCTGTCAATAGACAAGACCGGGGTCGATTCGTCGGACGATGAATCTTTCTAAATAAACTTTCTAATAGGATGGACTCCGCACGCAAATTAGCAGAATATTTCTCCAAATTCCCCGGTATCGGCCCGCGCCAGGCGCGCCGCTTCGTTTATTTTCTACTAAGCCAAAACGGCAGCTTTGCTGAAGGGTTGTCGCGGGCGCTTGCCGACTTGAAAAACGCGGCGCGGCAATGCGAATCGTGCAAAAGATTTTTCGAGGAAACTTTGGGAAAATCGGAACTGTGCGATGTGTGCAGGAGCCCTTTAACCGACAAAACGGTTCTCATGGTGGTTGAAAAAGACATTGATTTTGAAAATGTCAGAAAAAGCGGAGTTTATAAAGGGCAATATTTTATTTTGGGCGGCTTACTCCCGATTCTTGAGAAAAATCCGGTGGGCGCCATACGAATTCGCGAGCTTATCTCTTTGATTGAAAAACTGGCGCCTAAAGGAGGGCTTAAAGAAATAATCATCGCCCTTTCGGCAAATACCGAAGGAGATAATACTTTTAATTACATTAAAAAAACTCTTGAACCCATAGCCCAAAAATATAAATTGGCGGTATCAGGCCTCGGCCGTGGATTCTCCACCGGACTGGAGATTGAATACTCTGATGCCGAAACTCTCGGGAACGCGTTAAAAAACAGGGGTTGAACCCGTATAGCAATTCGCCATGGGCAGACCTCTTACATGGTTGATTTGTGCATTAAGTTTTGGTAAAAATCAATCAGAGTGAACAATAAAAGGAGTTAAGCTTGGACTATGTGATAATTGTTATTATTGCGGCCTTATCCATTTTAGGGTACTCGTTCTACGTTGGAGTAAAAATACGCATACGCGACCCCTATAAGAGACATTGGGAACTTGTGCGGGGAAAAAATAGGGAAATATATTTTTTTTGTTTTTGGTGGCTGCTTGGTTCGGCTATTATCTTCCCGGAGACAGATTTCGCGGCCTTGGCAGCAGTGTTCGTCATTTTTACCTTGATAGTCAGCTTGTCCTTTTTAGCCGGTTATCTGTCCCCCCCGAGATGGTTCAGGAATTGGATGGAATAAGACAAATAAGAATTGAAAACCGCCACGCGAGATAGTCAGTCATCTCACGTGGCGGTTTTATTTTTACTTCGTTGTCTGCTTCCTTGTTATTTTATTTCCGTAATCTCCACTTCCGTAAACGGCTGGCGGTGTCCGCGAACTTTTCTATAGCGGCTTTTGGCCTTGTATTTCATAACGCTTATTTTTCTCGCGCGTCCTTCGCTTTTAACTAATCCTTCTACTGATTTCCCGGTAATATAAGGTATCCCGATTTCAGCCTTTGCGCCGTCGTCAATAAGAAGAACCTTGTCGAAAACAACGGTTTCGCCGGACGCGGCTTTCCCACCAAGTTTTTCAACTTTTATAATGTCTCCTTTTTTGACCGCGTATTGTTTGCCGCCGGTCTCAATAATTGCGAATAGAGCCATAATCAAACTTTAATGTTCTAACCCGTCTGCCGGCAAGCAGGCGGGACAAGTAATCCCCCAAGTTTACACAAAAGTTGCCAAATTGCAACAGAATGATAATGTGATAACAGAAAGCAGTAAAAATCGTCCTCCCTCCGGCTGGCCCGTTGTCGGGAACAGCGGAACCGCCCCTTCTCCTCCCTGAGGGGTAGCGCCGGAGGGCTTTTGGGCCGCGAGCCTCCTCCCCCTTTTGCTCGCGGCCTCTTTTTTATATTGTGCAACGAGTGACAAGAGAAAAAACGCCTAATCTTCCTCGTAAACGCGCGGGCGCTCGAGAACAGAGGTTTCTATTTCTGGAGATTTGCCGGTAATTTTCAAAATATCCTTATCAACTTTTTTTAATTCTTTTGAAGCAAGATTATATTGGTTAACCGTTGTTGAAATCGCGTTTCCGACTTTGTTGAAATATCCCTCATACGTCATCAAGTGTTTCATTAGCTCCCCCACTCTTTTTATTACATCCTGAACTTTATCTTCAATTTCAAGCGCTTTCAGCCCCTGCAATACTGTTTGCAAATATGCCAGAAACGACGTTGGGGAAACTATAATAACTTTATATTTAGAAGCGGCCCGTTGGATCAAATTCTCCTCCGTCTGAATACCAACCTTCCCCACCAGAAGGTCGTAATAAATGGCCTCGTGGGGAATAAACATAAAGGCAAAGTCCATCGTTCCCATGGATGGCTGTATATATTTGGATGTCTCAACTATGCGGTTTTTCAAATCCGATTCAAATAGTTTTCCCAAACGCTCTTTTTCCGCCGGATTTCTTTCCTCCACCATCCTATTGTAGTTCTCAAGAGAAAACTTTGAATCCACGGGAATAATTTTTTTGCGCACAAAAACCACGGCATCTGGAATCAGGTCTTCCCCATTGTCATTTTTCCCCAAACGATGCTGCATTTCATAGGAACCGGGCGGCATAACATTTTTAAGCAGCGTCTCCAAATAATATTCGCCCAAGACTCCGCGCTGTTTCGGATTTTTCAATATGTCCTGAAGTTCCCCGAGCTGGTCGGCAAACCCCATTACTTGCTTGCCTGTTTCTTTAACTTCCGTTAATTCTTTAGTTATGTCTTTAATCAGTTTCTGCGATTCTGAAAATTGCGACCGAACGGCGGATTGCATTTCTTTATTCGAATCCGAAAGCTTGTCGTCCATGGTCCGGGAAAGCGCGTTCAATTGATTCTGTATTAAAATCAGGCTATCGGTCGCCGGTTTTTCTTCTTTTTTTCTCAGCAACAAAAACACTATAATCGCACCTAAGGCTACTCCGATAATAGCAATGATGGCTGTTCCCATATTTCCTTATTCTATCATAGGGCTAAAACAGGCTTTCCGTGCTTGGCCCTTTCTTTTTGGGATTAGGCAACACTTCTTCTACCGCCTCCCTGTAATCGCAATAGTCGCAATTTTCGCTTTGTTTCGGAATTTTATCCGAGTTTAGTGTTTCTTTGATTTTAAAAAGTGTCGGCTCCACCCAGTCGTCATTCCCCACGTAAGGAATAATTTTTATGTCAAATTCCAATTTGCCGTCAAAAGCTTCTTTATCAGAGTCGGCATTGGCGTAAACGAAATACCCGGTATCGGACACGTCAAAGCCGTTCCGGCGGAAAAGCCATTGGTACACTTCTATTTGCCGCTTATAACCATCCTGCCACTCCGCATCCAAATTAACTTCCGTCTTTTTGCTTGTCGCCTTGTAATCAACAACGATAATTTTTCCGTCGGCGCCTTTCCAAACATCGTCAACGCCGCCGCGAACTAAAAGTCCCGTCGGCTCATGCAAAAACTGCACGCCATGCCTTAGGGCGTCTCTCCAATTATCCAGTTCTTCGTGCGGAAATGGTACCGCGTCAACCCTGTATTCTTTCATAAGCGGATGCGCCTCTCCTTTGGCGCGATGCACGTCAAACTCGCGCTTCAAAAGTTCGTCAACGGCGCTGTTCAAATTAAAAGGAAAACCGGGTGGGCGCGCCACACCAAGCTTGTTGTCCACGTAAAAACACCGCGGGCATTCCATATAGAGGTCAATTTTCGAACGGCTTAAACGAAAATTTTTCCCTCCGTAATTCCAATCGGGATTTCTGTGAGGTTTATAATATTGGGACATAATTTACATCATCTTATCATATCTGCCCTCCGGTAAGGCGGGTAAAACTTCATGCTATACTGAACGGAAATGGCAATTCACGGACAAATAAAAGAAGAGTTGAAAGAAGCGATGCGCGAAAAAAACGAAGTCAGGTTGAACGTCGTGCGTGGGCTTATGACCGCCTTTGTAAACGAACTTGTAGCCAAAAAAAGGAAACCGAGCGAAGAAATTCCCGATGATATGGCGCTTGAAGTCATAAGGCGCGGCGTAAAACAACGCAAAGACGCCATAGAACAGTTTGAAAAAGGCGGGCGCAACGACCTCTCCCAGAACGAAAAAAACGAACTCCCCTACCTTGAAAAATATCTCCCGAAAATGATGGCGCGCGAAGACATCGTTCCCATTGCAAAAACAAAAATGAGCGAATTTGGCGTAATTGATAAATCAAAAGCCGGTCAATTGACTGGTTTTCTTATGAAAGGACTTAAGGGTAAGGCTGACGGAGCGGACGTAAAAGCGGTGGTAGATGAACTATTGCAAGCATAGAGAAAGCGTGGCAAAATAAAAGCAGGAAACTTTAAACCAACAGGAGGAAGTCTTGAACCCCTATTCGATTCTTGAGGAGAAAAGTCTCTCTTTTGACGCTCTCATGACTTTCCCGTCGAAATTGAACTTCGGCGAATCGGTAAGAATTGTTTTTTGGTTCCCGCGCTCCGGCGAATGTGAAATCCCCATCCGGCGCCTCAGGGAACTAAAGGAGGTATTTGAAGAGGCGTTTGGAGAAAGATTTTCCGGCATCAATCCGAGTGGCGACAGAAAAGACACCTCCGCCTTGCTTGTACTGAGACCGGCCGAAACAAAGGAGGAATATTTGGAAAAATTGCTCCTCATCCATGATACGGTGGAAACAATTTTGGGAGTGGAAACTGGAATCTTCGGTCTGGACAAAAAAGAAGACATAGACAGGCTTCTCGTACAGACCGGTTTGGCGGCCACGGAAACGTCGCATATGTACCTTCTCAACTGAATGTTTAAAACCGGCGCATCGTATCCATAGCGCCGGTTTTTTGTTTTGAAAGGCAATTCAAGGGATGCCCTTGGATACAGGGGAAAATAGATGTTTGGTTGACTAAATTGTATTTTCATGTATAATAAAACCCAGAGTTTCAAATCTGTTTTTTGACTTTTTTTGGGAGGGTCTATGGCAGCCACGGAATTCCAGAAACGAGTTGCTCGCGAAGTCATCGCCGAGATGGCGGTCTCGGGCGGTGACAGATTCGACGGAGTATTGTTCGAGTCGACCGCCCGCAAGGTACTGACGAAGGCAGGCGCGGTGTACGGCAGCAAGGCGTGCCATCTCCGGAAAATCCGTCCGCTCGTGGAACGCGGGTTCGCCAACAAAGTGAGCAGAGTACGGAGGAAAACCCCCGTACGCAAAAAGCGCAGCGGCATTCGTGTCGGAAGAATTGTCCGGCAAACTGTTGCCAGCATCGACCCAGAATCTTTTCGTGAATTCCACAGGCCGTACATGGAAAAACACGAGGAAGATCTCACGCTCCATATGACCGCCGAGCAACTCGGACGCGATTAACCGCAACCGAGTTGCTCCTAAGAGCCCCTTTAACGGGGCTCTTTCTCTTTGAGAATAAAACGAAGTTTCTTTTTTGACCAAACGGGACCGGAGCTATCAATGCCGATTCTTGGAGTTTTTTTAATATCTTTCTCGAGAACTTTCACTCCCCTGTCTTCAATCCAAAGCCCGGTTTTCTTACCCAATTCTTTTTCGTTTAGGCGCTTATCAATTTTTAGCGCTTTGGTAAGTTTCGCCGGGCCGTTGTACTGACTTGCCCCGCGTATCAAAATTGCGGATGGATATCCAACTTTTCCGGTAACAACATTGAGCATCCAGTGCATGCCGTAAGTAAAATACACATAAGCATGTCCGGCGGGCCCGAACATGGGAGTATTTCTTTTCGTCCGCCCGCGTGAAGCCTGCGAAGCCTTGTCTTTAAACCCGTCATAAACCTCAACTTCATTTATCATTAGTGCTACTTCTGTCTTCCCTATTCTGCGCACCAAAAATTTCCCAAGCAGGGCTTGAGCAACACCCGTTCCGGAGCGGCTGAAAAATCGCGGGGAAAGAATTTTTCTCATACGCGGAAGTATAAACTAAAAAAATATAAACAAAAATTAGTGTTTAAAAATAAGTATAAAAAATGTAAAAAGGTGTAAATAGATATAACTATAAATACACTATAATTATGCGGTCGTGTAATTATAGTGTATTTACGATTTAAGGATTAAATCAACTCAATCAACCCTAGGCCATTCATAAAAGGTATATACTGGCACCATGGAAAAGCTGGTGGAGCATTTGAAAAAAATCGGCGCCCTCAAAACTCCGGAAATAATAAAAGCATTTTTGAAGATAGACCGGCGCGATTTCGTTCCCAAAAGCGAGCAGTCCCTCGCCTATCTTGACGACGCGCTTTCCATCGGCTATGGACAGACTATTTCTCAACCATACACGGTCGCATTCATGCTTGAGCTTTTACAACCCAAAACCGGGCAGAAAATTCTGGACATCGGCTCCGGTTCAGGATGGCAAAGCGCGCTTTTGGCAAACATTGTCGGAAAAGAAGGGAGGGTTTACGCGGTTGAAATAATCCCAGAGCTTTCGCGCACGGGGCAAGAAAACGCCCTCAAATACGGGTTTGAAAAAGAAGGAATCTTGAAGTTCATAGAAGGAAGCGCCGCGCATGGCCTTCCCAAGGAAGGTCCTTATGACCGTATAATAGCCGCGGCGGCGGGAGATAAAATTCCCGCGGAGTGGACGGACGAACTCTCCCCCAGCGGGCGTTTGGTGGCGCCGGTAAAACATTCAATCGTCCTCATTGAGAAAGATAAAGGGGGCTATCTCACCGAAACCGAGTTTCCGGGATTTGCCTTCGTGCCGTTGGTGGGGTAACCATAATCATTGTGGAGCACTCGCGCGATATGACTCCGCCTTCATAAATTGTCCGCGAGTAAAGCAGTTTACTCGCTTTACGCAATTTATGATGTAATTGTATCCTTTGCACGAACTTTTTTCGAGAGCTAATGTGGCACGCCC
>JBBTQM010000003.1:0-1035 GCA_038065675.1 Patescibacteria group bacterium | reverse complement strand
TGGCTTGATAAACTGGGTAGGTAATTCCACCGGCGTAACCAGTGATGAAGATACAGCTTCAGTAACAGGCGTCTTGAGGAGTCTCCCGGCCACCGGTCCGACCTTCCAGAGGTAAACCGGACTCCCGATGGTTCTCCTAACTATGTCCCGATTTCTCACCCTACCTTGCAGAGGGTAGAGAAATCGAGGATCCCGTTTGCCCGCAGGGCATTCGGGACGGTAGGCAGGATCACGACAAAACCCCCTCCATTTGGAGGGGGTTTTGATTTTTGAGAGAATTTTGATAAAATGAGCCCATGGTTAAAAAACCCATTTTTATTCTGGTTATTATCAGTATTGTCATCGCCGGGGCGGCTGTTTTTTATTTTGCAAGAAATGATTCTGGCGATTTAAGCGCTTCTTCATCGCCAACGCCGTCAATTTCCGTCAGCCCGTCTCCATCGCCGGATTCGGCAGGCTCACCGCAGGCAAGTCCAAAACCGACTCCGAGGCTGACTCCGTCCGGTTCGCCAAGCTTATGGGAACAATTAAGCGGCGAGGCCTCGTGTGAACTCAAAGGCGAAATTAAATATCTGACGAGGACTATATATGATAATCAAGACGCGCTCTTCACTTATAAAGGCGTTGACCATCCGGGGAGATTGATAAATTGGGTCGTTTCTCCCAACGATGGCCTGTCAATCGGACCGAATCTTTTTTCCAGCCTTTTGCTTCCAGACGGGGAAAGTTTGATAGGCGTTTCGTTGCCCGAGAATCCCAAATACAAAGCGTACGAGCTGACGGCTTCAATCACTTACGGCCGTTTGATAGATAACAATGTGAAATTATTCACTAAGCAATGTTCCGGCAAAACAACCGTTGTGCTGCCGCAATAAAATTTCTGCATCCGCGTTAGTATGGGTTTCATTAAGAAAAACTGGCCGCTACTCGCACTGATCGTCATCGGTTTTTCTTTATATGCGGTCAATCTGAACAACAAGCTTTTTTGGGACGACGATGACTGGATAATAAATAATCCGGCCGTTCATTCTCTCT
>JBBTQM010000002.1:1061-4025 GCA_038065675.1 Patescibacteria group bacterium | reverse complement strand
AACCGACGCGACAATGACTGTTTCAATCGCGCGTTCGAGATATGGGAAAGCGAGCTCTGTGCCGACCAGAATCCCGCCGCCCTGCGCGAAAAATTCTCCGGCGTTCTTTTTCGCCTGAACCGCGGTTTTAGCATAATCTTTGTCCAGCATTATTATTTTTTCCCCGGGGAAAGATTCTTTAAGCTCTTCAAAGACACCTTGGCTACCGTATCCTAATGCCTTAAGTCTCCATCCGCCGCATTCGCCGCAAGCCGTTTCCGCGCTTTTTTTATCTTTGCATTTGTGGCAGATGAAAATTCGCGTACTGCCTTCAGACGCGTGGAGGACGAGAGGGACACTGCATCTTTCGCAGGAAAGTACGGTGCCACAGTCGCTGCACACGGTAAGCGGCCGCAACCCGCGGCGAACCGTAAAAATAAACACCCGGCCTTTATTCAAAAGAGTTTCCCTTATTTCTTTTTTCGCCTCGTCGTCTATGAGCTTGAATTCTCCGCCGCGCTCGCGCGTGTCAATAAGTTTTGAACGCGACTGCGATTCCACGCGCCATTTTAGCGGAGCGAGCTCAAGAAGCTCCTTCCCTTCGTGGCGCGCGAGAGTTTCTATCCTTAGAATGGTATCCGCGAGTATTATTTTCTGCCCTCGTACAGTGCCCAAAATTTCCGCCGCAATCCTCATATCAATGTACGGGCGAGATTGAGTTCTATACGCCCCTGACGATTCCTGTTCCAGTATAAAGGTTTTCATATCGGGACGATGGAGAAAAATAAAAGAAGGCGTCCCGACGACTAAAACAGGATGTTCCTCCACGGTTATTTTATTACATCTTCCCACGGTTTCTTTTTTGGTAAGCCCGCCGTGAAGAGCGCATACATAATTCTCAATGCCGCGCGAAAGTTCGTCCGCGAAAAATAGAACCGCCTCTATCGTCGGCGCGGCTATAAAAACCGAGTTACCGCGCGCGAACTCTGTGCGTATCATGGTTTTATAAAATGAAATTCTTTCTTCCAGCTCGCGCTGGAAAACAAATTTTTCCAGCTTTAATTCATTTTTGCCGTTGCCCGTTTTTTTAGGAGCCTTGATGTCGCCGTATCTTTCAAAAATAATTTTAGGAACGATTTGCTCTATTATTTCTCCGGATGACGAAACGAAAAACCGCGCTACTTTTTCCGCAGCTTCGATGAACTCTGAATCAAAAACTCCCGGTTCCCAGACTTTTTTTATCTTTTTAAGGGCGTAGGGGAATTGCCGCGCGGAGTTCTTGCTTTCGCGCGCTTCTAGCACTCGCACGACAACGCCGAAAGTGTCCCGGTTTCTGATTGGGACGGACACTATTGCCCCCTTTTCAACATTTTTTTTGGTGAAATACGACAAGATTCCCCGCGGACCCTCTCCGCCGTATCTTCCGCCGCTTCCGGAAAACGGCATAACCTCTACAATTTTCATCAAGTATAATTTTAGCAAAAGAAAAAGCCTCGCGCTTGCCTGATGCAGTCAGGCTTGAACGAGGCTTCGATAGTCCTGGCGGGCGCAGGAGTTTCTTTATTTTCTTTCGGTTCCGCCGGGACTCTCATGTAAATCACGCAGAAACTCTCTTTTGCCCCGCTTGGTTCCTCGTGGGATACCCCAACGATGACCACTCCTTCTTGCGACCCGATGAAATCCATAAAGTCACGAATCTTTTTTGGGGTGAAATACGAATCGGTTATACATTCTTCCAATAAAGGGAAATCATTGCCCGGCGTTTCGTTTTCCCCCTGCATTTTTTTCATGGCGTAATTGCCGCGCGCAGGGGAGTAGAAAAGGTGGACGATCAGTATGCATTTATCGTCGTCGATTGTTTCTATTCTTTTTGCGGCCAACTTCCCGTCATTTTTCAAATTGAACTCGGTGACTGCATCAGCGACGTCCGCCAGATTCCCGCACCTGCCGTCTTTGGGTTTGATATGTGGCTTTACACACATGTTTTTCTTGTCGCAGACTTTCTGTGACGTGGGCGTGGTGGAAAAAACTGAAGGCAAAAGGGCGAAAAGAAGCATAAGCGTAAGGGCGGCGAGAATGACTTTCGCCACGGCTTTAAAGCGGGGACCGATTGTCATGAGGTTCTCCTCCCGATTGTTTAAGGAATATCCTTATCCTTTTTACAACATTTATTGTCTAGCGTCAATAAACAAAATTGTCCGGATTGAGTGCCGATTTTGCATTCGCGGAGCAAGGCATTACAATTCCTCTATGCAAGATGCGAAACCGGAAAAATTAATTATTGACGGACTGGGCGGGAAGAAAACTCTTTCAGGTTCAATACGCATCTCCGGCGCCAAAAACGCCGCCCTTAAGCTTATGGCTGCTTCGGCGCTTTTTGACGGTCCAATAACCCTCACAAATGTTCCCAAAATTGAAGACGTTAAGCGCATGAGCGACATATTGGAATTTTCCGGCGCCACAGTTTCTTTTTTTGGCGAAAACTCCGTAAAAATAGACCCGCGCAAAATGCGCAGAGGCGACATGCCGGAAGATATATCAAGGCGGCTCCGCGCTTCAATTGTAGTCACCGGACCCTATCTTGCGCGCTTTGGCTCGGTTTCTTTTCCTATGCCCGGCGGTTGTTCCATTGGCGTGCGCCCTATAGACCTGTTTCTTCAAAGTTTCCAAAAAATGGGAGCGCGGGTATCAATGGAAAGGCGGGGAGAGCGGGATATATACGTCGTTCGGGCGCGCGCGGGAAAATTGAAAGGTACGGAAATATTTTTCAAAAACCAAAGCGTGACGGCGACGGAAAATTTCATGATGGCGGCCGCTCTTTCTTCCGGTAAAACGACAATTAAAAACGCGGCGATGGAGCCGGAAATAGAACATCTTGCGGAATTTCTCTCGCGGGGCGGCGCAAAAATAAAAGGTGCCGGAACTACGACTATTGAAATAGACGGCACCGGCGGAAGAAATGATGTAAAGATTTAAAACAAAAGC
>JBBTQM010000002.1:0-1051 GCA_038065675.1 Patescibacteria group bacterium | reverse complement strand
GATATAGACGGCACCGGCGGGAAACTTCTCCGCGGCTCCCCGGAGCCGTTCGCGGTAATGCCGGACCGCATTGAGGCCGGAAGTTTTCTTATTCTGGGAGCTCTTGCCGCGCGCGAACTTTCAATCACCAACTGCAATCCTTGCCATTTTGAGTCACTGATTGAACTTCTCACGGAATCCGGAGTTCAAATGAAAATCGGAAAGTCAGAAATTATCGTGCGCGGCAAAAAAACGAGAGCCCAGAAAACATACGGCGCCGTATCGGTAAAAACGCATGAGTACCCCGGATTCCCGACCGACCTTCAGGCACCGATGGTTGTTTTTCTTACCCAGACAAAGGGGGAGAGCACGATATTTGAAACAATTTTTGAGGGGCGCTTGTCGTACGCGGAACAGCTTTCACGCATGGGGGCTTCAATAGAAGCCCTTGATATGCACCGTGTCAGAGTGAAAGGCGAGACTCTCTTACAAGGCAAGGTTCTTGAAAGTACGGACTTGCGCGCCGGCCTCGCTTTCGTCATCGCCGCCATTATTGCCAAAGGAGAATCGGTCGTGCACAATGTCTACAACATTGATAGAGGGTATGAAAATCTGGATGAACGCTTGCGGGAAGTGGGCGTTTCAATTCGTCGTGTTGCCGCGTAATTGCAAATTATGGCGTTTTTTTTCACCAGAAAACTCGGGATTGATTTAGGGACGGCAAATACGCTCGTTTTTGTTCCTGGGAAAGGAGTCGTTTTGAACGAGCCGTCGGTTGTTACCGTTTCCGGCGATGATGGAAAAATTTTGGCTGTCGGGAGCGAGGCCAAGGGTATGATCGGTAAAACCCCCGACAACATAATCACTTACCTTCCGATGAAGGATGGTGTTATTGCCGATTATCGCGTTACCGAAGCAATGCTTCGATATTTTATAAGGAAAGCTTTGGGGCCATGGAATATTTTTAAGCCCGAAGTAATGGTGAGCGTTCCGGCCGGGGTTACTTCGACGGAGCGCCGCGCGGTCGTTGAGGCGGCAATAAAGGCCGGCGCTAAAAACGCTTACGTGGTTA
>JBBTQM010000001.1:0-15702 GCA_038065675.1 Patescibacteria group bacterium | reverse complement strand
ACTCCCGACACCAGTTTGGAAAACTGGAGTTATACCATTTAACTAATCCCGCTTTTCTTTCGTTGCTAGTGTACCATTCTGTTTCTAAAAACCAAAAAACCGCCTTTACGGCGGTTTTTTGTTAAAGAAAATATTCGGCTTATTTCGACTAGCGAGGAGTGGCGCGAAAATTAAATTTTCATGACATCCGAGCGAAGTCGAAATATGAGAGCGCGAAGCGCTGCTCTTATTTCACCGCGTCTTTCAATGCCTTCGCGGCACGGAACTTGGGTACGTTCATGGCTTTTACCTGAACAGCTTCCCCGGTTCTCGGGTTTCTGGCCGTGCGGGCCGCTCTTTTCTTTACCGTAAAGATTCCAAGCCCTGCAATTGATACCTCGTCTCCTTTCTTGAGCGTATTAACAATCGAATCAACGACCGTGTCTACGACGCTCTCTGCTTGTACTTTGGTGGTGCCGAGTTTCTCGTGCACCGCCTCTACGATTCCTGCTTTATTCATGATGGTTTATATATTGATTATTATGCGACCACTTGTAAAAAATCGTTAAAATGAACTGAAGACCATTATATATCAAGGGTTTTTTAAGGCAACAAGGGGGGGGATAATGTGTGAACAGCAAAAAATCCTTTCAAAGAAAGGATTTTTTGCCAACTTGTAACCCACGACTCACAACAAACAACTTAAAATCTTGATTTTATTGGTTTTTTTGGTGGTGTTGTTGGTAGTTAGTTGTTGGTTATTTGCTTATCTTGCATACTCAATTACTCTAGTTTCTCTAATTACATTTACCTTTATTTCTCCGGGGTATTTCAGCTCCTGCTCAATGCGCAGGGCTATGTTTCTGGCCATATTTCTTGCCTCAATGTCGTTCATTTTTTCAGGATTGACAAAAATTCTTATCTCGCGCCCCGCCTGAAGCGCGTATGATTTCTCTACTCCTTCAAACGATGAGGCGATAGCTTCAAGGTCGTGCAAGCGTTTCAAGTAGTTCTCGACGGAATCGCGCCTTGCGCCCGGACGTCCGCCGGAAATCGCGTCCGCCGTCTGGACAATGACCGATTCCAGCGTTTCATAAGGATATTCTTCGTGGTGCGACTGCATCGCCTGGATTATTTTTCTGTCTATGTTGAATTTCTCAAGTATTTTTCGCCCGATTTCAACATGCGTGCCCTGAACTTCGTGGTCAACCGCTTTGCCGATGTCGTGATATAGTGCTCCCGCTTTGGCGGCCTGAACGTCGGCTCCCAGTTCCTCCGCGAGCATTCCGGAAATATGCGCCATTTCAATGGAATGCTGGAGAACATTTTGGCCATAACTTGTCCTGAAATGAAGCCGTCCCAAAATAGAAACCAGTTTTTGGTCAAAATTGAACAATCCGCATTCGTACATGGCCTGCTCGCCTTTTTCTTTGATGATTTTTGATATTTCGCCTTTCGCTTTTTCAACCGCTTCCTCTATTTTTGCCGGCTGTATCCTGCCGTCGGCGATAAGGAGCTCAAGGGCGACGCGGGCAATCTGGCGGCGGACAGAATCAAAAGAAGAAATGACGATAAGCCCCGGTGTGTCGTCAACGACAAGCTCAACGCCGGAAGCTCTTTCAAAAGCCCTGATATTGCGCCCTTCTTTACCGATTATTTTTCCCTTTATGTCTTCGGAGGGGATTGCGACGGAAGTTACCATAACTTCCGAGGCGGTAGAGGTAGCCAAGCGCTGTATGGTCGTCGCTAGAATATCTTTGGCTTTACGGTCCAATTTTTCGGCATTTGCCATTTCAAATTTTTGGATTCTGGCGGCAATGTCGGTTTCGTAAGTCTTTTCCAGCTCTTTCAAGAGTTCGCCTTTGGCTTCTTCTTCCGACAAACCGGCGGCTTTTTCGAGCGCTTTTTTTCTTTCCTCCTCCAATTTTTCCGTTTTTTCCCGGATTTTCTTTATGTCCTCGATTTTTACTTTAATATCTTCAACTTCTTTGTCTATATCCTGTTGTCGGCTATCTAAAAGTTCCTCTTTTTTAATGAGGCGGTCCTCTGTTTTCTTAAATTCGGTCTCTTTCCTTTTTTCTTCTTCTTTAAGCTCTTCCATTTTCACCGCGACCACTGCATTTCCTTCATTTGTTATTTTGGAAGCTTCTTCTTTCGCGGCAATCATCATCTGCTTTATTTCAAGCTCCATTGAGCCGCGTTTGCCAAGGGAAACTATGAGGCGCAGGAACCACCCGAGTAGAATACCAACGAGACCGGCAACGCCGGCAATCAACAATACAATTTGTAAGCTCATGTTTAAGCGAAAAATTTCGCTTACGAAGAAACAAACCTATTCGGTTGTGGAAACGAACACTTGTGGGCTATTCAATCCATACGATATTAGATTTTTTCTGACGCCATCCATCCTGCCTGTGCGTTCATATGCCGCTACGCGGCAGGTGTTCGCACGCAGACAGGCCGTAACCGTAAATTCAGGGATTCCTCGAAAGCAAAATTTAGAATAATTGATAAGTTAACACCCCAATAGTATCAAGGGGGAGGGGGATTGTCCAACCACGCAAAAACCCCGCTGTTTCAGCGGGGTTTTTGCGTGGAATTGCCTCTTATTTGTTTCCGTTTCTGGTTTTGATTATGTCGTCTATGAGTCCGTATTTTTTGGCTTCTTCGGCCGACATATAGTAATCACGATCAACGTCTTTTTCTATCTGAGCCAGAGATTGCCCCGTATTTTTTGCAAGAATTTTACTTAGAGTGTCTTTGGTCTTTAAAATATGTTTTGCAGAGATGGCTATATCCGATGCTTGACCCTCCGTTCCGCCCATGGGCTGATGAATCATCACTTCTGCGTTTGGCAAGACAAACCTTTTTCCCCTCGCTCCAGCTGAGAGAATTATTGCTCCCATGGACGCGGCCATACCGACACAAATCGTTGATACATCCGGTTTGATAAAATTCATTGTGTCTAGAATTGCTAGACCGTCTTTAACATTTCCGCCGGGGGAATTGATGTAGAGCTTGATGTCTTTTTTCGGGTCTTCGTTTTCAAGAAAAAGAAGTTGGGCAATGACAATGTTGGCGACGTGGTCGTCAATCAGACCCCCCAAAAACACAATTCTGTCCCTCAAAAGGCGCGAGTAAATGTCATACGCCCTTTCGCCGAATTGGGATTTTTCTATAATAGTTGGGATAAGCATAGTTTTTAGTTGTCAGTTTTTAATTTTTAGTAAATGTGATACCAAACTCTATACGGGGGAAAGTATAGCAGAAAATTATATTTTTGCATCCGGTGCATGTTTAATGCCTGATTTTTACAGTTTTATGGTATTTTTAATTAATACTATCAACTACCAACTATAAACTATAAACTGATTTTATGCGTCTCCACCGATTTTTCATTCCTGGTCGTAAAATTTCCGGAGAAATTGAAGTTATAGAAGATAAATCTCTTCTTAACCAATGGCGCAATGTTTTTAGGTTTAAGGCGGGCAACCGGGTGGTTATTTTTGATGGGCGCGGAGATGAATTCATCGCTACAATAGAATCTTTAAGTAAAGGGGATGCGGTACTGCGCATAAAAGAAAAGAAGAAGGGGATTATGCCGAGAAAAAATCTTTGGCTTTTTGTTTCGCTTATCAAGAAAGACAAGCTGGAGTGGGTCGTGGAAAAAGCCACGGAGCTGGGCGTTTCCCATATTGTTCCTCTTTTGTCCGAGAGAGGCGAGAAAAAAGGATACAATGTTCTACGTTTGCGAAAAATCGCGATAGAAGCCGCTGAACAATCCGGCCGCACAACAATTCCACCGATACACGAGGCGCTTACCGTGCCCGAGGCGCTCAAAGAACATAAATTTTCTCTTTTTGTGTGTGACCCCCGCGGCGCTTCCAGGTATCAATTGCCCGCTCCCGATTCAACCTTTGGAATTCTTATCGGCCCCGAAGGGGGATGGAGCGATAAAGAAATTGAACTTTTCAAAGCACGCGTGGCGGAACTGATTTCTTTGGGGGGAACAACTCTCCGCGCGGAAACCGCCGCGATTGCCGCGACAACATTAGCTTTGTTTCTATAAATTATAAGACTTTTTATTGTCTTGACCCGAATTAGCTTCTTCCATAGTATGTGTTTACTTAGTATAGGTACGCCTTGCTAAGAACGAAGTTCTTTTTAAACATTCTATCTATTCTATCTTTGGAGGTAACATGGGTACGCCCGTTTTTCAGCCGTTCTCTATTAGCGAAGTATCAAATGCCATCATCACAGCCAAGAAAGCTGCTAGGATGTTTCGTGATAGGCAAAGCCGCGCGGTAGCGCTCAGGCATTTGTGCTGCCTGCTCCTGCCGATGGTTCCCTGGCTTGATAAGCCGCTACATGAGATTGTTGGCTCCCCGGTAGAAAAAAAATATTTGCCGGAACATATCAGAAACGACAGGGGAATGCTTTTGGTCTCAGGCTTCGCAGGGTTCTTTTTTCTCGTTCTTCGCCGGGACTTAAGCTTGCTTGGATGTTACCCCGCTAGTGACAGGGGACAAGCTGACGGAATATGCTACATCCCTCTTACGAGGGCTGGTGTCCTTGTAGACATGATAGCCGACAAAAAATACGAAATTGCCGGCAGTATTCCCTGGGGGATAGATTTCAAGAATTCACTCAGGGAATTTGTGGAAGAAGACCGCGACCTATCGGAAGCCGTTGAACACTTCGCTTTTCTAAAGTTTCTTTCCCTCATCGTTAAAACCGTCGGAAAAACTATTGCCGAACGGGAAGAGCGGCTCAAGACCATGCGTGGCAATTTATCATTCGCCGAGTTATTTGTTGACGGCCTAGATCCGCTTCAATATGTCCAGCCGCAGCCGCCCTTGACGGAGTACTCGGTTTTTAGGGACCATGGTCGGGGGACTGTGCGGAATTCAGGTGATTACTTCGTTGCACGGCATGTAAAAGAAATCGCCGAACAACTCAATGAACGGGAAAAATCTACGCCGATATTGTCCCCCGACGACAGTCGCGACGAATATCGCGTCAACGAGTTTCAGGCAAACATAAGAAGTTTGTCTGACCTGTTTTCCCGCCTAAGGGTGGCTTTGGATGACCGCGGCAGGGAAGGAGCGCGCGATTTCTCCAGAGAAGAAAAAACGGTTATAGGCGCTTTTGCCCAGAAGATCGGCAAGTTCCCGGTCTGACGCGCTAATGCGTGTTTTACGGCCACCTCGGTGGCCGTTTTCATTTCGTTTTATTTTTGGTTAAGCCACCGCATTTTTTCGGGAGACATTTTATATTCTAGTATTTTGCAAAATACTAGAATAACAAAAGTAAACAAATAAATTAAAAAAAGGAATTACTTTTGTTTCTCTAAACCGCAGACCGTATTTTACAAATATATTTCAAATATTTTTTATTGGCGTACGCGCTGTTAATTTTTAATTGTGGCAAAAATACGGCTGGACTAAGAAAATCATATTCACTCACTTTCGGTCACTCATTGATTTTCTAAGAACTCAAATACTTTTTCTTTGATTAAGAGTGAGGCGACGTATTCGCGCACGCGCTCTTCTTTTGCCTCCTTATAGTGCTCAAGCACGTGCTTAATTTCTTTTTCTATCTCCTCTTCGGTTGGTTTAATTTTTTCCTTCTCGGCTATTTTCATAAGAGCGAGTTCTATTTTGGCGCGTTTTTCTCCTTCCGGCAGCCATTCTTTCACCATTTCATCCTCCGTTTTTTTGATATTTTTAAGATAATCTTCAAATTTCATGCCCATTTTCTCCACATCGTCTTTAATTCTGGAAATCATTTTTCCGGTTTCGGAAAGGGAAATAATTTCCGGAATTTCGGCCTCGGTTTTTAAGGCAATGCCATCCGCCATCAATAGGCGGACTTTTTCTTTGGCTCGGTATTCTTTTTCCATTTTCATATTTTCCCGCAATTTATCTTTAAGAGCCGAAACGTTTTCAAAACCGCCCAGCGTTCGCGCGAATTCGTCGGAGAGTTCCGGTATTATTTGTTCGCCGCTTTTTTCATCCTTGATGGAACGGGATTTTCGCAGTTCCAAAAGCAAATCATCTATTTCTTTATCGGATACTTCGGCTGGCTCTTTTTTCTTTGCCGCTTCCTTCGCGATTGTTTTATAGTCGGGGAGTTCTATACCCGGAACTATGGCGCTTATAATTTTGAATCCAAGCGGGTTTTCTGCGGCGATTTTTGTGATTGAAATCTCGGGATTGCCGATTACGTCGAGTTTATTTTTTAAAACTATTTCCGGGTACGCTTCTCCCAAAGATATTTGCGCCATTTCTTCAAGAATCGCCATTGCCCCGAGCTTTCTTTCCAATACCGATTCCGGGGCCATTCCTTTGCGGAAGCCGTCTATTGAAACATGCGAAGAAAGTTCTTTTATCGCCCGTTCGCGCGCGCTTTCGAATTTTTCCGCGGGTATTTCCCCGGTTATTTCTATGAGCGACTTCGGGAGTTTTTTGATTTTTACGTCCATCCTGTTAGAAGTTAGTTTCTAAAGTTTTTAAAACTGATAATGAAACCGTTAGGCGCGTTCACTCGCTTTCTTTTGTTAATAACATAAATTTTGTGAACTTCTAACGGGAGTCATAAACAAGGAGTTTATCATTACGGAGCCAAAAAACAAACGCCCGATTTTAGGGCGTTTGTTTTTTGGCGGACATTTATTTTTACTGAAGATCGGTTTCTATATCCTTGAGCCCCGCATCAAGTTCGTCGGTTGATAGCGCGGCGGCGGCCTGTTCCAGCGCGGCGACATCTTCTGTCCCGGCCTGCGACGAGGATGGTTCCGTACCGGCGCTTTTCTTCCAGAGATAAAATCCTCCAACCAGAATGATGACAATTATTATAATTGCTCCAATGAGCGGCGCTTTCCCTTGTGTTTCTTGTTCCATGATAATTATTGCGGGTTAACTTTTATAATTTATTTATTGTCCTATTGCGCCGGAGTGGTTGTTGCGTTAGTGCGGAGACCCGCGGCGTTTCTTAGGGAAGAAATTGCTTCCACAAGATGGCCGTGGCCTTCCCTAATGATAGCGCGGAGTTCGGCGACTTTGTCCTGAACCGCCTTTATTGCGTCGCGTGGCGTTGTTGCCGTGGAGATTCCCTTAACGGCGGTTTTTATTTCCTCAAGCTTGGTTTTTGCTTCCGCGATTTTTGCTTTCGCTAGCCCAACGTGTTTTTTTGCTTCGGTTACGTTCGCGCCTTTCTTTTCAAATCTGGCGATGAGTTCGCCCGCGCGGACGATTTGCCTTTCCGTGTTCTCGATTATTTTTTCCGAACTTGTGACAAGTCCCTGCGCTCGTTTTTCCACGGCGTTTTTCTTTGCCGCTTCCAGGGGGCGCGTATCCGGCTTTTTTACGGCGGCTCTTTTTAATTTTTCTTTTGCCTGTTCCTTAACCTGCGCGGCTTTTGTTGCCGCCGTAGGAACCGTGGCATTCGTTTGCGCCAACGCTATCCCCGCAAAAAGAAGCGAAATCGCTCCTATCCCGATGCTTGCTGATAGTTTTTTCATATATTTAACTTTGTATTATTTATAATAACTTTCCCATTATACAACAAAACCCACAATCAAGGAGGCCTGTTGATAATTTTTAAAAACGTCTTTTATTTAGCCATTTTCTCCGCATAGTCTTTCATGGACTTTTCGGCTATTTTGATTGCCTCGTCGCGCCCCATCCATTCGCCGACAACCACTTTTTTCTTTTGCAATTCCTTGTATACCTGGAAAAAATGTCTGGTTTCGTCAAGAAAATGCGGCTCTATGTCTTCTATTGAATTTATTTTGCCGAATCTGGGGTCTTTTTCTGGAACGGCAAGTATTTTTGCATCATCCTCCCCGGAGTCGTTCATTTCAAGAACTCCTATGGGGCGTACTTTTATCAGACACCCCGGAACGAGCGGCTCATGCCCCAAAACCAAAACATCAAGCGGGTCCCCGTCTTCCCAGAGCGTCTGCGGCACAAAACCATAATTTGCCGGATAATGCATGGGCGAATAAAGGACGCGGTCAAAAATAATAAGCCCGGTTTCTTTGTCCAGTTCGTATTTTATGCGCGAAAGTTTAGGAATTTCTATTATTACGTTTAAACTTTCTTTTGTTCCGGGTTTGATATCGTGCCAAAGATTCATCCTGTTAGAAGTTAAATTCTAATAATTTTTTAATATTTATAGAAGCCGCAGGCGGATTCGCGTAAGAAGTATAGCAAATCAATAAATTTAGGTGAACTTCTAACAGGATTCATTGGATTAGTTTTTAGTTGTTAGTTTTTGGTTAAAGATGCGGGCAAAGCCGATTTATAGTGTCAGTGTAAGGCGTACCGCGGTTTTTTGCAAAAGATGGGTACGGTTATAAAGTTACTCTTTTCCTTCCTCCACCTCAACCGTGTTCCCGTCGCTTTCAGCTATGTTTTCTCCCGAAGAAGAAGAAATATCTATTTTGTATCCGGTCAATTTTGCCGCCAAGCGTACGTTTTGTCCGCCTTTCCCTATGGCAAGCGATTGCTGGTCTTCGGAAACTGTTATTTTCGCGTGGCGTGATTCCAAATCAAGCGTTACGGCAAGGACTTTGGCGGGGGATAGGGCGTCGGATACGAATTTTTTCGGGTCCTCCGACCATTCTATTATGTCTATTTTTTCGCCCGATAGCTCGTTCATGACGGTTGTAACGCGTACGCCGCGCTGTCCAACGCATGAGCCGACCGGGTCAACATGGCTGTCGCGCGACATTACGGCGATTTTTGAGCGTGAGCCCGGTTCGCGGGCGATTGATTTTATTTCAACCACGCCGTTTGCGATTTCCGGCGCTTCTTGGCGGAAAAGTTCTTCCAGAAATTTAGGATGGGTGCGCGAAAGGCGGATGTTTACGCCGCGCGGGGTTTCTTCCACCGAATAAAGATAGGCGCGGATGCGCTCCCCTTGCCTGTAGCGTTCGTTCGGGATTTGCTCGTCAAAGGAAAGTATCCCCGTCGTGCGCCCAAGGTCCATAAAAACATTGCCGCGGTCTATGCGCTGGACGATCCCGGACACAACCGTCCCTTGTTTTTCGCCGAATTCGCCTATAACGGAAGAACGTTCCGCTTCCCTGATGCGCTGAATGATAACCTGTTTGGCCGTTTGGGCGGCAATGCGCCCGTAATCGTCCTTGGCTTCAAGCGGGAAAATTATTTCATCTTCCAATTTGGCATCCTTTTTTATTTTTTTGGCGTCATTGATGAGAATATGGTGTTCCGGATTGAATCTCGCGCGTTCATCAATGGGCTCTCCTTCGGCCGGTTTTTCCTCCTCCTCGCCTTCTTCTTCCATGCGCACAAGAGATTCATCAACTACGATTTTTACTTGGTAGAACTCGGTTTTGCCGGAATCAAGGTCAAACTTGGCACGGACAATTTGCCCCTTTTTCCCGTAATCTTTTTTGTAGGCGGCGGCAAGAGCCTGTTCTATGGCGTCTATAATTTTTTCTTTTGGTATTTTGCGCTCTTCCTCAAGCTGTTCAAGCGCCGACTTCATTACTTTTAGGTCTAGCATGGAATTAGTTTATAGTTATTAGTTTTTTCGGCCCGAGGCCGATCCGCCTTGGGCGGAAGTTTTTAGTAAGATACATCCTTCTTGCTAAACAATTTACTCGCCTTGCTCGTTAATTTAACAAAAAAACCCCTCGTGCGGAACGGGAGTTACTGGGTAAATGATACTTGGTTTCAAAAAAAAGTCAAACTCGTTTAACTTTGCGTATATGGGTCGTCTATGCGCGAAGTCCCTGTCCCCGGCTGGGTGCCCATGAGTCCGTCGGACGTCATTTCCACGCATTCTTCCGCCACAAGTATTTCGCATTGCCCGGAATTTTTTTGGTATGTTCCAAGAAGATACTGGGCGTAAAGAGCGTTGTTGTTTGCGTATATTCTGGACGAGGAATCATTTACCAGCTTTAGAGTACTTTCGGACGCATAGTCGTTAATGTACACAAGATTGTTTGAAGTGCAGGTGCAATTAAGCGTCATATTACGCATACCGCCATACGGTGTTTCTCCGCCGGCATCCTGCGCCGCCGCGTATTCCAGCGTTTTTAACGGCACGAATGACACTAAAAAAAGCGCCGTTAAAAGTAGCCCGACTTGTGAAATTTTTTTCTCCATGGCGTTTAGTTCCCCGTATCCAATAGAATAGCAGTTACATCAACGAGAAGTCGATACGACGCGCTGGTTCCGTTCTTGTTCCCGACGCTTATTAATACGGGAATTTGCGCATTCCCCGAGGAGTTTACCCTCTCTCTAATGTTTTGGCTTATTGCCGTTACCACCGCGGCATAATTTTTCTTCGCGCCGGCGCTTGCGTTTAGCGCCTGCTCTTTTAACTTGTCGCCGGTTGAGAAATGAAAATTTATTCGCAAGGTTATTCCGTCGGGGGAGGCGATGCCAACATAGTCATTCCTTGGCTCGCTTGATATCAGTACCGAATTCCCGGCCGCCGTAAAACCGGAACCGCGGATTACGACTTCCTCGGTGCTTTTTGTGACTACTGTTGGAGAAATTGAGGTAATGACGGGAATTTCTTTACTGTCGGAAGGCGAATTGGCCAATTTTTCTGTATCCGCTTTTGATTTTGAAAGAAATGAGCGCGTGTATGAGCCGACTACTCCGGTTGGGGAAGAGGCTCCCGCTGGCGTTAAAATATCAAAGCTGTATTTTTTCTGGAGTTTAATCACGGCTTTTTGCGTCATTGCGCCGAAATAATCGGTTTCATTGCCCGGCGACCCGGCGCCCGTTTCCGCCACCCGCGTGTCGGCGTCGCTGTTTAAAAATTTTTGGAGTTCGCGCACGTCTTTTCCCCGGTCGCCCAATTTTAAATTGCGAAAGAGTACGCCGTGAACTGCGGCTGGCAGCGTTAACATTATTATTACCGCCACCGCTCCCAATATTTTTCTCTTTTCCATGGGTAAATGATAACAGCAAGCACGGCGGTTTTCCATCTTGGAACAATCGGGGCTTATCTAGTAAGAGAAACCTATTATATACTTATAGATAATGCGCATCAGCGAGGAACAGTTTAAAAAATTTTTGAAAGATTCGGGGATTATTTCCGCCGCCGACATTGAGCGAGCCGAAAAACAAGCCAAGATAAAAAAAATAGACCTCGGAGAATTTATGGTTTCGGAAGGAAAACTTTCCGAGAACGATTTTAGGCGTCTTCAGGCGTACGTGGTCGGTATTCCGTTCGTCAGTTTGAAAAACGAGAAAATAGACTTTGAAATACTTTCACTTATTCCGGAGCCGATTGCGCGCAATCACAATATTGTAGCTTACCGCAAACGCGGCGGTGAGCTTGAAGTGGCAATGCTTGATACGAACGACCTTTCAGCCATTGATTTTGTGAAAAAGAAAGTCGGGTTAAGAGTTTTGCCGCGCCTTACTGACGTGGAATCCATTAAAAACACTCTTCAGCAATATACCCGGACGCTGAAGGCGGAATATGACGACATAATTAAAAGAGAAGCCGAGGCGCTGAAAAAAGAGGCAAATAATTCGGATGAATCGGAAGAATCTCTTAAAAAAGCCGCGGTTGACTTGCCGGTTGTGCGCATCGTTGACGCCCTTATTTCCCACGCCATCGCTTTAGACGCTTCGGATATTCATATTGAGCCGGAAGAAAAAGATTTACTTATTCGTTATCGCATCGACGGCATCCTTCGTGATGCCATGACGCTTCCTAAAGAGGCGGCAACCGGAGTTTCTGCGCGCATAAAAGTTCTTTCCGGGCTAAAGCTTGACGAAAAACGTTTGCCGCAGGACGGCCGCTTCAAAATTGAGCGGGAAGGGGAGAGCGTATCGTTCCGCGTTTCAACTCTCCCGACATACTTTGGCGAGAAAACGGTAATGCGCCTTTTGCGCGAATCTTCTTCGGGGTTTACCCTGGAAGGGCTTAGTTTTCACGGAGAGGATTTGGAGCGTTTGCACCAGGCGTTGTCTCAATCTACGGGAATGATTTTGGCTACCGGCCCTACCGGTTCCGGCAAAACAACCACTCTTTATACTATGCTTGATATTTTAAATACGCCCGACGTCAACATCTCAACCATAGAAGACCCGGTTGAATATCAGATGAAAAGAATTAACCAGACGCAGGTTAAGCCGGATATAGGCCTCTCTTTCGCAAGCGGGTTAAGGTCTCTGGTGCGCCAAGACCCCGACATTATAATGGTCGGTGAAATCAGAGACAGCGAAACAGTGACGCTTGCGGTCAATGCCGCCTTAACCGGCCACCTGGTCCTTTCCACTCTTCATACAAACTCAGCCGCCGGCGCTATCCCGCGCCTTATAGACATGGGGGCAGAACCATTTCTTTTAGTTTCCACTTTAAACGTGATAATCGCCCAGCGGTTGGTCAGGAAACTTTCTTCCACAAAAGAAAAATATCTGCCGACGAAGGCGGAACTCTCCGCCTTGGGAGAAAAAGTTGACCTTGAGCGGGTCCTTAAATTTCTCAAGGCTGAAAAAATCGTTTCTCCCGTCGCAACTTGGGGCGAGATTCCTTTTTATCGCGCCGCCAAAGGGAAAGGGGAAGATGATGGATATTCAAGCCGCATAGGCATTCATGAAGTAATGAATGTCAGCCCGGCCATAAAGGAACTAATCATTAAAAATTCTACCTCGGACGAAATAGAAGCGCAGGCAAAAAAAGAGGGAATGATGACAATGCTTGAAGACGGCATATTTAAAATCGCAAGCGGCATTACAAGCATTGAAGAAGTTATGGGGGCGGTTAATCAATAATTATTTATGCAGTTCACGTTTAAGGCGCGAAATAAAGAAGGAGGAATAATTGA
The DNA here is from genome assembly GCA_038065675.1 of Patescibacteria group bacterium. Taxonomy (GTDB): domain Bacteria; phylum Patescibacteriota; class Minisyncoccia; order Phycocordibacterales; family VMEP01; genus JAUYLU01. The sequence continues at coordinate 2,897 of JBBTQM010000001.1, read as the reverse complement.
AGGAGTTCGAGATTCTTTCGATAAATTGTCTCTAGCTCGCGATTTACGCGGAGAAGGGCTCATGCTTTTTTCCGCCGAATCGCTCCAAAAAGGGAAAATACTGGAAATTCTGGCAAAAATCAATCTCATAACTTCGTTTATAAGTTTGCGCGAAAAAATTGTATTTGCCAGAAATCTTTCAGCAATGATTTCCGCCGGGCTCGCCCTTTCTCGCGCCATTGAAATTCTGGAAAAACAGACTGCCAATGAAAAATTCAAGCTCGTCATAGCCAGTCTTTCGTTTAATGTAAAAAAAGGGAAAACTTTAAGCGAGTCTCTCGCGGAACATCCTAAAATTTTCTCGCCGCTTTTCATCGCCATGGTTCGTTCGGGGGAAGAGTCCGGCGGGCTCGCTAAGGCGCTCAATGAAACAGCCACTCATCTTGAGCAAAGCTATAATTTAATCAGGAAAGTCCGCGGGGCGCTCATTTATCCCGCCATCGTGGTTACCGCGATTGTAGGAATAGGAATTCTTATGCTCATTTACGTTGTTCCAACTCTCACATCAACGTTCAAGGAATTAAAAGTAGAATTGCCGGTGAGCACAAAAACAATTATTTTGATAAGCGACTTGCTTGCCAATTACACAGTTTCTTTCCTTGCGCTTCTTGGGGCCGCCCTATTTTTGTTTTTTCTTTTTCTTAAAACAAAAATCGGGGGAAGAACTCTTGATTTTGTCCTGCTTCGCCTCCCTGTTTTAGGCAGTCTTGTTAAAGAGGTGAACACCGCGCGCACTACGCGGACCCTCTCCTCTCTTATTGTTGCCGGAGTTCCGATTACCGGCGCCATTTCCATAGTTAAAGATGTTCTCCAAAATTCATTTTACAAAGAAACGCTTGATGAAGCCCTAATTTTAGTTGAAAAAGGCTCGCCGCTTTCCCAAATGTTTAGGGAAAAAACTTCGCTTTACCCGGTCATGGTCGGGGAGATGATGGAGGTCGGAGAGGAAACCGGGAAGCTTTCCGACATGCTTGCCGATGTGGCGAAATTTTACGAAGAAGAAGTCGATTCCGCTACGCGCGACCTTTCAACCATTGTTGAGCCGGTCCTGATGATTATCGTCGGCGGCGCAGTCGGGTTTTTTGCCGTTTCCATGATTACGCCCATGTATTCGCTGATGAATAATGTGTAAACACGTGTCAATGATTTCAAAAAGCACCATGGCAAAAATTAAATCAAAAAGCGGGCTAACGTTGGTTGAAATTTTAATCGTCATCGCCGTACTCGCGATACTTACCGCGGTTGTCGCCGTCCCTTTTTCTTCTTTTCGCGAAGCGCAAGCGGTCAATTCTTCCGCCGCCCTCCTGGTTTCGTTTCTTAAAGACGCGCGAAGCGCGGCGGTTTCTTCAAAAGGTTCGTCGCAATACGGCGTTCATTTTGAAACCGCGCGCGCGGTTTCTTTCAAGGGCGTCGCCTGGAGCGAACCATCGCCCGATAATCGCGAAATACCTCTTGATTCGACAGTTTCCATTTCCTTGATTTCTCTTGCCGGGGGCGGCAGTGATGTTCTCTTTGAACAGCTTACCGGCGAGACTTCTCAATACGGCACGATTGAGGTTTCTTCCAAGGCAAATCCATCTAAAAAAAAGGTCATAACTATTCTTCAAAGCGGGGTAGCTTCGCATTATTGATATAATTTATTTATGCGCCTTAAAGGAAGAAAAAAAAATTGCGGATGGAGCCTTATTGAAATCATTGTCGGTTCGGCCATAGTTACTCTCTCGATTTTCGGTGTTCTTTCCGTTGCTAAAAGTTCCCTTGAAGCGTCGGAGCGGGCGCTTCGGACGGCACAAGCGGGGTTTATCCTTTCTGAAGGAGCCGAAGCCGTTCGGTCAATGCGTGATTCGTTATGGCAAAATATTTCGTTATTGTCCACGACGACGGTTTACAGGCTGTCATTTTCAACAAGCACGAATAAATTCGCGACCACAACCGGGGTTGTTTCCATAGATGGGTTATTTGACAGAACATTTTCCGTTCGCGATGTCGCAAGGGACGGAAACGGCAATATCGCGTCTTCCGGTGCTTACGACAGCGGCACAAAAAAAATAATTATGAACGTTTCATGGCTCTCTCGCGCCGCCACGACGACGAAATCGGTTGAGTTTTATATTTCCAACATATGAAATTTTCTCGTAAAAACGGAGGTTATACGCTCCTTGAACTCATAGTTTATGTTTCCGTGGTCGCGCTTCTCGCCGTCATTTCGGTGCAATCCACGCTTTCTCTTACGCGCACATTTTCTGAGGCCAAATCTTACGGCGATATTCGCGAAAGCGGCACGGCCTCCCTTGAACGAATAATAAAAGAAATACGTTTCGCCTCGTCCGTTAATCTGCCAAACACGACCTTAAACTCAAATCCCGGGCGCCTTACTCTCAACACTACAGACGAGTTAGGCAATCCGAAAACCGTTGAATTTTATGTTAGCGATAACAGTCTGCGTTTAATAGACGGGGGGGTTGATAAGGGGGCTTACCGGGACTAATATTTTGCTTGATAGCATTATTTTCCGGCAAGCGACGACGGCAAGAAGCACGCTAATTAAAATGGAACTTACTATTCGCGATACCCGTTCCGGTAATTCCCGGTCGGCTAATTTTTACGGAAGCGCGGTTACTAGGGGGGCATATTGAACATAAAACATAGAACCATGAATCATGGACTAAAAATTTCCGCCCAAGGCGGATCGGCCTCGGGCCGAAAAAACTACCAACTAACAACTGCCCAAGGTGGTCAAGCCGCAATCACCGCCGTGGCATTTCTTTTATTGGTGTCATTATCGCTTGTTTTTGGCGTTTCCAATTCCGCAATTCGTGAAGTAAGAATCGCTTACGACTCATTTCGTTCAGTACAAA